>NZ_JBDIUY010000012.1:0-115348 GCF_040212315.1 Brevibacterium litoralis | reverse complement strand
CCCCCCCGCTTCGTGTTTCCCGCACCTCCTCGCGTATGCCCCCGAGAAGTGAGATGTCGGTTCTGCTTCGAGGTGCAAGCCACGCAGCTCGCATCTCAAGGCAGAACCGACATCTCACGATCCGGCAGACGGGTGTAGCGCTCAGCTCGGGCGATGCGGGGTGTAGATCTCCTCGAAGATCCGCTGCGAGTACTCGTCGAGTTCGATCGGCTCGGCCCGGTACGCCTCGGCGTAGGACATGTAGTCGTCGAACTCGGGCAGCCCCAGTTCGTCGGCGATGCCCGTCCACTTGTCGTAGTTGGCGTCGAAGGCCTCCTGCGCGGCCACACCGTCCATGGCGCCGGATTCCTGCGTGGCCGACTGCAGCTCGGAGACCGCACCGGCGAACGCCTCCTCGGCTCCGGCGTCCAGGCGGTTGACCTCACCGCCGTGCTCCTCGACCTTGCCCATGGCATCGGCGACCCAGTACATCATCGCCTCGTACGTGTTCGCGTTGGACACGGAGAACGCGTCGAAGATCAGCTGCTGTGCGGCCAGCGGCAGGTTCTGGTAACCCGGCCCCGCGACGACCGCCGTGGGATTGCGCACCCAGGCACCCTCGGACGGGAAGGTCACGTTCGGCGCGACCTCCAGGAACCCGTACTCGCTGCCGATCCGCAGGCCACCGAACGTGCAGTCGACGGTGTTGCGCTGGAGGGCGTCGAACGCCTCGCCGAACTGCATCGACACACCGCTCGACCCGAGCGCCTCGTTGATCGTGAGGTCCGCGGCGGAACCGACGCGGATCTGCTTGCCGTTGAAGTCGTCGAGCGAGGTCACCGGCTCGGTGCACATGAGCGCGTTGGAGAACTCGAACATGGTCGGCCGCAGCACGGTCACGCCCATCTCCTCGTAGTTCTCCACGATTTCCGGCGTGTTCCACGAGGTCTCCAGCAGTGCCGTCGAGGTCACCAGCTCCGTCCGGTACGGGCTCGCCGGCTTGCTGGGCGTGAGGTTGATGAGGTCGTTGATCGCCTGGTACTTGCTCGGCGTGTAGATGGGGATCTCGGTCCCGATGTCGATCCGGCCGTCGGCGGCCGCCTCGGTGACCTCGTCGAAGGGCGCGATCGCCTGTGCCCACACGGGCTCGAGCGTGATCTTGCCGCCCGACCACTCCTCGACGAGCTCGATGAAGGCCGTCTCCGCCTCGCCGGTCGCCCCCTGCGCCGACTGCGATCCGGGCTGGTACGTGAGCGTCACCGGCTCCATCTCCTCCAGCGCGGCCTGGTACTCCTCCGGGCTCGCGCCGAAGTCCACGCCCTCGCCGCCGCCACCGTCACCACCGCCGGCGGTACCTCCGGCGCAGGCCGCCAGGGTGAGTGCCACTCCGGCGGCCAGGCCCGTGGCCAGGAACCTCCGCCCACGGGTGGTGTCGTGCTCGGGGGTCTTGCCTACGTGGGCGGGGATGATGTCGTGCTCGGGGGTCGCGCCCCGTCCGGGGGTCGTGCAGTTCTGGTGCGTCATCGTCACTCCGTCGTGCCTGATGAGGGGAAAGATTGTCGCCGCCGTGGGTGTCGCCCGGGCTTCGGGCTCCGTGACCACGACAGTCCACTGATCGTACGTTCAGTAAGCACAAAATAGAAAGATGATGCCCCGATTTCTTCCGGAAATCCGCTCGTCCGCCCGGCGGCATACCGAGAGGGCATGAATCGTCGGATCCAGGTCCGAAATCCGACGATTCATGCCCTCTCGATCTGGCCGCCCGCGCTTCAGGCCGGGCGCGCCCTCACTTCAGGCCGGGGACGTCGTAGTCGATGACGAGCGGGGCGTGGTCGGACCAGCGGGAGGCGTAGTCCGGGGCCCGGTCGACCCGGGAGGCCTTCGCCGCGGCCGCCAGCTCCGGGGTCGCCATCTGGTAGTCGATCCGCCAGCCGGCATCGGTGTCGAAGGCCTTGCCGCGCATGGACCACCAGGTGTAGGGCCCGTCGACGTCACCGTTGAGCTGCCGGTGGACGTCCACCCAGCCGAGTTCTCCGAAGAACCGGTCGAAGTACTCCCGCTCCGGGATCAGGAAGCCCGACGACCACTTGTTGCTCTTGGCGTTCTTGATGTCGCGCTCGGTGTGGCACACGTTCATGTCGCCGGTGACGACCGCGTGGTCGGCGTGCGCGCGGATCTCCGGCAGCCGCTCGACCATCCGGTCGAGGAACCGGTACTTGTCCGCCTGCTTCTCGGAGATCGGGTCGCTCGCCCGCTTCATGTCCCCCGAGTGCACATAGGCGGAGACGACCGTGAGCAGCGAACCGTCGGCCAGTTCGAAGTCCGTCTCGATCCACCGGCCGGCCGCGTCGAAGTACTCGTCGCCGATCCCCACCCGGGTCGCGACGGCCTGCGCACCCGCGGGGACGGCACCCTCGCCGGCACCCGCCGCACCCGCACCCGAGGCGCCCCGGGCCAGCACGGCCACACCGGCCCGCCCCTTCGCCTCGGTCGAGTCCGCGGAGTACGCCGCGTACCCCTCGATGTCACCGAACATCGTCAGCGCGATGTCGTTGGCGGCCCGGACCTCCTGGAGGGTGACGACGTCCGCGTCGGCCTCCTCGATCCACGGGCCCATCCCCTTGCGCCAGGCGGCGCGGATACCGTTCACGTTCACTGTGGCGATACGAAGCATGCCCCCGATTCTCCCACGCCACCCACCCCCGGAACCGCACCCGCCGCCGACTCCCGCCGCCGAGGCGCCCCACCCTTCCCGGATCCCCGCCGTACCGGCTTCCGTCGCCCCCGCTCCCCAACCTCCGCACTCCCCGCGAATGTGACGATTTCACCCATCGGGGCATGTGCCACATATCACGTGGGTGCTACATTCGGTATCCCCCGGCGTGAACCCTGTCGATCCCCGACAGGACGTCGGGCGACCCGGGCGACGGAGCCCGGATCGCCCGCACCGGGCCCGCGGCAACCGACCCCTACCTGGAGGAATGCCACCGGATCCACGCCAACCGGTTTCAAAGGAGGAAACATGGAAACCGTCGCATCGACGCCGATCGACCGCACCCACCTCGTCATCAGTCCGCTCGACGAGGTGGCCGATTCCGAGCTCCGCCACTTCCTCGTCGACCAGCAGCAGCAGTTCTGGGGCGAGCGCGACCTCAGCCAGGAACACGACGCGTTCTGGTTCCACCAGCTCGCATCCGGGGGCCTGGTCGCCCGCTACAAGAACGAGATCGTCGGCTATCTGCTGGGCGTCGTCCCGAAATCGGGACCGGCCTTCATCCACCTCGTCGCCGCGCGCAACGACTTCCGCGGTCAGGGCATCGGCCGTGAGCTCTACGAGACCTTCCTCACCCGGGCCTCCGACCTGGGCGCCGAGGAGGTCCACGCGACCACCGAACCCGACAACGCGGGCGCCATCAGCTTCCACTCGTCCCTCGGCTTCGAGGGCGAGCGGATCCAGGACTACGACGGTCCGGGCCGCGACAAGGTACTCTTCACGCGCACCCGCAAGAAGTACTGACCAGAACGCCGCCCCACCCCCGGCACCCCGCCGGCGGGGCTGAGTTCGACGCCGCCCCACCCCACCCGTTCACCGACCCGAAATGCCCGCGATGCGCCGACGCAATCGCGGGCATTTCCCATGGAGCCATGACCCACTGGGCCCTTCCCCCGGCCCACGACACGGCCACCGCCCGGGTGGCCCGCGAGGAGGGGATGCTCGACGAGGAGATGGTGCTCTTCCCCGAGGTGCCCTCCCCGTCGACCTCCGAACCACCACTGACCGTCCTGTGCGTCCACTGCGACACCACGAGCTCCGGGCGTCACACCCCGGGTGACACGCTCACCTGCGCCGGTTGCGCCAGGGAACTGGGCGTCCACCGGCACTTCTCCCGCGTCCACGCCGCGTGGATGAGTTCGGCCCTCGTCACCGACCCGGGAGCCCTCGCATGAGGACCACCGACACGGCCCCGTCAACTGGGCAGTCCCTCCCGTCCACCGGGCAGAACCTCCCTCCGGCACTGCGCGACGGGCTGTTCCCGACCTCCTACACGATCGCCATGCTCCGCCAGGACACCGGTCGCGGCGGCAGCCGCTGGGTCCACACCCTCCGCCCGGGCGACCGGGTCCGGACCTCGCGACCGCGCGGCGCGTTCCCGCCGGTCGCCACGTCCCGCAAGCACCTGCTCGTCGCCGGCGGCATCGGCGTCACACCCGTCCTCTCCCACGCCCGTGCCGCCGCCCGGGCAGGCCGACCCGTCCAGGTCCTCTACAGGTTCCGGCCGGACGCAGGCTCCCACCTGGCCGACCTGCAGGAGCTCGCGGACGCACACCCGCACGTCGACCTCCTCACCTCGACCGGCACCCGGGCCGACTGGGCCGCCGCACTCGACGCCGTCCTCACCGACCAGCCACTCGGCACCCACCTCTACACGTGCGGGCCCGCCGACTTCATGGACGACCTGTTCGCCCGCGCCCGCGCCGCCGGCTGGCCGGCCGGACGCCTCCACTCCGAGGCCTTCGGACTCACGGACCTCGACGCGGGTGCCCCCTTCACCCTGCGCCTCGCCCGCAGTGGCGAGCGCGTCCCTGTCCCCGCCGACGTCACCGCCCTCGAAGCGTTGGAGTCCACCGGCCGCACCGTCCCCGCCATGTGCCGCCAGGGCGTGTGCGGCGAATGCGTCCTCCCCGTCCTCGTCGGCCGCCCCGACCACCGCGACATCGTCCTCACCCCGGTCGAACGCCCCACCTGCTTCACCCCCTGCGTCTCCCGCGCGCTCCCCACGGACACCGCCCCCGCCGCCGAGGCGTCCCACCCCGAACTGGAGATCGACATCTCGATGGAGACCTCGCACGTGTGGCTGCCCGCCCGGGAGGAGGCGCGGGCGGCAGACGCGGACACCGTCATCGAACACCTGCTCGGCCGGGTCGAGTACCAGCAGTTCGTGCGCCTGCCCCACTCGCACGCGATCATGATGACGGTGCGGACGCAGATGGAGCGGATCGTCGACCTCGCGAGTGTGCCCGAGTGGCGGGAGAACATGCGGACCTTCTTCGCGACGATGCCCGCGGACGTCAAGGTCGACAAGGGTGTCACGCGGTTCGAGCCGGCACTGCGTCGATACTTCGAGTACTGAGCAACTGCCCGGTCGACGGGAGGGAGCGCCCAGTCCACGGCTCGGTTCAGCTGTCACACGGTTTTAACACCGCCGACCTGTCGGTGACCCACGCGACTGACTACTGTGGGTCAACTTCGTTTCCTCATAGGCAACGACCGCGACAGGAAGAACCCTCTCATGACCGCCACGGTTCCCGCTCTTGCGACCACCAGCACCGAGACCTCCTCCGGCCCCGCGCTCGCGCCGAACGACGCCCGAGCCTGCCACTCCGCGCTCAGCGATCTCGTCGCGGCGCACGACATCACCTACCTGCTGGCCACCTTCGTCGACCTCAACGGCAAGCCCTGCGCCAAGCTCGTGCCGACCGCGGCCCTCGAGGAACTGGCCGACGGCGCCATGGGGTTCGCCGGGTTCGCCGCCGGGCTCATCGGTCAGAAGCCGCAGGACGGTGAGCTCTCCGCCGTCCCGGACGTCTCCTCCTTCACCCCCATGCCCTTCATCCGCGAGGGCCTGGCGATGATCCACTGCGACCCCTACGTCGGCGGCGAGCCCTGGCCGTACGCACCCCGCGTCGCGCTCAAGAAGGTGATCGCCGATCTCAAGGCCCGCGGCATGAGCGCGAAGGCCGGCGCCGAGGTCGAGTTCTTCCTCCTGTGCAGGGACGCCGAGGGGAAGCTCACGACCGCCGACGCCAAGGACGACCACCCCCGCCCCTGCTACGACGCCCGCGGCGTCACCCGGATGTACGACCACCTCACCGAGGTCGCCGACGCCATGAACTCCCTGGGCTGGGGCAACTACGCGAACGACCACGAGGACGGCGCCGGTCAGTTCGAGCAGAACTTCGACTACGACGACATCCTCGTCACCGCCGACCGGGTCGTCACCCTCCGCTACATCCACGCGATGATCGCCGACAAGCGCGACATGATCGCGACCTTCATGGGCAAGCCCTTCAGCGACCGCACCGGCACCGGGCTCCACTTCCACATCTCCCTGTGGGACGAGGCGGGCGAGCGCTCCCTCATGGCCGGCCCCGACCCCCACGGCCTGGGCCTCTCGGAGACCGCCTACCAGTTCATCGGCGGCATGCTCGACCACGCCCCGGCGCTCCAGACCTACCTGGCCCCGACCGTCAACGCCTACAAGCGCACGGGCGCGGCGAACACGGAGTCCGGCGCCACCTGGTCGACCAACCACGCCTCCTTCGGCGGCAACGACCGCACCCACATGATCCGCGTGCCCGACGACAAGCGGGTGGAACTGCGCACCGCCGACGGCGCCGCCAACCCCTATGTCGCCCTCACCGCGGCGCTGGCCGCCGGCCTCCACGGGATCGACACGAACAACCACCCGGGTGCCCCCTGCGGGCCCGGCGAGAAGAAGCCGGACGCCAAGAAGATGCCCGCCACCCTCCTCCACGCCGTCGAGGCGCTCCGCGACGACCCCGTCATGCTCGCGGCCCTCTCCGGCGACACCGCGGTCGGCACCTACTTCGCCGACGCGAAGGAGAAGGAGTTCTTCGACTGGCACTCCCGCGTCTCCGACTGGGAGATCGAGCACTACCTCACCGCCATCTGAGTCCCACCCCGCCCGGATCCCGCCGCCGAGGCGCCCCGCCCTCCCGGCGTCCACCCCTCTTCCCTCCCTCCCGCCCTCACGAACGGAGACCACCACCATGTGCGGTATCGCCGCCCTCCAGGTGCGCAACGACGCCCTGCGCCCACAACTGGGCACCCTGCTCGACGGCATGCTCTGCGAGGTCATCGAACGCGGCCCCGACGCCGCGGGTGTGGCCGTCTACGACAACCCGGAGCTCAACTCCGCGGGCGTGGCGACCCTCAGCCTGCTCGGTACGGACCTGGGTCTGGAGCCCACCGCGATCGACACGCTGCTCGGCGAGGCGCTGCCGGAGGGCACTGCCGCCACCGTGCACGAACTCGGCTCGACGACCCTCGTCTCGGCCCCGATCCCCGTCGACCTGCTCGCCACCACGCTCCACCAGTCCTACCCCGCACTCACGATCACCGGCCGCGGTGAACACGTGACCGTCATGAAGGCCGTCGGCAATCCGCGCGACGTCTCCACCGACCACGGACTGTCGACGATGACCGGCAGTCAGGCGGTGAGTCACACCCGCATGGCCACCGAGTCCGCCGTCACCGCGACCGGGTCCCACCCCTTCGCGGTGTCCGAGGACCTCTGCCTCGTCCACAACGGCTCGTTCTCCAACCACGCCTCGGTCCGCCGTGAACTCAAGCGTCTGGGCGTGGAGTTCGACTCGGAGAACGACACGGAGGTCGGCGCCCGGTTCATCGCCCACCGCCTGCAGCAGGGCGACACCCTGGAGTCCGCACTCGAACACCTGGGTGAGACGCTCGACGGCTTCTACACCCTCGTCGTCACGACCGCCGACTCGATGGCCGTCGTGCGCGACCCCATCGCCTGCAAGCCCGCGATCATCGCCGAGACGGACGACTACGTGGCCGTCGCCAGCGAGTTCCGCGCACTCGCCCACCTGCCCGGCATCGACGACGCCCGCCTGTTCGAGCCCGAACCCGGCCGCGTCTACACCTGGAAGATCTGAGAGGACCCGACGATGACGACGACACTCGGAACTCCGGCGACCCCCGCCGACGACACCATCACGTTCTCCCCCGCCGCCGCTGCGGCCGCCGCGGTCACGGGTGGCACCGAGGGGCAGGGCGCCTCGGCGGCGCGGGAGTTCGACCTTGAGACGGACACGGTCCGCGACCTCAACGCGGCTCTCCACTCGGCCGCCGACGGCGAGGCCTTCTCCGTGGCGAACCCGCTCGGCAAGCACGCCCTGGCCGTCGGCGTGAACGGCGACGTGCGCGTGGACGTGCACGGACACGCCGGGTACTACGCCGCCGGCATGAACCAGGGCGGGACGATCACCGTCCACGGCAACGCCGGCACCGGCGTGGCCGAGAACATGATGTCCGGGCGCGTGCACGTGACCGGGGACGCCAGCCAGTCGGCCGGCGCGACGGCGCACGGCGGGCTGCTGGTGATCGACGGGAACGCCTCGGCCCGCTGCGGGATCTCCATGAAGGGGATCGACATCGTTGTCGGCGGGAACATCGGACACATGTCGGCCTTCATGGCCCAGGCCGGGCGCCTGGTGGTGTGCGGGGACGCCGGGGCCGACCTCGGTGACTCGATCTACGAGGCCCGGATCTATGTGTTGGGCTCCGTCGCCTCCCTCGGCTCCGACTGCGTGGCCAAGGAGATGCGGGACGAGCACCGGGCGGAACTCGCCGAGCTGCTCGCCGCCGCGGGCCGCGACGACGACCCGGCCGACTTCACCCGCTACGGCTCCGCCCGGAACCTCTACCACTTCGACGTCGACAACTCCGCGGCGTACTGACGCCGGATCCGTCTTCGGAAGGACACCTCATGACTCTCGCTCCGGAAGCCCTCTCCCCGGAAACGCCCACCGTGCACACCGGGCCTTCTGCGGCGGCTCCACCCGCACCGTCCGAACTCGGGCTGCGGGAATCCGCGACCTTCGACCGTGCCGCGATCCACGGCATCCAGCGCGCCGCGACGACCGGCATCTACGACATCCGCGGGTGGGGCGCGAAGAAGGCGCTGCCCCATTTCGACGACTTGCTGTTCCTCGGTGCCTCGATGTCGCGGTACCCGCTGGAGGGGTATCGCGAGAAGTGCGGGACCGACGTGGTGCTCGGTGACCGCAACGCCTCCAAGCCGCTGCACCTCGACATCCCCGTCGCGATCGCCGGGATGAGCTTCGGTGCGCTCTCGGCCAACGCGAAGGAGTCGCTGGGACGCGGGGCGTCGGCCGTGGGCACCTCGACGACGACCGGTGACGGCGGCATGACCGACGAGGAGCGCGGCCACTCGAAGACGCTCGTCTACCAGTACCTGCCCAGCCGCTACGGCATGAACCCCGACCACCTGCGGGCCGCCGATGCGATCGAGGTCGTCCTCGGTCAGGGCGCCAAGCCGGGCGGCGGTGGCATGCTGCTCGGCCAGAAGGTCACCGAACGCGTGGCCGGCATGCGCACCCTGCCCATCGGCGTCGACCAGCGTTCGGCCTGCCGCCACCCCGACTGGACGGGCCCGGACGACCTGGAGATCAAGATCCAGGAACTGCGGGAGATCACCGACTGGGAGAAGCCGATCTTCATCAAGGTCGGTGCCTCGCGCCCCTACTACGACACGCAGCTGGCCGTGAAGGCCGGGGCGGACGTCATCGTCCTCGACGGCATGCAGGGTGGTACCGCCGCCACGCAGGAGGTGTTCATCGAGAACGTCGGCATCCCGACGATCGCTGCGATCCCGGAGGCCGTCCGCGCGCTCCAGGAACTCGGGCTGCACCGGAAGGTCCAGCTCATCGTCTCCGGTGGCATCCGCAACGGGGCCGACGTCGCCAAGGCCATGGCGCTCGGCGCGGACGCCGTGTCGATCGGGACCGCCGCACTCATCGCCCTCGGTGACAACGACCCCCGGTACGCCGCGGAGTACGCCGCGCTCGGATCCGCCGCCGGGTACTACGACGACTTCCAGGACGGCCGGGACCCCGCCGGGATCTCGACGCAGGACCCGGAGCTCTCCGCGCGCCTCGACCCCGAGGTCGGTGGCCGCCGGATCGCCAACTTCCTGCGCGTCCTCACGATGGAGGCCCAGACGATCGCCCGGGCCTGCGGCAAGGGCCACGTGCGCAACCTCGAACCCGAGGACCTCGTCGCGCTCACTCTCGAGGCCTCCGCGATGGCCCGGGTGCCGCTCGCCGGGACCTCGTGGATCCCGGGCGTGACCGCGGGCATGTGACACCCTGCGACCGTTACCCCACCACGTACTTCCCCGAGAACAGGAACCCGCAGTGTACGACCACGTCATCATCGGAGCCGGATTCGCCGGCGCGTCCACCGCCTGGCGCCTGGCCCAGCGCGGCCTGTCCGTTGCCCTCGTCGACCGGGACGAACCCGCGAGCGAGCACGGTTCCAGCCACGGTTCGGCACGCATCTTCCGGTTCGCCTACGAGGACGCGCTCTACGCCGGGTTCGTCCGCGACGCCGAGGCGGGCTGGGCCGAACTCGAGGAGCTCAGCGGTCAGCAGCTGATCCGCCGCTGCGGGTCACTCACCTTCGGACCGGTCAAGAAGCCGCAACACCAGGCGGACATCCTCACAGACCTCGGCATCGAGAACGAACTGGCCGAGAAGGACGCCGCCGGCGAACGCTGGCCGGGCATCGCCTACGACTCCGAGGCGGTCTGGCAGCCCACCGCCGGTGTCCTCGACGCCCAGTCGACCGTGCTCGCGATGGTGGCCGCCGCGCAGTCCCACGGGGCCGCGCTGTTCACCGACTTCGCGGTCGAGTCGGTGACGGGATCGGCCGGAGGACAGCGTTCTTCGGAAGGAGAGGGCGCCTCGGGAGCGGGGGTGGAGGGCCCACAGGGGCCGTTCACGGTGACCGCCGCCGACGGCAGGACCGTCGAGGGCGCCCACGTGACGGTGGCGGCCGGCGGATTCCTGCCCTTCCTGTTGGAGAAGCTCGACCTGCCGCAGGGGTTCCGGGACGCGCTGCCGGAGTTCGAGATCATGCAGGAGGCGGCCTTCCACTTCCCCTACCGGGAGACGACGGCCGACGGCGCGCCGGTGATGGCGCCCGAGGAGTGGCCGACCTTCATCCACAACGGTGCCGACGTGCACGTCTACAGCCTGCCGGGCGGACGGGACGCCGAGCACCGCGGGCAGAAGCTCGCGATCTTCAACGGTGGGACGCGGATCGACGACGCCTCGGCGCAGTCGGGGACGATCACCGAGGAGCAGCGGGCCGCCGCCGTCGAGTACGTGAAGACCTACGTGCCGGGCCTGGTGCCGGAGCCCTACGCGGAGACGACTTGCCTGTTCACGAACACGCCGACGGAGGACTTCGTGCTGACGACCTGCGGCGGGATCACGGTGTTCTCGCCGTGTTCGGGTCACGGGGCGAAGTTCGGGCCGCTGCTCGGGTCGATCGCCGCCGACCACGTGACCGGCACAGCGCTCGGTCCCGCCCAGTGGGACCCCACGCGCGGCGGCCCCACCCGCACCGGCGCACTCCACTGACGACGATTCGTCGAGTGCGAGCTCGATGGCGGATCCCGGCATGGGACGTGCCATCGGGCTCGCACTCATTCGACGAGAGGAACCGGACATGCGATCGACCGCCGGGCTTCCCGGACTTCCCCCGGGTCCGGAACCGGGCCCGAGCGCGGGAACGGCAGGCTACCCTGACGAGATGGAGCACCTCGACCCTCCCGCACGACTGCCACTGGAACGGATCATTGCCGATCAGGTCCGGGCCGCCCGGACCTCCGCCGGACTCACCGCGGCCGAGCTGGCCGAACGCACCGGTCTGTCGAAGGCGATGATCTCGAAGGTGGAGTCCGCCTCGACCTCGTGTTCCCTCACCACGCTCCAGCGGTTGTCCGACGGACTCGACGTCCCCGTCACCTCCCTCTTCCAGGGGATCGACACCGAGTCCGAGGCGATCCACACCCCGGCCGGCGGCGGCAGCGTCACCGTCCGCTCGGGCACCCGGCACGGGCACGAGTACCGACTGCTCGGGCAGCTCAAGCGGCACCCGAACCCCATCGAACCGGCCCTCGTGACGCTCACGAACGAGTCCGATGTGTTCCCACGCTTCGAGCACTCGGGCACCGAGTTCATCCACGTGCTCTCCGGCCGGGTCGTCTACGGCCACGGCAGCTACGAGTACGAACTCGGGCCCGGCGACTCGCTCACCTTCGACGGCGACGCACCCCACGGCCCCGCCCGCATGCTCGAACTCCCGGTCGTCTTCCTCAACGTGCACTCCACCGGCTGAGCCCATCGCCGCCCGAACCCCGGCACCCGTCCCACTCCGGGACCGATACATGGATTTCACGGGGGCGAAACCGCGCCGGTCTCCCGTCAGTGAATACTGGTGAACCACAGGAAATAATCGCGCAACGTACGACACCGCGCGGCCCACCACCGGGTTCCTCACGCTCACCACCCGCACCGATGGGACATCATCATGGAAGAAGCACTCGCCGCAGCCGACCTCGCGTGGCTCCTCAGCGCGATGGCACTCGTGCTGCTCATGTTCCCGGGCCTCGCCCTGTTCTACGGGGGAATGGCATCCGGCCGGAACATCCTCAACATCGCCATGATGGTCATGGGCTCCATGGCCGTCGGTGGCCTCGCCTACATCCTCGTCGGCCACAGTCTCGTGGTCGGCAACTCCTGGGGCGGACTGGGCCTCATCGGCAACCCTCTGGAATACCTGGGCGGCAACCAGTTCCTCACCGATGACGGCGCCAACGGCACCTACTGGGCCGGATTCTACCTGCTCTTCGCCACCATCTCGATCGCGATCCTCGCCTCCGGCGCGATGGGCAGGATGAAGTTCGGCTCCTGGCTCGTCTTCGCCGTGGTGTGGATGCTGCTCGTCTACTCCCCGATGGCCCACTGGGTCTTCACCTTCAGCGACCCGGAGGCCGGCTACGTCGGCGGCTGGCTGCGCAACGTCATGGGCCTCCACGACTTCGCCGGTGGTACCGCCGTCCACATGAATGCCGGTGTCTCCTCGCTCGCCCTGGCCCTCGTGCTCGGCCCGCGCCTCAAGACCGACGAGAAGCCGCACAACCTGCCGCTCGCCTTCCTCGGTGCCGGCATCCTGTTCTTCGGCTGGTTCGGCTTCAACGGCGGTACCGCCGCGACGGCCGGGTTCCTCGCCGAGTTCGTCTTCCTCACCACCCTGCTCGCCGGCCTCGGCGGCATCCTCGGCTTCCTCGTCGTCGAACGCCTGCGGGACAAGCGCGTCACCGCCCTGGGTATGTGCACCGGCATGATCGCCGGCCTCGTCGGCATCACCCCTGTCGCCGATGCCGTCAACCCGGTCGGTGCCGTCGCCGTCGGCTTCCTCGCCTCGGCCGCCGTCGCCTGGGCGATCACCTGGAAGAACAAGCACAAGATCGACGACTCGCTCGACGCCTTCGCCGTCCACGGCATCGGTGGCATCGCGGGGTCCCTCTACGTCATCCTGCTCGGCGTCGAGTCCGCTCCCGCCGGTGTCTCCGGGGTCCTCCTCGGTGGGGACTGGAGCCTGGTGTGGCGCGAGATCGTGGCGATCCTCGTCTCGGTCGCCTACCCCTTCGTCGTCACTTACCTCATCGCGAAGGTCATGGACATGATCCATCCCATCCGCGTCGACCCCCGCATCGAGAAGCTCGGCCTCGACCGCAGCCTCCACGCGGAGACCGCCTACACCCGCGACGAGGACTACGAGGAGCCGGCCGACCCGAGCACCGCCACGCACGTCGACCCCGAGAAGATCACCACCTGACGAGCGCTCCCCCTCTCACACATGCCCGAGGCTCCCTGCACTTCCGATGGAAGTGCAGGGAGCCTCGGGCGTGGTCCGGGGATCGGTTCCGCCCCGATATCTTCAACGGCCCTCGATATTTCAGCACATATCGAGGGCCGTCGAACATATCGGGGCGGCGTCGGGCACAGCCGGGCGGTTGCCCCCGAATCGGGTGTCTCAGGCGGTCGCTCGGGCGGCCACCTGGCGCTCGGCCGCCTCGACGACGTTCGTCATGAGGAGGGCGACGGTCATGGGGCCCACGCCACCGGGGTTGGGCGAGAGGAAACCGGCGACCTCGGCCACACCCGGGTGGACGTCGCCGAAGACCTTGTTCTTGCCCGTCTCCGGGTCGGTCTCGCGGGTGACGCCGACGTCGAGCACGGCCGCGCCCGGCTTCACGTCCTCCGGCTCGACCAGGTGCTTGACACCCGCGGAGGCGACGATGACGTCGGCCTGGCGCAGGTACTGCCCCATGTCGACGGTGCCGGTGTGCACCTGCGTGACCGTCGCGTTGATCTCCCGCCGGGTGAGGATGAGGCCGATGGACCGGCCGATCGTCACACCGCGGCCCACGACGACCACGTGCTTGCCCTTGAGGTCGTAGTCGTTGCGCAGGAGCAGCTCGATGACGCCCCGCGGCGTGCACGGCAGCGGGGTGTCGATCGGCGCGTTGACGTTGAGCACCAGGCGCCCCAGGTTCGTGGGGTGCAGGCCGTCGGCGTCCTTGGCCGGGTCGATCCGTTCCAGCACCGCATCGGTGTCGATGTGCCCCGGCAGCGGCAGCTGCACGATGTACCCGTGGCAGGTCGGGTCCGTGTTGAGCTCGTCGATGAGGTCCTCGACCTGCTGCTGCGTGGCATCGGCCGGCAGTTCACGCTGGATCGAGTTCATCCCGATCGCCTCGGACTGCTTGTGCTTCATGCCCACGTACAACTGCGAGGCGGGATCGGCACCGACGAGCACCGTCGCGATGCCCGGGGTCACGCCCTGCTCCTTGAGTGCGGCGACACGTTCGGTGAGCTCGGCCTTGATGGCCGCCGAGGTCGCCTTGCCGTCGAGCTTCACCGCGGTCGTCGCCGTCTGCGTCTCCACCGTCATCAGTACTGCTCCAGACCGTCGTAGAGCGGGTAGCCGTCGGTGAGCTTCTGCACCCGGGCCCGGAGCGCCTCGACGTCGGGGCCGGGCTTGAGGGCGGCGGCGATGATGTCGGCGACCTCGGTGAACTCGGCCGCGCCGAACCCGCGGGAGGCGAGCGCCGGGGTGCCGATGCGCAGACCGGAGGTGGTCATCGGCGGGCGCGGGTCGAAGGGCACCGCATTGCGGTTGACGGTGATGCCCACCTCGTGGAGGAGGTCCTCGGCCTGCTTGCCGTCGAGCGGCGAGTTGCGCAGGTCGACGAGCACCAGGTGGACGTCGGTGCCACCGGTGAGGACGTCGACACCGTGTTCCTTGACATCGGCGCTGGTGAGGCGCTCGGCCAGGATCTTCGCACCTTCGAGGGTGCGCTCCTGCCTGGCGCGGAAGTCCTCGGTGCCGGCGAGCTTGAACGCCACGGCCTTGCCGGCGATCACGTGCATGAGCGGGCCGCCCTGCTGACCGGGGAAGACGGCGGAGTTGATCTTCTTCGCGTTCGCCTCGTCCTTCGAGAGGATGAAGCCGGAGCGGGGACCACCGATGGTCTTGTGCACGGTGGAGGACACGACATCGGCGATCGGCACGGGGTTGGGGTGCAGACCGGCGGCGACGAGCCCGGCGAAGTGCGCCATGTCGACCCACAGGGTGGCGCCCACCTCGTCGGCGATCTCGCGGAAGGCGTCGAAGTCGAGCTGACGCGGGTAGGCGGACCAGCCGGCGACGATCACCTTGGGCTGCGACTCCTTGGCGGCCTTGGCGACGACGTCCATGTCGATGCGGTTGGTCGCGGGGTCGACGCCGTAGGAGGCGACGTCGTACAGACGGCCGGAGAAGTTGATCTTCATTCCGTGCGTGAGGTGGCCGCCGTGGGCGAGTTCGAGACCGAGCATGGTGTCACCGGCACGGGCGAAGGCGTGCATGACGGCGGCGTTGGCCTGGGCGCCGGAGTGCGGCTGGACGTTGGCGACCGCGGCACCGAACAGGGACTTGGCCCGCTCGATCGCCAGGTTCTCGGCCACGTCGACGTACTCGCAGCCCCCGTAGTAGCGGCGGCCGGGGTAGCCCTCGGCGTACTTGTTCGTGAGGACGGACCCCTGGGTCTCCAGCACCGCGCGCGGCACGAAGTTCTCCGAGGCGATCATCTCCAGGGTGCCGCGCTGGCGAGCGAGCTCCTGGTCGAGGACGGCGGCGATCTCCGGATCGACGACTCCCAGTGAGGAGTTCATCGGATCGATGGAATCGGTCATGGTGGTGTGCTCCCTTGTCCGGTGGCAGTGGACGAGGCGCGGCCCAGGCGATCGACCGCCGTATCCCTCCGTCGGCCGCTCCCCCGGTGGTGAACCACCTCGTACTCGCCAGTCGCGACCACGGGAATCCTACCAACGAAACCGACCGGTGGACGGGCACGTCCGCGCGGGTTCCAGCGTTCCGATTACCATGCTGGGATGACCGTGAACCCGGCCTCCGCCACGCCTGCATCGACCCCCTCACCGACCGCTCCAGCAGCGCCCTCCGCCGAGGCGCCCGCCCGCGAGTGGGTCCTCTCCCTGTCCTGCCCCGACCGGGCCGGGATCGTCCACGCGGTCTCCGGGGCGCTCGTGGGGATCGACGCCTCGATCACGGAGTCCCAGCAGTTCGGTTCGGAGGACACGGAGTCCTTCTTCCTGCGCCTGCAGTTCCGCCTCGAGGGCGACCGCGTGGTCGGCGACGACGAGGCCGCCACGGAGGAGGTCGTCCGCGAGGCCCTGGCCCCGGTCGTCCGCCGCCTCGGTGCGCACCTGTCCCTGCGCCCGGCCGAACGCCGGATCCGTACCCTCATCCTCGTGTCCAAGGCCGGTCACTGCCTCAACACCCTGCTCTTCCAGCAACACACCGGGCAGCTTCCCGTCGAGGTGGTCGGAGTGGTCGGCAACCACGACACGCTGGCCGACCTCGCGGGCTTCTACGGTGTGCCCTTCCACCACGTGCCCGTCACCCCGGACACGAAGGCCGAGGCGGAGGCGCAGTTGCTCGCCCTCGTCGACGAGCTCGACGTCGAACTCGTCGTCCTGGCCCGCTACATGCAGATCCTCTCGCCGGAGCTGTGCGCGCGCATGGAGGGACGGGTCATCAACATCCACCACTCCTTCCTGCCGAGCTTCAAGGGCGCGAAGCCCTACCACCAGGCCCACGCCCGCGGCGTGAAGATCATCGGCGCGACGGCCCACTACGTGACGAGCGACCTCGACGAGGGCCCGATCATCGAGCAGGACGTCGAGCGCGTGCACCACGGCGAGTCCGTCACCGACTTCGTCCACAAGGGCCAGGAGATCGAGGCCTCCGTCCTGGCCCGCGCCGTCCGCTGGCACGCCCAGGGCCGCGTCATCCTCGACGACCACCGCACGGTCGTCTTCCGCTGAACCGCCGCCGAGGCGCCCCGCACTTCCGGCGGCACTGCACTCCCCGAGGGGTCGCGAGGTCTAACCTGGACGCGCTATCCAGGGGCGCCCGCGGGCCAGCTGCCAGGCGACGACCACGGCTCCGAGGGTGAGCGCGGCGAGGACCGCCTGTGCGACCAACCACACCCACAGGTCGTTGCGGAACACCCAGCCGATGAGCGGGTCGAGGGGTTCGGGCGCCATGAAGGTGATCCGGTAGTGGCCGATGATCCATTTCGACCACAGGAGCGAGACGAGGGCGCTGGGGACCACGAGGCCGGCCGCGACCAGGCGCCTCCACCACGAGCCACCCGGCGCCAGGAGCACGGCGGCGAGCAGGCGGAGCGTCGTCATCAGCCCACCTCGCCGTCGGTGAGGGCGGGGAGGTCACCCTGGAGCACGAGGTCGTGGAGGGTGGCCGTGTGCCCGCCGACCGCGAGTTCGACGACCCTCCCCTCGACCTCGATCACCGGGCCGACGAGGATGTCGGTCCACGGTTGCCCGTGGACCGAGCTGGTGCCACCGTCCTCGAGGTCCGTCCGGATTCCGTCGGCGATCTCCTGCGCCGAGGTGGCGTCCGCGGCCTCCAGGCACAGGACGTTCTCGAGACCGGCGGTGTCCCGCTCCCCCTCCTCGCTGCTCGTCGCCTCGCGACCGGGACGGTGTCCGATGGCGAGAGTGTCTATCCGGTCGGCGGTGTCGAACGGGCCGCCGTCGAGGCCCTCGGTCCCGAGCCAGGCGCCGACGACCTCCTCGCCCAGGCACTCGGTCACGGCGTCGTAGGTGCCCTCGGCGGCCAGCGTGGACTCCGGTTCGACCCAGGCGCGGACGGGCGCCTCGGCGGTGGCCCCGACCAGGACGTCCTCGTCCCACCACACGGTGTTGTACATGCCCAGCGCCGCGGGCTGTCCGAGCGGGTCGGTGAGGTCGTGGCCGTGGTCCTCGCGCCGGACGAGCAGTTCGCCGTCACCGAGTGTGCTCCGTCCGGAGTCGTAGTGGGCGAACCGCTCATACACCGCGTCCGGGTCCATGCCGGTGAATCGGTAGGACTCGTCCGGGGGAAAGCCGATCGTGATCGCGGTGGCGGGGTCGGATCCGGCGGCGGGGACCGCTTCCGGATCCACCTGCGAGAAGGTGGCGAACCGTCCCAGGCCCAGAGCCGAGGCCGCGGTCATGTCGAGGAGCTGGGCCTTCGTGAGCCCCTCGCCCAGGTACTCGCCGAGGGCCAGGTCGGAGAAGTACAGGGACTCCTCCGCGCCGTGACCGGCGGGCACGGTGGCGAGCGCCTCGCCCAGGTTGCCCGTCGGCGCGCCGCCACCGCCGGAGCCGCCACCCGGGACGGCACAGCCGACGAGCACGGTCAGTGCCGCCATCCCGCCGCCGAGGCGCCCCGCCGTCCGCATCGCGTGTGACCTCATGGCGGGGTCCGCGCCTGCTACCGGTGCCGTCGTGGTGCGTTCGCGTCGCATGCCGTCATGGTGTCGCATCGGGCCCGTTCACGGAACCACTCCGACCCCGGACCCGTGTCGCAGTCCTGTCACGTCGCGGTGGTGTCAAGGGTGGAGTCCGCGACGATCACCCCACCTTCCCCCGGACGATACGATCGTGAACTGAACGAGGTCCGCACCGCGGGTGTCCACCGAGGTCGCCGGACCCCACCCGCCCGGTCCCGACCAGGAGGTCGCTCGATGCTCGGCACCACAACCCGCACCCGTGTCCTGCGCACCGCGGCCCTCGCGCCGTCCGCCCGCAACACCCAGCCGTGGGTCCCCCGGTTCACCGCCGACGGCACCGCGATCGACCTGGGCGTCGATGCCTCCCGCACCCTGCCGGTCTCCGACCCCGACCACCGCGACCTCCACCTGGGCCTCGGGGCGTGGATCGAGTCCTGCGCGATCGGTCTCGCCGCCGAACGCCTGCGGCCGGAGATCACCGCGGTCACCGGATCCGGCGCCGACCTCCTCGTGCGGCTGGACATTCGCGACACCGGCGTCCGCCGGCACCCCTTCACCCCGCACGACCTCCACCACCGGCAGGTCGACCGCGGCCCGCTCGCCCCGGACGAACGCCGTCTCTCCGCCGCACTGGAGGACTGGGAGGAGGACCTGGCCGCGCTCGGCGCCAAGCCATCCAGTCCCCTCGACCTCGGGGTCACCCTCGTACCGGAGCCGCTCTGGGCCCGTGCATCGGGAGCGGCCACCTCCGCCGAGCCCGCCGAGGCGCCGGTCCCGTCGCCTGCTTCCTCCAACGGCCCGGTGGTCCCTGACGACCCCGCAGGAGCCGCCCTCGCCGAGACCCTCGACTGGCTCCGTCTCGACCCGTCCGACCCCGCATACTCCGAGGACGGCCTCACCGCCGAGTGCCTTCGCATCCCGCCCCTCGTGGCCCGCCGGCTGGCGCCGCTCCTCGCCTCCGCGCGCGATTCCCGGGACATCCGGACGGGCCTGGCCGAGGTCCTCGGACCGGTCCGGTCGGCGACCGGACGCCTGGGTGCCGCCCTCCGTGCCCGCACCGCCCGCGGCGTCGACCCCCGCGCCTGGTCGAAGGTCGAGTCCCTGCGCGATCCCCGTTCCACGCGGAACCACCGGGCGATCCCTCATCGCCTCGTGTTCCACTCCCCCGCTCCCGAGGCGCCCCTCGACCCCGCCACACAGCTGCAGTACGGCCGGGCCCTCCTCCGCCTGTGGCTGCGGCTGTCGCGGGAGGACGTCCGGGTACACCCCGACTCGGGCATCACCCGGGCACCGGCCGCAGCGGCCCTGCTCGCCCGTCACGTCCGGGTGCGGACCGGGCAGGAACGCACGCCACTGCTCGCCTTCTCCGCCGGGAGGACTGTGTCGCAGGCGGTGCCGAGGGCGCCTCGGCGGCGGGTCCCCGCCCAGGAGGACTGAGCTTGTAGGAGAACTGAGCGGGTCAGCTCGGTTCGACGGATCCGATACCGCTGTTCGCCGCGGGCACGGGTGCCGGGATCCCCCTCGACCGGAGTGCGGAGAGCGCCGCGTTGTACCCGCACATCCCGTGGGCCCCGGCCCCCGGTGCGGTCGCCGCCGAGCACAGATACGCCCCCGGGACGCCGAGCGCGTAGGGATCGAGTGCCGGGCGGGGACGGAACAGGAGCTGGAGGGCGTCGTTCGCGCCCGTCGTGATGTCCCCGCCGACGTAGTTGGGGTTGTGCGCCGCGTGCTCGGCCGGGGTCCGCACGTGGGTCGCGACCACCCGGTCCCGGAAGCCGGGGGCGAAACGTTCGATCTGGGCGAGGACCGCCTCGGTCGCGTCCCCGGTGTACCCGGCGGGCACGTGGGCATAGGCGTCGATCGGGACGGGACCGGACGCGTCGGCACCACCCGACACCCGCGAGGGGTCGGCCAGGTACTGCTGCCCGAGGAGGACGAAGGGACGCTCCGGCATCCTGCCCCGGGACACGAGCGCCTCGGCCGCGGCCGTCTCCTCGTAGGCACCGCACAGGTGCAGGGAACCCGCACGGCGGGCCGGTGCGTAGGTCCACGGGATCCCGCCCTCGACGGCGAGGTGGACGCTGTACGCACCGGGGCCCTGAAGGAACTTCCCGAGGGCGGACCGGATCCGGGTGGGCACCCGGTCGCCGAGCACCCGGAGGGCGGTGCCCGGGGAGGTGTCGAAGAAGAGCAGATCCGGTCGTGTCCCGTCGGCCGTCGTCACCTGGTCGAGGGAGTCGACGTGGACGCCGGTGACGACCCGCCCTCCCCGCTGTTCGAGGGCGGAGACCATCGCCCGGCTGATCGCCCGGGAACCGCCGACGGCGACCGGCCAGCCGTAGGTGTGCGCGGCGGTGCCGAGCACCATGCCGATCGCCGCGGAGAACAGGGAGTCGAAAGGCCGCCACGTGTGGGCGGCCATCCCGGCGAAGAGCGCGCGGGCCTCCGGGGTGCGGAAGAGCCGGGCGACGGCGGCGGCCGGCAGTCCGGCGAAGACGCCGAAGTGGACGAACTCCACCGGATTCGTGGGCACGTGGACCATGGGCCGCAGGAAGTCCTCCGCGAAGGCCGGGAGCGACCGGGACAGGGGCGCATAGACCCGCCGCCACGTGTCGGAATCGTCGTGGAGGTACCGCGCGGTGGTGTCGACGGAACGCCACACCGCAGCCCCCGAGTCCGGGCTGTCGCCGTCGAGCGGGTGGGCGTACTGCACCTCGGGGAACGCCCATTCGAGGCCGTGGGCACCCAGGTCGACGAGGCGGGAGAACGGGGTGTCCAGGGCGAGCGGGTGGGCGCTCGAGCATTCGTCGTGCAGCAACCCCGGCACGGTGAGCTCGGAACTGCGGGTGCCCCCGCCGGGGACGTCGGCCGCTTCGAGAACGGTCACGTCGACCCCGGCGGAGGCGAGTGTCACGGCGGCGGCCAGCCCGTTGGGGCCGCTGCCGATCACGGTGGCGGTCGTCATGCGTCGAGTCTCTCAGATCGCCGTGGACGGGACGCGGTGCCCGGAGCGCGGAGACAGTTCCGGCCCCGTGAATCGGTTTGGCCCCCTGAGATGGGCATCTCAGGGGGCCAAACCGATTCACGGGGCCAGGACCGGCCTTGGACCGGCGCGACCGCCGATCAGTCAGCGGGAAGCGAGGATCACTTGTCCTCGGTCTTCTCCTCGGCGGTGTCGGCAGCAGCCTCGTCCGCGACGGTGCCGCCGGTGGCGTCGGCCGCGGCCTGGGCCTCATCCTCCTGCGCACCGGACTCGACGTCCGCCTCGACGACGGGGGCCTCGTCGGCCTCCGTGGCGGCGACCTCGGCGACCTTCTCGGCCTCCTTGACGGTGGCCTGCTTGGGCGAGTAGGGCTCGAGCACGAGCTCGATCACGGCCATCGGCGCGTTGTCACCCTTGCGGGGGCCGATCTTCGTGATGCGCGTGTAGCCACCCGGACGCTCGGCCATGACCGGAGCGATAGAGGTGAACAGCTCGTGCACGATCCCCTTGTCGGTGATCTGCTGGAGCACGCGACGGCGGGCGGCGAGGTCACCCTTCTTGGCGAAGGTGATGAGACGCTCGGCGACCGGGCGCAGGCGCTTGGCCTTGGCGACGGTGGTCTTGATCGACTTGTGCTCGAACAGCTGCGAGGCCATGTTGTTGAGCATCAGCCGCTCGTGCGCCGGGGAACCACCCAGGCGGGCGCCCTTGGTAGGCGTAGGCATGTCTTTTCTCCTTGACGTTTCTTAGAGCTGCTCGTCCTCGACGAAGGACATGTCGTCCTCGGCGGAGTCGTACAGGGCGACGGAGTCCTTGAGCGTGAGGCCCAGTTCGTTGAGCTTCAGCTTCACCTCGTCGATCGACTTCGATCCGAAGTTACGGATGTCCATGAGGTCGGCCTCGGAGCGTGCCACGAGCTCACCCACGGTGTGGATGCCCTCGCGCTTGAGGCAGTTGTAGGAACGAACAGTGAGATC
The DNA here is from genome assembly GCF_040212315.1 of Brevibacterium litoralis. Classification (NCBI taxonomy): domain Bacteria; kingdom Bacillati; phylum Actinomycetota; class Actinomycetes; order Micrococcales; family Brevibacteriaceae; genus Brevibacterium; species Brevibacterium litoralis. Next base: position 92,906 of record NZ_JBDIUY010000012.1, on the reverse strand, counting down.
CAGGTCTTCGATGGCGAGAGCCAGATCCGCAGCAAGCGCGGCGTCGACCGGCGACGGGCCCACCTCGATGCCCTCGGACTCCGGGTTGAGGTCCCGGACCAGTCCGAACAGCTCGACGAGGGTGCCGCCGGCGGAGGCGATCGCATCGCGCGGGGCGATGGACGGCTTGGTCTCCACGTCGACGATGAGTCGGTCGAAGTCCGTGCGCTGTTCCACACGGGTGGCCTCGACCTTGTAGGTCACCTTGAGCACCGGCGAGTAGATGGAGTCGACCGGGATCCGGCCGATCTCCGCGTCGGCGTTCTTGTTCTGCTCGGCGGAAACGTAGCCACGACCGCGCTCGATGGTGAGCTCCATGTCAAGGCGTCCGGTCTCGTTGAGCGTCGCGATGTGCAGCTCCGGGTTACGGATCTCCACACCGGCCGGCGCGGAGATGTCCGCGGCGGTGACCTCACCGGGTCCCTGCTTGCGCAGGTACGCGACGACGGGCTCGTCGAAGTCCGAGGTGACGACCAGGGACTTGAGGTTCAGCATGAACTCGGTGACGTCCTCCTTCACACCGGGAACGGTGGTGAACTCGTGGAGGACGCCGTCCACGCGGATGCTGGTGACAGCAGCACCGGGGATCGAGGACAGCAGGGTGCGACGCAGCGAGTTGCCGAGGGTGTAACCGAAGCCGGGCTCCAGCGGCTCGAGAACGAACCGTGAGCGGTTTTCGGAGACGACCTCTTCCGTGAGCGTGGGGCGCTGTGCGATGAGCACGTGGGCTTCCTTTCGGCGAGCATCCGCTATATGACGCTCGCATGCAATAGGTGAGTACGACTACTCGTAAACGCTTGCGGTGGATGTGAGGCCGACGGGCCACGACCCCCGTGCGGGGACCATGGCTCCGACGGTCGATTCGTCAGCCGCGGCGACGCTTGGGCGGACGGCAGCCGTTGTGGGCCTGCGGCGTCACGTCCTGGATGGTGCCCAGCTCGAGGCCGGTGGCCTGGAGCGAACGGATCGCGGTCTCACGACCGGAACCCGGGCCCTTCACGAAGACGTCGACCTTCTTGAGGCCGTGCTCCTGCGCACGACGTGCTGCCGACTCGGCAGCCATCTGTGCGGCGTAGGGCGTCGACTTACGCGAACCCTTGAATCCGACCTCACCCGAGGAAGCCCAGGAGATGACGGCACCCGTGGGGTCCGTGATGGAAACGATGGTGTTGTTGAAGGTGGACTTGATGTGCGCCTGGCCTGCGACGATATTCTTCTTGGCCTTGCGACGTCCGGTGCGCGCAGCTGCGCGTGACTTGGGAGGCATACTGTGTCTCTACTCCTGAAACCCGAGGATTACTTCTTCTTACCGGCGACGGTCCGCTTCGGACCCTTGCGGGTGCGAGCGTTCGTCTTCGTCCGCTGGCCGCGGACGGGGAGGCCGCGCCGGTGACGCATGCCCTCGTAGGACCCGATCTCGACCTTGCGGCGGATGTCGGCGGCGACCTCACGGCGGAGGTCACCCTCGACCTGGAAGGTGCCCTCGATGTAGTCGCGCAGCTGGACGAGCTCGTCGTCACTCAGGTTCTTCACGCGGGTGTTCGGGTCGATCCCGGTCTCGGTCAGGGTCTGGCTCGCACGAGTGCGGCCCACACCATAGATGTATGTCAGGGCGATTTCCACGCGCTTCTCACGCGGGAGATCTACTCCGGCAAGACGTGCCATTGGTGATTCTCCATGTGTTGTGTATCGGAGGTACTTGCTCAGACCTGTTCCCGGCGGTACTGCTTCTCCGTCGGGTCCCCGGCCTCCGAGCCGAGGGTGTCATCCTGGCGTTCACCCGGTCCGCATCCCGATCACGAGGACCGGTGACGTGGTGGGCCGTCAGGGGGCGAGGTCTGCTTGGGTGTGGTGCTCACACCGACGTGAACCCGGCGCGTCGTGTCCACGGTTCCCCGTGGGTGACGTGCCGGCCTCTCACCCGTGCGAACGGATCTGCCTCAAGTGGCCGATCAGCCCTGTGCCTGCTTGTGGCGCGGGTTGTCGCAGATGACCATCACGCGCGACTTGCGGCGGATGACCTTGCACTTGTCGCAGATCTTCTTGACGCTGGGCTTAACCTTCATCGTTATTCCTTCTTCTCACCAGGAGACGCCCACCGGATGCGGATGACCCGGAGGGCGTACGACTGCGTGAGATGTCGAAAAGATCTTTACGAATTACTTGTACCGGTAGACGATGCGTCCACGGGACAGGTCGTAGGGAGACAGCTCCACGACGACACGGTCCTCGGGCAGGATGCGGATGTAGTGCTGCCGCATCTTTCCGGAGATGTGCGCGAGCACCTTGTGACCGTTGGTCAGCTCCACCCGGAACGAAGCGTTCGGGAGGGCCTCCACGACGGTCCCCTCGATCTCAATGACCCCTTCTTTTTTGGCCATATCGTTCGTTTACCCCGTTTTCCCGCAGCACGTGGCCGCGAATCGTGTGTCACGCCCGACCGTGAGGCATCACCGGGGTCCCGATGATCGGTCGCGCGTACGTACCGGCGGCCCGTCACCGATCGACACCCACACGGGGCGCCCACTGGTCACAAGCCAATCATCCACTGTACACGTCTTCCGCCCCGTCTTCCACCCGATGGTGTATTCTGCCGGATCCGCTGCATCACATCCGCGCACCCGGCCCCGCACTCCGGTGTCCGTCCCGCTTCGGTGTCCGTCGCACCGCGTACGGTGGCAGCGTGCCCCTCCTCCCCGCCCTCCGTGCACTCCGCCACCGCCCCGGTCGCCGTCGCCGGGTCCGCGCCGCGCACTCCGCGCTCACGGCGCTCCTCACCCACGCCGCCGAGGCGCCCCGGGACCTCACGCCGTACCGCGCGGATCTCGGCGCGGTCGATCTCCTCCTCCGCTCCGACCCGGGGGCCGGCCCCACGCTCCTCGACCTCCTGGCCGACGACGCGGAGGTCCACGTCTCTCCCGCGACCTGGTCCACGCTCCTCGCCCGGGTCCCCTCGCTCGAACCACGCGGCCGCGGCGGTCGCCCCACGGTCCCCGTGCCCGACCGCCGCCACCCGGCCCGGCCGAACGGTCAGGCCGAGGGGAAGGCCAGGGCGCCTCGGCGGACCTGGGTGCGGCAGGGTCGACTGGGCGACTGCTGGTTCGTCGCGACGCTCGCCGCCTGCGAACACGCGGCACCGGGATTCGTCGCCTCGCTCGTGACCCGGCGGGACGACGGGCTGGTCGACGTCCGCCTCCACACCCCGGCGACACGCACGATCACCGTCTCCGACCGGGTGCCACGTCGCCACCGTGCGGGCGACCGGGCGCTCCGCCCGAACGCCGCGAGCCTGGTGGAGAAGGCCCTGGCCGTTGCGATGGGCGGCGACTACCGCAACACGCAGGGGAACTTCGCCGCGGTGGCCCTGTGGGTGCTCACCGGTCGGGCCGTCCTCACCCGGCCGGTACCCCGCTCACTCGACGTGATCGCGCGTGCACTGGAGGAGGGCAGGCCGGTGCTCGCCTCGACCCTCGTGCGTCCCGGCGGCTCCTTCCTCGTCCCCCGTGAAGACGACCCGGCAGGTGCGCACGCGGTGATGGACGGGCACGTCTACGTCGCCCGCCGTGTGCTGCGGTGCGACGAGGACGGACGCACGCGCCCCCGGCGGTCAGGCCCGGGGACGGCGGGGGTCGTGACGACGCGGGTGCACTTGCGCAATCCGCTCGGCGGGAAGGAAGGGACCGGGAGACCGGGGAACCCGCGCCGGACGGACCTCTATCTCTCCGCCCGCCAGTTCCGTCGCGCCTTCCTCAGCGTCGACATCGGCCCCCGGCTCACTCCCTGAGGTAGCTCCCTATTCCACTGTGCGCAGATTGGCGTCCGACCCACGGGAAAACGCCAAACTCCGCACAGTGGATTCCCGGGCCCCGGCGCGTGGGACCTCAGCTCGACAGGCCCAGGGACTTTCCCGTGTTCAGGAGCGCTTCCTCCAGGATCGGGCGAGGTAGGGCGAAGTTCAGGCGCATGCACCCGGTGACGTCGGCGCCGCAGAGCCCACCGTTCGTGTAGGAGACCTTCGCCTCCGTCATGAGGAACTGGTGGAGCGACCGCGTCCCGTCCTTGGTCGACAGGTCGAACTCGGCAGCGGGCCCGGTGATCTCCGCTCCGCGCAGATCCAGCCACCCGATGTACGTCCCGTCCGGCACGTCGTAGCGCACGCCGGGCAGGTGTGAGGCGACGAGCTCGGCGATCCGCCGCCGGTTCCCGTCCAGGTAACCCCGCACGTCGTCGAGCCACGCGCCACCCTCGCGGTAGGCGGCGATCGTCGCGAGCAGTCCGGGGTTCGCCGCCATGTGCGCGTAGAAGGTGCCCTTCTGCTTCCACACGGCCAGGTCGTCGTCCGTGTGGAAGAGGATCTGCGCGCACTTGAGCCCCGGGAGGTTGAAGGCCTTGCTCGCGGCGGTCGCGGTGACGGTGTGCCCGGCGTTCACCTCATTCACAGAGGCGTAGGGGACGTGCCGCCCGCCGGCGTACACGAGCGGTCCGTGGATCTCGTCGGAGAACACCCGGGCGCCGTGCGCCTGGACGATCCGGCCGATCCGCTCGAGTTCCTCGGCCGTGTAGACCTTGCCGATCGGGTTGTGCGGGTTCACGAGGACGAGGAGTCCCCCACCGTCGGCGAAGGCACGATCGAGGCCCTCGTAGTCGACCCGCCAGACCGCCGAGGCGCCCTGTGTTCCGTCCTGCGCCGCACCCTCACCCGGCTCGTCCCGAAGCATCGGCACCTCGACGATCTCCCGGTCGTGGAGGCCCGGTGTGATGAAGAAGGGCATGTAGGCCGGCGTCATGAGGACGATCTTCGAGCCCGGGGCGCTGTAGAACCGGATCGCCATCTCGAAGGCGGTGAGGACGTCGGGCAGGGAGTCGATGTGCGTGGTCGGCACCCGGAAGCCGGAGTAGTCGGCGTAAAAATCACGCGTGGCCGCACGCATGTCGGCGTAGAGAGATTCGGGCGCGTACCCGTAGAGGTCGCGGGCGTCGAGGATGTCGAAGGACTTCCGCACGGGATCGGCGACGCCGAAGTCCATCTCCGCGATGTGCGCGCCGATGGTGTCCGGGTACGTCGACCACTTGTTCGACCCCTTGGCCCGGAGTTCGTCGGCGGTGAGGGCGTCGAAGGGATGGGAGGAACCTGTCGGAGAGGACATACGGGACCTTTCGGTATGGGGAACGAGGGGGTCCGGGGTGCGTTCGCCACGGAGGCTACCGCCTCACGGCACCACGGCGGCCCCGGATCGTTCCCACCTCGTAAGAATCGTCCACGATGCGGACGTTTGTGGGTGCAGCCCTGGCGTTCCCGGTGAAAACATGGTGAACTCTATCTCAGGCGGCGGTTGTATACACCCCCTCGAGTCCCGGATTCCCCGCATGAGCAGTACCCCTCGGGACGCGTGACATCCCCAGCACATACGACCGCCGCCTCCTCCTCCTCCGTGATCTGACCGTCTCCTCCGTGATCTGACCGTCGTATACAGTCCCCTCATGACGACCTCCCGGCCACCGCTGCGTCTCGAACGCCGTCACTGGCTGCTCGCCGCCGCCCAGATGTTCGCCGGGATCGGGACGGCCGTCGGCTTCGCGGTCGGTGCCCTCCTCGCCGAGGACCTCACCGGCAGCACCCGGTTCGCCGGATTCGCCCAGACCGCCTCCGTGCTCGGCGCCGGGCTCGCGGCGGTCCCCCTCGCCCGGTTGGCCGCCCGTCGCGGCAGGCGGGCATCCCTCACCCTCGGGTTCGCACTCGCCGCGCTCGGCGCCGCTGTCGTCGTCGGCTCCTCGACCGCACACCTCTGGCCGGGATACTTCCTCGGCATGGCGCTCGTCGGGGTCGGCACCGCCACCGGCCTCCAGGCCCGCTTCGCCGCCACCGACGGTGCCCCGACCGTCACCCAGGGTCGGCTCATGTCCTTCGTGGTGTGGGCACAGACCGTCGGCTCCGTCCTGGGCCCCATGCTCTCCGAACCCGGCGCCGCACTCGGTCACCTGCTCGGCGTCCATCCCCTCGTCGGCCCATTCGTCGTCACGACCGCGGCCTTCGGCCTCGCCGTCCTGTGCACCGCTGTTCTCCCCGGTCGCCGCGCGCTCCCCTCCCCCGCCGCACAGCCGACGCCCACCGCCGGTCGGGGCGTGGGCATCGGCGAGGCAATCCGGACCGTTTTCGCCTCACCGACCGCGCTGCTCGGGTTCACCGCGGTCGTCACGGGGCACATGATCATGGCGTCGGTCATGGTGATGACGCCGCTCCACATGCACCACTCCGGTCACACCATCGGCCTCGTCGGGATCGTCATCAGCGTCCACACCCTCGGCATGTACGCGTTCTCACCCCTCGTCGGCTGGCTGGCCGACCGGTGGGGTCCCGGCAGGGTCGTGGGACTCGGGTGCCTGGTCTTCGTCGCCGCGATCGGTCTGGGACTGTGGGACTCCCTCGCGCACGCCTCGTCGCTGCCCCGGATCTCCGCGTCCTTGTTCCTGCTCGGCCTCGCCTGGTCGTGCACGCTGTTGGCGGGTTCGACTCTCACGTCACAGGGCGTGCCCGACTCCCACCGCACCACCGTCCAGGGCGTCACCGACGCGAGCATGAACTACGGCGCCGCGATCGTCACGGCCGCCGGCGGGCCGCTGCTCGCAGCCGGCGGATTCCTCTGGATCAACCTCATGGCAGCCGCGGTGCTCGTCCTCCTCATCGCGGCCGGTGTCCACGCGGGCTTCGGCACCCGCCGCTGAAGCCACTCCCGTCGAGCGTACGCTCAGCGGTGCAATTCCTCCCCCGAATCCGCCATCGACCGTACTCTCGATCCCCCGACCCACTTGATCCCCTCGGCCACGACGAAGACGCCCAGCGCCAGCACGCCCGTGAGCAGCCAGGACCGCAACGGCAGCACCGTGGTGCCGAACAGCGCGTGCATGAAGGGCGCGTGGACGAACACCAGCTGCAGCACGAGCATCGCCGCGCACGAGACCCACAGCACCCGGTTGCCGGTGAACACCCGCCGAGTGAAGGAACTGGCGTCCATGAACCGGCAGTTGAATAGGTACGCCATCTGCCCGATCCCCAGCATGTTCACGGCGGTCGTGCGTGCCTCGGCGAGTTCCACCCCGCGGCCGAGCTCCCAGTAGAACAGCGCCACCGTCACCCCGCCGATGAGCGCCGACACCGCGAGCACCCGCCCCAGGAAGGCCGCCGACAGGAGGGGCGCCTCGGGATCGCGAGGCGCCCGGTCCATGATCCCACGCTCCGCCCGTTCGTTCGCCAGCGCCAGGGACAGCGTCACCGCGGTCACCATGTTGATCCACAGCACCTGTACCGGCTCCAGGGGCAGGGTCAGCCCGCAGACGACGGCGAACAGCACGACGAGCGACTGCGCCCCGTTCGTCGGCAACAGGAACAGGACCGACTTCCGCACGTTGTCGTAGATCCGCCGCCCCTCCTCGACGGCCGCCCGGATCGTCGCGAAGTTGTCGTCGCCGAGCACCACGTCGGCCGCCTCCTTCGTCACCTCCGTCCCCTTGACGCCCATCGCCACGCCGACGTCGGCCTGCGTGAGCGCCGGTGCGTCGTTGACACCGTCGCCGGTCATCGCGACGACCTCGCCGTGGTGCTGCAGCGCCCGGACGATCCGCACCTTGTGCTCGGGGCTCGTGCGCGCGTACACGTCGACCTCCCGGACGACGCCCTGCAGCTCCACGTCGTCCATCTCCTCCAGGTCCGCGCCCGTGAGCACCGGCGTGCCCGCGCCCCGCACGAGTCCCATCTCCCGCCCGATCGCCAGCGCGGTCCCGGCGTGGTCCCCGGTGATCATCTTCACCGCGATCCCGGCCCGCCGGCAGTCGTCGATCGCGCGGATCGCCTCGGGCCGCGGCGGATCGACGATCCCCACGAGCCCCACCATCTCCAGGTCGTCGCCGAGTCCGGTGTCCGTGAGCACCTCCTCGTCGTGCCGCGCCCGCCTGCGCGCGGCGGCGAGCACCCGCAGGCCCCGGCCGCCCAGCTCGTCGATCCACGCCGTCCACATGTCGCGGTCCACCGCCGCCGAGGCGCCCTGCCCGTCCACCTGCCACGTGCACCGGGCGAGCACCCGGTCGGGGGCTCCCTTGAGCAGCACCCACCGGTCGGCACCGGAGTTCGGTCGGACCTCCCGGGAGCCCTGCGGGTCGCCCGGATCCACGCGGGGTCCCGGTTCGACGAGCACCGCCTGGTACTTGGTCGCGGAGGAGAAGGGCAGGACGGAGGACCGGCGCTGGCCTGCCGGGTCGAACCACAACTTGGGCCCGAGCACCGCCAGTGCCCCGTCGGTCGGCGACCCGACGAGTTGCCAGTCCGCGCCGTCCCGGGTCACCTGGGCGTCGTTGCACAGCACCATCACCTGGGCGAGTGCCGCGAGGTCGGGCCGGTCGGAGGCGTCGACGTGGTCACCGGCGAGTTCGACCTCGCCCTCGGGTGCGTACCCCAGGCCGCGGACCACGAACTCGGCCGCCGTGGTCCGGATGGTCCGGGCGGTCATCTCGTTCTTCGTGAGGGTGCCCGTCTTGTCCGAACAGATCGTCGTCACCGACCCGAGGGTCTCGACCGCCGGCAGCTTCCGGGTGATCGCCCGCCGCCGGGCCATCTGCTGGACCCCGAGTGCGAGCGTGATGGTGACGAGCGCGGGCAGCCCCTCCGGCACGGCGGCCACGGCGAACCCGATCGCCGCGGACACCAGCTCACCGGCCGGCCAGTCGTGGACGAAGGTGCCGACGAGCAGGATGCCGACGGCCAGGCCGACGATCGCCAGCGCCAACCGGGTGCCGAACCGTCCGAGTGCCTTCGACAGCGGTGTCTGCAGCGACTCGACCTCGGCGATCATCGACTGGATCCGTCCGATCTCCGTGGCCGTGCCCGTCGCGGTGACCACACCGAGACCGGAGCCGACGAACACGAGAGTGCCGGAGAACAGCATGGAGGACCGGTCGCCCGTCCCCGCCTCGGCCGCGACCGGTGCGACGTCCTTCTGCGCGGCGGTCGATTCCCCGGTGAGCGCCGACTCCTCGACCTGCAGGTCGTGGGCCTCCAGCAGCCGGATGTCGGCGGGCACCCGGTGTCCGGCCGACACCCGGACGATGTCACCGGGGACGAGCACCTCGGCGGGGAGGTCCCGCCACTGCCCGTCGCGGCGCGTGTCGGCGTGGGACGTGAGCATGCGGGAGATCGCGTCGAGCGCCTTCTGTGCCCGGCCCTCCTGGACGAGCCCGACGGCCGCGTTGACGAGCACGACCGCCACGATCACGGCGAGGTCCACCCAGTCACGGAGTACGAGCTTGGCCAGGGCGCTCGCGAGAAGGATGTAGACCAGGACGTCCTGGAACTGTGCGAGGACGCGACGCCACCACGGCGTCCGCGTGGCGGTCTCCAACCGGTTGGGACCGTGCGCGGCCAGGCGCGTGGCCGCTTCCGACTCGTCGAGGCCGGACTCCCCCACCCCGAGGTGCGCGAGGACGTCGGTGGGAGGGAGGCTCCAAGGCGCCTCGACCGCGGGCCGGGGCGCCCCGGGAGCGGTGGAGTGGGAGTTGGGAGAGGACGAGGGGGTCGACGCGAGGGCCACGACGTGCACCGGCTTCCGTGGAGAGGCGTGGATGTGTACCCGTCCAGGCTAGGCAGGGACGACGTGCTCCGACAGAGGTAACTCTCTGCAGATCACCGGCGTCTCGGTCCGTGGCAGACGTGGCCGACGACGGGGTGCCGGGGTACGGGCGGCGTTCAGTCCAGCGCGACGGGGGTGACGCCGTACTTCGCCAGGCGTTCCTCGCCACCGTCGGGTTCGGTGAGCACCCAGATCCCCTTCGAGTGGCGGGCGACGGTGAGCTCCCAGTGGCTGGCGCGGGAACCGTCCTTCGTCACGACTGTCCAGTCGTCGGGCAGGGTCTCCGAGGCGGGCTCGCCGAGGGTGAGCATCGGTTCGATGCACAGCACCATGCCCGGCTTCACCTTGGGACCGAGGTTGCGGGCGGCGTAGTTGAGGACCTCGGGCTCCATGTGCATCTCGGTGCCGATCCCGTGACCGGTGAAGTCCTCGACGAGCCCCAGGTCCGGTGCCGTCTCCATGACGTGGTCCTCGATCGCCATGCCGATCTCGCCGACCTTGGTGGCCCGTGCGAAGGCCGCGATGCCCGCCCACATGGCCTCCTCGGTGACGTCGGAGAGGCGCTGGTCCTCGGGGCGAGCGACCTCCGGGCCACCGCACACCATCGTGAAGGCGGAGTCCCCGTGGTACCCGCCGACGATCGCACCGCCGTCGATGGAGACGAGGTCACCGGCCTCCAGGACGGTGTCGTCCGGGATGCCGTGGACGATCACCTCGTTCGGGGAGACGCACAGGGTGCCCGGGAAGCCGTGGTAGCCCTTGAAGTTCGAGCGGGCGCCTGCGGCCCGGATCGCCTCGGCACCGGCGGCGTCGACGTCGAGGGTCGTGGCACCCGGCACACAGGCGGCACGTGCGGCGTCCAGAACGGCCCGGGTCACGAGACCGGCCTTGCGCATGGTGCGGATCTGGTTGTCGGTCTTGAGCTGGACGCGGGTGCCGAACATGGCGGTGACTCCAATGGTGAGATCGGTGGGAAACGAGCGACGACCCCGGTCCACGGTGGGTGGGCCGGGGTCGTCGGAAGGACGCTGTGCGGGTCAGTGGTCGGTGGGAAGCCGACCGCCCGCGGGGATCACTTGCCGAGGGCGGCGAGGATCCGGGCGGTGACGTCCTCGACCTCGCCCAGGCCGTCGACCTGCTTGAGCAGGCCGCGCTCGGCGTAGACCGAGGTGAGTGGCTGGGTCTGCTCGGCGTAGACCTCGAGGCGGTGACGGATGACGTCCTCCGTGTCGTCGGCGCGGCCCTGGATCTTGGCGCGCTCGAGGAGGCGGGAGACGACCTCGTCGGTGTCGGCGGTGATCTCGACGACGGCGTCGAGCTCGGTGCCGAGGCCCGAGAGCATGGAGTCGAGCTCCTCGACCTGGGCCTGCGTGCGGGGGTAGCCGTCGAGCATGAAGCCCTCGGCGGCGTCCTCCTGGGCCAGGCGGTCACGCACCATCGCGTTCGTGACGGAGTCCGGCACGTACTCGCCCTTGTCCATGTACGACTTGGCGGTCTTCCCCAGTTCCGTCATCTCCGCGACGTTGGCGCGGAAGATGTCGCCGGTGGAGATCGCCGGGACGCCGAGGCGCTCCGTGAGGCGGGTGGCCTGCGTTCCCTTGCCGGCGCCGGGAGGGCCGATGAGGATGATGCGTGCGGACATGCGTGTCCTTCCTGGTTGGGACGGTGGCGGCCAGTCTAGCCGTGCGGTGGGTCACGTCGTCGTCACCGCCCGCGCAGTGGGACCGCCGGGGATGTGCCTGCTCCGGTGTGGCCCGGGCGGACCCGACCACACCGGAGCAGGCGGTGGGGTCAGCGGAGCAGGCCCTCGTAGTGGCGCTGCTGCAGCTGGGAGTCGATCTGCTTGACAGTCTCCAGACCGACACCCACGACGATGAGCAGCGAGGTCCCGCCGAACGGGAAGTTCTGGTTGGCGTTGATGAGCACGAGCGCCACGAGCGGCAGCATGGCGATGAAGGCCAGGTACAGCGAGCCGGGGAACGTGATGCGCGTGAGCACGAACGACAGGTACTGCTCCGTGGGACGACCGGCCCGGATGCCCGGGATGAAGCCGCCGTACTTCTTCATGTTGTCCGCGACCTCCTCCGGGTTGAAGGTGATCGCCACGTAGAAGTACGCGAAGAAGATGGTCATGAGGAAGTACACGACCATGTAGATCCAGCTGTCGCCGGTGGCCAGGTTCTCGTTGATCCACAGGACCCAGGCCGCCTCGGGATCGCCGAACTGGGCGATGAGGGCCGGCAGGTACAGCACCGAGGAAGCGAAGATGACGGGGATGATGCCCGCCTGGTTCACCTTGATCGGGATGTAGGTCGAGGTGCCGCCGAACATGCGACGGCCCACCATGCGCTTGGCGTACTGGACGGGGATCCGGCGCTGCGACTGCTCGACGAAGACGACGAGCACGACGAGGGCCAGGCCCACGATGAGGACGATCGCGAAGATGTCGACGCCCTGCGTCTGGAAGATCGAGGCGAAGGCCGCCGGGAAGGCGGAGACGACGGCGGTGAAGATGAGGATCGACATGCCGTTGCCGACGCCGCGCTCGGTGACCTGCTCACCCATCCACATGATGAGGCCGGTGCCCGCGGTGAGCGTGAGGACGATGATGCCCACACCCCACCAGGTGTCGTTGACGAGCAGGTCGTTGCAGCCCGCGACGTTGCCGAACAGGGCGCCGGTGCGGACCGTGGAGACGAGCGTCGTCGCGTTGAGCAGGCCCAGACCGATGGTGAGGTACCGGGTGTACTGCGTGAGCTTCGCCTGGCCGGAGGCGCCCTCCTTGTGGAGCGCCTCGAAGCGCGGGATGACGACGCGCAGGAGCTGCACGATGATGCTCGCGGTGATGTAGGGCATGATGCCCAGCGCGAAGATCGACAGCTGGAGCAGCGCCCCGCCGGAGAACAGGTTGATGAGCCCGAAGGCGCCCTGCTGCAGCTGCGGCGATGCCACGCATTCCTGGACAGCGACGTAGTCGACGCCCGGCGCCGGGATGTAGGACCCCATGCGGTACAGCACGATCATCGCCAGGGTGAAGAGGAGTTTGTTCCTCAGGTCAGGCGTCTTGAAGGCCCGCCCAATAGCGCCGAGCAAGCGTCCTCCTGGAGTCGGTGTGGTGCGGGTCATGCCGGGATGTGGACACGACGGTGCACAGCGGGAGTGGAAATACCTGATGCACTTTATCAGGGGTTCGAACGGTCCCAGGACACAGGGGACGTCCAGGGAGAGCGGGACGGGTACGGACCCGACCCTTCCGGACGCGCAGGGACGTCCGGACACGCCGGAGGGCGACCACCCATGACGGGTGATCGCCCTCCGAGGTCGTCCTGCACGGACCGGCCGGCCGCAGCCTGTCGGTCCCCGCAGGAGCGGGACATCAGGCCGCGGTGGCCGTGCCGCCCGCAGCCTCGATCTTCTCGATCGCGGATGCGGAGAACTTGTCCGCGGTGATGTCGAGCTTCACGGTGATCTCACCGGTGCCCAGCACCTTGACCGGCTGCTTCGCACGAACCGCGCCCTTGGCGACCAGGTCCTCGACCGTGACGGTGCCACCCTCGGGGAAGAGGGTCGACAGCTTGTCGAGGTTGACGACCTGGAAGGTCACCTTGTTCGGGTTCTTGAAGCCGCGCAGCTTGGGAAGGCGCATGTGCAGCGGGGTCTGACCACCCTCGAAGCCGTGCGGCACCTGGTAACGGGCCTTGGTGCCCTTGGTACCGCGACCGGCCGTCTTGCCCTTCGACGCCTCACCACGACCCACACGGGTCTTCTTGGTGTTGGAGCCGGGGGCCGGACGCAGGTCGTGGAGCTTCAGTGCGCTCTCTTCTGCCATGTCAGTCCACCTCTTCGCACGTGACGAGATGGCGAACGGTGTTCACCATGCCACGGATTTCCGGACGGTCTTCCTTGATGACGACGTCGTTGATCCGCTTGAGGCCGAGCGTACGCAGGGTCTCGCGCTGGTTCTGCTTGCCGCCGATCTTGGACTTGATCTGCGTGATCTTCAGCTTCGCCATCAGGCCTTCGCTCCCTCCGCGGCACGCAGCAGGGCGTGCGGTGCCACCTCGTCCACGGGGAGGCCACGGCGAGCCGCGACCTGCTCCGGACGCTCGAGACCCTTGAGCGCGGCGATCGTGGCGTGCACGATGTTGATCGCGTTCGAGGAACCGAGCGACTTCGACAGGATGTCGTGGATGCCTGCACAGTCGAGGACGGCGCGGACCGGACCACCGGCGATCACACCGGTACCCGGAGCGGCCGGACGGAGCAGGACGACGCCGGCAGCGTCCTCACCCTGCACGGTGTGCGGGATGGTCTTGCCGATGCGCGGGACGCGGAAGAAGTTCTTCTTCGCCTCCTCGACACCCTTGGCGATGGCCGAGGGAACTTCCTTGGCCTTGCCGTAGCCGACGCCCACCATGCCGTTGCCGTCACCCACGACGACCAGGGCGGTGAAGGAGAACCGACGTCCACCCTTGACCACCTTGGACACGCGGTTGATCGTGACGACGTGCTCGATGAACTCGTTCTTCTGGTCACGGTCGCCGCGGTTGCCACGGCGGTCGTCGCGGTTACCGCGACCCCGGCCGCGGCGGTCGCCGGACTGGTTGTCCTGCGCGCCGTTGCCCTTGTTGTCGTCGGACACGTTCTGGTCCTTGATCTCTTCGTTGCTCACAGGTCCAGTCCTCCTTCACGGGCACCCTCGGCGACGGCCTTCACACGACCGTGGTAGGCGTTGCCCCCGCGGTCGAAGACGACCTTCTCGATGCCGGCTGCCTTGGCGCGCTCGGCGACGAGCTCGCCTGCCTTGCGTGCCTTGGCGGTCTTGTCGCCATCGAGTCCACGCATGTCGGCTTCCATGGTGGAGGCCGAGACGAGGGTCTTGCCCTCGGTGTCGTCGATGACCTGGAGGAACATGTGCCGGGCGGAACGCGTCACGTTGAGACGCGGCCGCTCGGTGGTCCCGGAGATGTGCTTACGCAGACGGGCATGACGGCGCGCACGAGCGTCCGCACGAGTCTTCCCGCGGGTGATCTTCTTACCGAAGGCCATGATCACTTACCAGCCTTTCCGACCTTGCGACGGACGTTCTCGCCGGCGTAACGGACACCCTTGCCCTTGTAGGGCTCGGGCTTCCGGAGCTTCCGGATGTTGGCTGCCACCTCACCGACCAGCTGCTTGTCGATACCGCTGACCGACAGCTTGGTCTGGCCGTCGACGGCGAAGGTGATGCCCTCCGGCGGCTCGACGGTGATGGAGTGGCTGTAACCGAGGGCGAACTCGAGGTTATTGCCCTTGGCCTGCACACGGAAACCGGTGCCCACGATCTCGAGCTTCTTCTCGAAGCCCTCGGTCACACCGATGATCTTGTTGTTGATCAGAGTGCGGGTGAGACCGTGCAGTGCACGGGACTCGCGCTCGTCGTCCGGACGCGAGACCGTGATGGTCCCGTCCTCCAGGGCGACGGTGATGGGCTCGGCAACGGTGAGCGACAGCTCGCCCTTGGGGCCCTTGACGGTGACGTCCTGGCCGTCGACGGTGACGTCGACGCCGGCAGGAACGGAGATCGGCCTCTTGCCAATACGTGACATTGTGCTTGTCCCCTTTCCTTTACCAGACGTATGCGAGGACTTCGCCGCCCACGCCCTTCTTGGCTGCCGTCTTGTCGGTCAGCAGACCGGACGAGGTCGACAGGATGGCGATGCCCAGGCCACCGAGCACCTTGGGCAGGTTGTTGCTCTTCGCGTAGACGCGCAGACCCGGCTTGGAGACGCGCTTGATGCCGGCGATCGAGCGCTCACGGTTCGGCCCGAACTTCAGGTCGATCGAGAGCTTCTTACCGACCTCGGCATCCTCGACGGTGTAGTCGGAGATGTAACCCTCGGTCTTGAGGATCTCGGCGATGTTGGCCTTCAGCTTGCTGTGCGGCATGCTGACGTCCTCGTGATACGCCGAGTTCGCGTTGCGCAGACGCGTGAGCATGTCTGCGACGGGATCAGTCATTGTCATTGTGGGCTCATGCCCTTCCTCGTCACGGTTTCCTCGCGTGGTACGCGCGGACCTGAGACGTAGTGGATCAGTTGGTCTTGAACGGGAAGCCCAGGTGCCGCAGGAGCGCCCGGCCCTCGTCGTCGGTCTTCGCCGTGGTGACCACGGTGATGTCCATACCACGGACGCGATCGATCTTGTCCTGATCGATCTCGTGGAACATCGACTGCTCGGTCAGACCGAAGGTGTAGTTGCCGTTCCCGTCGAACTGCTGGTCCGAGAGTCCGCGGAAGTCGCGGATACGGGGCAGAGCGAGCGACACGACACGGTCCAGGAACTCCCACATGCGGGCGTTGCGGAGCGTGACGTGGGCGCCGATGGGCTGGCCCTCACGGAGCTTGAACTGGGCGATCGACTTCTTGGCCTTCGTCACGACCGGCTTCTGGCCGGTGATGAGGGTCAGGTCGTTGATGGCGCCCTCGATCAGCTTCGAGTCACGAGCGGCGTCACCCACACCCATGTTCACGACGACCTTGGTGACGGTCGGCACGAGCATCGGGTTGGAGTAACCGAACTCATCCTTCAGCTTGGCGACGATCTCGTCCTGGTACTTGCCCTTGAGGCGGGGCACCGGACGTGCCTGCACGTTTGCTTCGGTCATCAGATGTCCTTCCCGGAGCGACGGGAGATGCGGACGCGGACGGTCTTGGTCTTGCCGTCGCGCTCGACCTCCTCGAGGCGGTAGCCCACGCGGGTCGGCTTGCCGTCTTCCGGATCCACCAGCGCGACCTTGGACGCGTGGATGGGGGCCTCGACGATCTCGATGCCGCCGGCGGTGGCGCCCGATGCGGTCTGCATGGGCTTCTTGTGCTTGGTGACGCGGTTGATGCCCTCGACGAGAACGCGGTTCTCCTCCGGGAACACCTCCAGGACCTTGCCCTGCTTGCCGCGATCGCCGCCGCGATCCTGCTTGGCGCCGCGGATGACCTGGACCAGGTCACCCTTCTTGATCTTCATCTTCGGCATGATCACAACACCTCCGGTGCGAGCGAGATGATCTTCATGAACTTCTTGTCGCGAAGTTCGCGACCGACCGGTCCGAAGATACGGGTACCGCGGGGCTCACCGTCGTTCTTGAGGATCACCGCGGCGTTCTCGTCGAAACGGATGTAGGAGCCGTCCGCGCGGCGGCGCTCCTTCTTGGTACGGACGATGACGGCCTTGACCACATCGCCCTTCTTGACGTTGCCACCGGGAATGGCGTCCTTGACGGTAGCCACGATGGTGTCACCGATGCCGGCGTAGCGCCGGCTGGAACCGCCGAGAACACGGATGGTCAGGATCTCCTTCGCACCCGAGTTGTCAGCGACCTTGAGTCGCGACTCGTTCTGAATCACAGATTTTCTCCTGTCGTCACGTCGGTTCTCGCACCGGGTGCGAGCCTTACGGAACGGATATGGACATGCCCTCCCCCGGGGACCCGGTGGCCGTCGTCGGAGAGACGGGACCGGGTGGGATCCCCGGGGGTGAACGGTATCGAAGTGCGCGTGCGCGTGTCTCGGGCCCGGGTCACACCGGGCCCGAGACCTCCGTCACTTGGCGCGCTCGATGACGTCGACCAGACGCCAGCGCTTCGAAGCGGACAGCGGGCGGGTCTCGGCCACGAGGACCAGATCGCCGATACCGGCGGTGTTCTGCTCGTCGTGCACCTTGATCTTCGAGGTCTTCCGCATCACCTTGCCGTAGAGGCGGTGCTTCTTGCGGTCCTCGATCTCGACGACGATCGTCTTCTCCATCTTGTCGGAGACGACGTAGCCGCGAGCGGTCTTGCGACGGTTGGGGCGTTCCACCGTCGTGGTCTCTTCAGCCATCACTTGTCCTCTTCCTTGGCATCGGCCGGGTTCGTCCGGATGGACAGCTCGCGCTCACGGAGCACGGTGTAGATCCGGGCGATGTCCCGACGAACGGCCTTGAGGCGACCGTGGGACTCCAGCTGACCGGTGGCCGACTGGAACCGCAGGTTGAACAGCTCGGCCTTGGCCTTCTTGAGCTCCTCGTTCAGACGAGCGTTGTCGAACCCGTCGAGGGCGTCCATGGAGAGATCCTTGGAACCGATAGCCATGATCATTCACCACCTTCACGCCGCACGATGCGGGCCTTGAGAGGGAGCTTGTGGATCGCCAGGCGCAGAGCTTCCTTGGCGACCTCCTCGGACACACCGGCGAGCTCGAACATCACTCGACCCGGCTTGACGTTCGCGACCCACCACTCGGGCGAACCCTTACCGGAACCCATACGGGTCTCGGCGGGGCGCTTGGTGAGCGGGCGGTCCGGGAAGATGTTGATCCAGACCTTGCCGCCACGCTTGATGTGACGGGTCATCGCGATACGAGCGGCCTCGATCTGCCGGTTGGTGACGTATGCGGGCTCGAGAGCCTGGATACCCCACTCACCGAACGACACGTAGTTGCCGCCCTTGGACATACCGCCACGCTTGGGGTGGTGCTGCTTGCGGTACTTGACACGACGCGGGATCAGCATGCGTCAGGCCTCCGATCCGGCCGCCGCGGCCGGAGCCGCTGCGGCAGTGTTCTTCTGGGCGTCACGACGGTCGTTGCCACGACCGCCACGGCCGCCACGTCCACGGCCACGACCGCCGGCACCGCCACGGCCACCGCCACGGTTGTTCGGCTGTGCGGCCTCCTGGGCTGCGAGCTCCTGGTCGGTGAGGTCACCCTTGTAGACCCACACCTTCACGCCGATGCGGCCGAAGGTCGTGTGCGCCTCGTAGAAGCCGTAGTCGATGTTCGCGCGGAGGGTGTGCAGCGGCACGCGGCCCTCACGGTAGAACTCCTTGCGGCTCATCTCGGCGCCGCCGAGACGACCGGAGCACTGGACACGGATGCCCTTGGCGCCGGCCCGCATGGCGGACTGGATGGCTTTGCGCATCGCCCGGCGGAAGGCCACGCGGGAAGCGAGCTGCTCGCCCACACCCTGAGCGACGAGCTGGGCGTCGGTCTCCGGGTTCTTCACCTCGAGGATGTTCAGCTGGATCTGCTTGCCGGTGAGCTTCTCGAGCTCACCGCGGATCCGGTCGGCCTCCGCGCCGCGGCGACCGATGACGATGCCCGGACGGGCGGTGCGGATGTCGACCCGCACGCGGTCACGCGTGCGCTCGATGTTGACCCGCGAGATGCCGGCCCGCTCGAGGCCGGTGGCGAGCATCTGCCGGATCTTGACGTCCTCGAGGACGTAGTCCGAGTAGCGCTGGCCTTCCTTGTGGGAGTCCGCGTACCACTTCGACCGGTGGTCGGTCGTGATGCCGAGGCGGAACCCGTTGGGGTTGATCTTCTGGCCCATCAGGAGTCCTTCCGTGCGTAGCGTGCCGGCACGTCGTCACCGTTCGCGAGCTTCACGGTGATGTGGCTGGTGCGCTTGTTGATGCGGTAGGCGCGTCCCTGGGCACGAGGCCGGAACCGCTTCATGGTCGGTCCCTCGTCGACGAACGCTTCCGAGATGACCAGATCGTCTTCGTTGAACGCCTCACCGAGCTTGTCGGCCTTGACACGCGCATTGGCGATGCCGGAGGCGACGAGCTTGAAGAGGGGTTCGGATGCGGACTGCTCCGCGAACTTCAGCACCGCAAGGGCTTCGGTTGCCTGCTGACCACGAATGAGGTCAACGACGCGCCGAGCCTTACGAGGCGTCACGCGCAGGTAGCGCGCCTTCGCCGTGGCTTCCATCGTTTCCTTCTTTCCTTATCGGACCGTCGGGTGCCGACCGCCTCAGCGGCGGCGACCCTTCCGGTCGTCCTTTTCGTGGCCGCGGAACGTACGCGTCAGTGCGAACTCGCCGAGCTTGTGCCCGACCATCGCTTCCGTGATGAACACGGGAACGTGCTTGCGTCCGTCGTGCACGGCGATCGTGTGACCGAGGAAGTCGGGCACGATCATCGAGCGGCGGGACCAGGTCTTGATGACGTTCTTGGTGCCCTTTTCGTTCTGAGCGACGACCTTCTTGTAGAGGTGCTCGTCGACGAAGGGGCCCTTCTTGAGGCTACGAGGCATGTGTCAGGCTCCCTATCAGCGCTTCTTGCCGGTGCGGCGACGGCGGACGATGTACTTGTCGCTTTCCTTCTTGGGCTTGCGGGTCCGGCCCTCGGCCTGGCCCCACGGCGACACCGGGTGGCGACCACCCGAGGTACGTCCCTCGCCACCACCGTGCGGGTGGTCGATCGGGTTCATGACGACACCGCGGACGGTCGGGCGGATGCCCTTCCAGCGGTTGCGGCCCGCCTTGCCCCAGTTGATGTTCGACTGCTCGGCGTTGCCGACCTCACCGATGGTGGCGCGGCAGCGGGCGTCGACGTTGCGGATCTCGCCGGACGGCATACGCAGCTGGGCGTAGGGGCCGTCCTTGGCGACGAGCTGCACCGAGGCGCCTGCGGAGCGGGCGATCTTGGCGCCGCCACCGGGGCGGAGCTCGACCGCGTGCACGACGGTACCGACGGGGATGTTGCGCAGGGCGAGGTTGTTGCCCGGCTTGATGTCCGCGTCCGGACCGGCCTCGATCGCGTCACCCTGCTTGAGCTTGTTCGGGGCGATGATGTAGCGCTTCTCGCCGTCGATGTAGTGCAGCAGTGCGATGCGTGCGGTGCGGTTCGGGTCGTACTCGATGTGTGCGACCTGTGCCGGCACGCCGTCCTTGTCATGGCGACGGAAGTCGATGACACGGTACTGGCGCTTGTGACCGCCGCCCTGGTGGCGGGTGGTCACGCGGCCCTGGTTGTTACGACCGCCCTTCTTGGGCAGCGGGCGCAGAAGCGACTTCTCCGGCGTCGACCGGGTCACTTCGACGAAGTCGGCGCCCGAGGAGCCACGACGGCCCGGGGTCGTCGGCTTGTGCTTTCGGATTCCCATGAGTCCTGTTCCTTCTTTCGAAGGGATCGCTTAGAGCGATCCGCCGAAGATGTCGATGGAGCCGTCCTTCAGGGCGACGATGGCGCGCTTGGTGTCCTTGCGCTTGCCCCAACCGGTCCGGGTCCGACGGCGCTTGCCCTGACGGTTCAGGGTGTTCACCTTCGCGACCTCGACACCGAAGATCTGCTCGATGGCGTACTTGATCTCGGGCTTCGTGGCGTCCGTCGTGACTTCGAAGGTGTACTTGCCTTCGTCCATCAGGTTGTAGGACTTCTCCGAGACGACCGGCGCGACGATGATGTCGCGCGGGTCCTTGACGGTGACGGTGCTCATGCTGCAGCCTCCTGGGAATCTGCACGCCCGGCGACGGAAGCACGGTTCACGAAGGACGCGAAGGCGGCCTCGGTGAAGACGATGTCGTCGGCCATGAGGACGTCGTACGTGTTGAGCATGCCCTGCTCGAGCACGTGCACGTTCTCCAGGTTGCGGGCGCTCAGCGCGGTCAGCTCGTCGCCGCGCTCGATGACGACCAGCGTGTTCTTCCGGTCGGATAGAGCGGCGATGGCGGCCTTCGCCTGCTTGGTGTTCGGCTTCTCCCCCTCGACGAGGTGGGAGACGACGAAGACCTGGCCGAGACGGGCGCGGTCGGACAGCGCACCGCGGAGGGCGGCGGCCTTCATCTTCTTGTTGGTCCGCTGCGAGTAGTCGCGGGGCGTCGGGCCGTGGACGATGCCACCGCCGGCGTACTGCGGGGCGCGGATGGAGCCCTGACGGGCATTACCGGTGCCCTTCTGCTTGTACGGCTTCTTGCCGCCACCGCGGACCTCGGAACGGGTCTTGGTCTTGTGCGTACCCTGGCGGGCTGCTGCCAGCTGGGCCACGACGACCTGGTGGATGAGCGGGACGTTGGTCGGCACTGCGAACACGTCGGCCGGGAGCTCCACGGAGGAACCGGTCTTCGCACCCGCGGCGTCGAGGACGTCGAGCTTGGTGGTCTCGGTCATGATGCTCAGGCCTCCTTCACTGCGGAGCGGACGAGCACGACGGCACCCTTGGGGCCGGGAACGGCACCCTTGATGAGCAGGAAACCGTTCTCCTGGTCCACACCGGCGACCGTGAGGTTCTGGGTGGTGTGCTTGACGTTGCCCATACGACCGGCCATGCGCATGCCCTTGAAGACACGCGAGGGGGTCGAGGCGCCGCCGATGGAGCCCGGCTTGCGGTGGTTGCGGTGCTGACCGTGCGAGGCACCGACACCGGCGAAGTTGTGACGCTTCATCACACCGGCGGTGCCCTTGCCCTTGGTCTTGGCGGTCACGTCGACCTTGACGCCGGCCTCGAAGGTGTCGATGCCGAGCTCCTGGCCCAGCTCGTACTCGGAGGCGTCGGCGGTGCGCAGCTCGACGAGGTGACGGCGCGGGGCGACCCCGGCCTTTTCGAAGTGACCGGCGGTCGGCTTGTTGACCTTGCGCGGGTCGATCTCGCCGAAGGCGATCTGGACGGCCGAGTAGCCGTCGGTCTCCTCGTTGCGGATCTGCGTGACCACGTTGTTACCGGTGGCGACGACGGTGACGGGCACGAGGTTGTTGTTCTCGTCCCACACCTGGGTCATGCCGAGCTTGGTGCCCATCAGACCCTTGACGACGCGGTCGGTGGGGCGAGGCTTGGAACGGGTGTTGGCCATTGCTACCTCTCCCCTCAGAGCTTGATCTCGATGTTGACGTCGTCGGCGAGGTCGAGGCGCATGAGCGAATCGACGGCCTTCGGCGTCGGGTCCACGATGTCGATGAGGCGCTTGTGCGTGCGCATCTCGAAGTGCTCGCGGCTGTCCTTGTACTTGTGCGGCGAACGGATGACGCAGTACACGTTCTTCTCCGTCGGCAGCGGCACCGGGCCCACGACCGTAGCGCCCGCGCGCGTCACAGTGTCCACGATCTTTCGTGCAGCACTGTCAATGACCGCGTGGTCGTACGACTTGAGCCGGATGCGGATCTTCTGTCCCGCCATGGCGTCGTGACTCTTTCTGTCGTTCTTCCCGGCCATCAACCGTGGTCCTCGCGGATCGCACGGTCTGTGCCGGCTGAGTGGTGACCGACCCCCGGGGTCGGGCGTGTCGCCCTGTGCTGACGCACGAAGGTCTCACGCATTCCTTCATTCGGTCGCCCGGCGTGATCGAACCCGATGACCAGATTCTCCGCCGGATATTCCGAGCCGTTCGGCGCAGGCCGGTCGTGTGATGGCGGGATCGAACCGCAATCTGATCGATCCACATCTTCCGACCGGACCGTCGTGTCCACACCCGTGCACCCCCGCTATATGAAGCGCACCTGTGCATCTGCGACGGCCGCGACCTCCACCTGTGCAGGGGTCCTGGCTCAAAATGCAACTTGACCATCTTGTCACAGGCGGGCAAGGGGCCGCAAATGGTCCGGGCGCGACCTCTGTCACACCTGCGGACGCACAGGAGCCCCGGACACCGAGGTGTCCGGGGCTCCTGCTCAGAGCGTGCTGCTCAGTTCATGGAAGAACTGATCAGGCGACGATCTTGGTGACGCGGCCGGCGCCGACAGTGCGGCCACCCTCACGGATGGCGAAGCGCAGGCCCTCGTCCATGGCGATCGGCTGGATGAGCTCGACCGACATGTCGGTGTTGTCGCCGGGCATGACCATCTCGGTGCCCTCGGGCAGCGTGATGACGCCGGTGACGTCCGTGGTCCGGAAGTAGAACTGCGGACGGTAGTTCGAGTAGAACGGGTTGTGGCGGCCACCCTCGTCCTTGGAGAGGATGTAGACCTGGCCCTCGAACTTGGTGTGCGGGGTGATCGAACCCGGCTTGGCGATGACCTGGCCGCGCTCCACCTCCTCGCGCTTGGTGCCGCGGAGCAGGAGGCCGACGTTCTCACCGGCGCGAGCGTCCGGAAGGGTCTTCCGGAACATCTCGATGGCGGTGACAGTGGTCTTCTGGGAGTCCTTGATACCGACGATCTCGATCTCCTCGTTGGGGAGGAGAACACCGGCCTCGACACGACCGGTGACCACGGTACCGCGGCCGGTGATCGTGAAGACGTCCTCGACGGGCATGAGGAACGGCTTGTCGGAGTCGCGCTCCGGCTCCGGCACCGACTCGTCGACGGCGGCCATGAGGTCCTGGACCGACTTGACCCACTCGGCGTCGCCCTCGAGAGCCTTGAGAGCGGACACGCGGACGACGGGAGCGTCGTCGCCGGGGAAGTCCTGGTCCGAGAGGAGCTCACGGACCTCCATCTCGACGAGGTCGAGGAGATCCTCGTCGTCCACCATGTCGGCCTTGTTGAGGGCGACGACGATGTAGGGGACACCCACCTGGCGGGCGAGCAGCACGTGCTCACGCGTCTGCGGCATCGGGCCGTCGGTCGCTGCGACCACGAGGATCGCACCGTCCATCTGAGCGGCACCGGTGATCATGTTCTTGATGTAGTCGGCGTGACCCGGAGCATCGACGTGCGCGTAGTGACGCGTCTCCGTCTGGTACTCGACGTGGGACACGTTGATGGTGATGCCACGCTCCTTCTCCTCCGGAGCGTTGTCGACCTGGTCGAAGGCGCGAGCCTCGTTGAGGTCGGGGTACTGGTCAGCAAGCACCTTGGTGATGGCCGCGGTCAGAGTCGTCTTACCGTGGTCAACGTGACCAATGGTACCGATGTTGACGTGCGGCTTAGTCCGATCGAAACTAGCCTTTGCCACTGGGTTCCTCCTGGGTTGTCGGTGCGGGTACGCGAGTGCGTCCCGCGCCTTCTTTCTTGGGGGTGTCCGGGCCGGCACCGGTGAGGCGCCGACCCGGACGACGGGCTAGGAGATTACTCTCCGCCGCGGGTCTTCTGGATGATCTCGTCGGCGACTGCCTTCGGGACCTCCGAGTAGCTCTCGAACTCCATCGAGTACACGGCGCGACCCTGCGTCTTGGAACGCAGGTCACCGATGTACCCGAACATCTCCGACAGCGGGACGGAGGCACGGACGATCTTCACGCCCTGTGCGTCCTCCATGGACTGCACCATGCCGCGGCGGGAGTTGAGGTCGCCGATGACGTCGCCCATGTACTCCTCGGGCGTACGGACCTCGACGGCCATGAGGGGTTCGAGCAGAACCGGGTTCGCCTTCTTGATGCCTTCCTTGAAGACCATCGAGCCGGCGATCTTGAACGCCATCTCCGAGGAGTCGACGTCGTGGTACTGGCCGTCCACGAGGGTGGCCTTGACGCCCACGACCGGGTAACCGGCGAGGACACCCATGTTCATGGCGTCCTGGATACCGGCGTCGACCGACGGGATGTACTCACGGGGCACGCGACCGCCGGTGATGGCGTTCTCGAACTCGTAGCTGGTCTCGTCCGTGACCTCGAGGGGCTCGAACGTGACCTGGACCTTCGCGAACTGGCCGGAGCCACCGGTCTGCTTCTTGTGCGTGTAGTCGACCTTCTCCACCTTGCGGCGGATGGTCTCACGGTAAGCGACCTGGGGCTTGCCGACGTTCGCCTCGACCTTGAACTCGCGCTTCATGCGGTCCACCAGGATGTCCAGGTGGAGCTCGCCCATGCCGCCGATCTCGGTCTGGCCCGTCTCCTCGTTGAGGTTGACGGTGAAGGTCGGGTCCTCCTTGGCCAGCTTCTGGATGGCCGTGGAGAGCTTCTCCTGGTCACCCTTGGTCTTGGGCTCGATGGCCACGAAGATCACGGGTGCCGGGAAGGACATCGACTCGAGGACGATGGGCTCGTTCGGGTCGCACAGGGTGTCACCGGTGGTGGTGTCCTTGAGGCCGATGAAGGCGTAGATGTGGCCGGCGACAGCCTCCTCCACCGGGTTCTCCTTGTTGGAGTGCATCTGGAAGAGCTTGCCGATGCGCTCCTTCTTGCCGGTCGTGGTGTTGAGGACCTGATCGCCCTGGTTCACCTTGCCGGAGTAGACACGCACGTAGGTGAGCGAACCGAAGAAGGGGTGCGTCGCGACCTTGAAGGCGAGAGCCGAGAAGGGCTCCTTCATGTCGGCGTGACGGACCATCTCCGTGTCCTCGTCACCGAGCTTGTGGCCCTGCACGGACTCCACGTCGAGCGGGGTCGGCAGGTAGTCGATGACGGCATTGAGCATGGGCTGGACGCCCTTGTTCTTGAACGCCGAACCGCAGTAGACCGGGTAGGCCTCCGAGGAGATGGTGAGCTGGCGGATGCCGGCCTTGAGCTCGTCGAGAGTGAGCTCGCCTTCCTCGAGGTACTTGTCCATGAGCTCCTCGGACGCCTCGGCGACGTCCTCCATGAGCTGGGACCGGTACTCCTCGGCCTTGTCCTGGAGATCCGCGGGGATCTCCACCTCGGTCATGTCCTGGCCCTTCATGTTCACGTCGGGCCAGACGTAAGCCTTCATCTGGAGGAGGTCGACGACACCCTCGAAGTCGTTCTCGGCACCGATGGGCAGCTGCATGACGAGCGGCTTGGCACCGAGACGGTCCTTGATGGTCTGGACGGTGTAGTAGAAGTCCGCGCCCAGCTTGTCCATCTTGTTGACGAAGCAGATGCGGGGGACGTTGTACTTGTCCGCCTGACGCCACACCGTCTCCGACTGGGGCTCGACACCCTCCTTGCCGTCGAACACGGCGACAGCACCGTCGAGCACACGCAGAGACCGCTCCACCTCGACGGTGAAGTCGACGTGCCCCGGGGTGTCGATGATGTTGATCTGGTTGCCCTCCCAGTAGCAGGTCGTGGCAGCCGAGGTGATCGTGATGCCGCGTTCCTGCTCCTGCTCCATCCAGTCCATCGTCGAGGCACCGTCGTGCGTCTCGCCGATCTTGTAGTTCACACCGGTGTAGAACAGGATGCGTTCGGTCGTGGTGGTCTTACCGGCGTCGATGTGGGCCATGATGCCGATGTTCCGGACCTTCTTGAGGTCGGTAAGCACGTCGAGTGCCACGGTGTCGTCTCTCTCTCGTGTCGATGACTGATCGGGCGGAGCGGGTGCCGGACGCCGGGACGTCCGGCACCCGCTCCGATCACCCGATTACCAACGGTAGTGGGCGAAGGCCTTGTTGGACTCGGCCATCTTGTGGGTGTCCTCACGGCGCTTGACCGCGGCGCCGAGGCCGTTGCCGGCGTCGAGGATCTCGTTGAGGAGACGCTCGGTCATCGTCTTCTCGCGACGCTGACGGGCGAAGTCCACAAGCCAGCGCAGGGCGAGGGTGTTCGCACGGTGCGGCTTGACGTCGACGGGCACCTGGTAGGTGGCGCCACCGACACGACGGGAACGGACCTCGAGCGAGGGACGGATGTTGTCGAGAGCCTTCTTGAGAAGGGCGACGGGGTCCTCGCTGGTCTTCTGTCCGGCGGCCTCGAGGGCGCCGTAGACGATCCGCTCGGCAGTCGAACGCTTACCGTCCAGCAGCACCTTGTTGATGAGCTGGGTGACCACCGGGGAGTTGTAGACCGGGTCGATGACGACCGGACGCTTGGGTGCGGGTCCCTTACGCGGCATTACTTCTTCTCCTTCTTCGCGCCGTAGTGGCTGCGGCCCTGGCCACGGCCCTTGACTCCCTGGGTGTCGAGCGTGCCGCGCACGATCTTGTAGCGGACACCGGGGAGGTCCTTCACACGACCACCGCGCACCAGCACGATGGAGTGCTCCTGCAGGTTGTGGCCCTCGCCCGGGATGTAGGCGGAGACCTCGATCTGCGAGGACAGCTTCACACGGGCGACCTTGCGGAGCGCCGAGTTCGGCTTCTTCGGGGTGGTCGTGTACACGCGGGTGCACACGCCACGACGCTGAGGACTGCCCTTGAGGGCAGGGGTCTTGTTCTTCGAGACCTTGTCGTGCCGTCCCTTACGGACGAGCTGCTGGATGGTAGGCACTTAGATGTTCTCCATATGCTTCTCGCTGTTCCTAATCCCGAAGGCGCACGACGCTCGGCAGAACCGATCGGCGTGGTCCGTACCCCCCGGACATGTCCTCCTGCGAACGGGTGAAGCGACCTGCCCGTTCCCAGTGTTCGCGCGGCTGCACACATCCCGATGTCGGGTGTGTCGCAATGCCGACGAACCGGCACCACGGACACGTTCGACCCCGTGAGTTGCATGAGCTGCCCGTTGCCGTCGTGCCAGCAGGGGACCGGATCAGGGACTCCGTACGGCCGGAGAACCATGGCCCGTCTGCGCGCACGCGGACATGCTGATACTAGATCAGACAGGCTCAAGCGTAGACCCGGCCGGGGGCGTGGTCAAAACTCCGCGACGTAGGTCACGTCCCCGGTTCCGCGCACCCGTCAGCATCCCCCGACGAGGCCCACGATGCGGTCATGATTGCCCGTCATCCGGGATTCACCGGACGGATTCCCAATCTTTTCTTGACTCACTCAAAAATAGACGTTTGGATGGGGGCATGGCTTCGAACACGGCACCGACGCAGGGGGCGAGCACCCCGGACCGGAAGGCGCAGGAGGATTCCCTGCGCCGTGTGTCCCTGCGCGTCACGCGCCCCCGCGTCGAGGTCCTCGCCGCGGTGCGCGAGCACCCGCACACGGAGACCTCCGGCGTCATCGAACACGTCCGACACCACCTGCCCGACGTCTCCCACCAGGCCGTCTACGACTCCCTGCGCGTCCTCACGGAGTCCGGCCTGTTGCGCTGCATCCAACCCTCCGGCACCGTCGCTCGCTACGAGACACGGGTCGGGGACAACCACCATCACCTCG
Source organism: Brevibacterium litoralis (assembly GCF_040212315.1). Classification (NCBI taxonomy): domain Bacteria; kingdom Bacillati; phylum Actinomycetota; class Actinomycetes; order Micrococcales; family Brevibacteriaceae; genus Brevibacterium; species Brevibacterium litoralis. The sequence goes on along the minus strand of NZ_JBDIUY010000012.1, from coordinate 64,633 downwards.
TCTGCCGCGTCTGCAACGTCATCGTCGACGTCGACTGTGCCGTGGGCGAGGCCGCATGCCTGACCCCGTCGCACTCGCACGACTTCGTCGTCGACGAGGCCGAGGTCATCTACTGGGGCCTGTGCCCCGACTGCGCCGCCCGGTCCACCGGAGGGTCCCCGGACCCCACGGAACCGGCCACCCCCTCCCCCGCCGGGAAGGGCACGGACACGCAGGGGCTCCAGGGCGCCTCGTGAGCGGACCGGGAACGCCGTAAGGCGTCCCCGCAACCCGAGAACCTCCCAGCGAACCGCGAGAAGGAGGGGTCCCGCACCCGCGGGGCCCGACGACAACGGAAGGAATCCCATGTCGGAGAACACCCCGGCCGGCAAGTGCCCGGTCATGCACGACGGACCGGACACCGTCACCCCCGGTCGCGCTGTCACGGACGGCGACACCGCGGGCGTGCGCGTGCACCCCACCCAGGGTTCGCCCAACGGTGAGTGGTGGCCGCACAAGCTCAACCTCAAGATCCTCGCCAAGAACCCCGAGGTCGCGGATCCGATGGACCCCGACTTCGACTACGTCAAGGAGTTCGAGGCCCTCGACCTCGCCGAGGTGAAGAAGGACATCGCTCACGTCCTCACCGACTCCAAGCCGTGGTGGCCGGCCGACTTCGACAACTACGGCCCGCTCATGATCCGCATGGCCTGGCACTCCGCCGGTACCTACCGCGTGTCCGACGGCCGTGGTGGCGCCCACGAGGGTCAGCAGCGGTTCGCCCCGCTGAACTCCTGGCCGGACAACGTCTCGCTCGACAAGGCACGCCGTCTGCTGTGGCCGGTGAAGAAGAAATACGGCAAGTCGCTGTCCTGGGCCGACCTCATAATCCTCACCGGCAACGTGGCCCTCGAGGAGATGGGCTTCCCGACCTTCGGCTTCGCCGGTGGTCGTGCCGACGTGTGGGAGGCCGACGACGACGTCTACTGGGGGGCGGAGACCGAGTGGCTCGGTGACGACAAGCGCTTCCACGGCGACCGTCAGCTCGACGAGCGCCTGGGTGCCACCCACATGGGCCTCATCTACGTGAACCCGGAGGGCCCGGGTGGCGAGCCCGACCCGGTCGCCGCCGCCCACGACATCCGCACCACCTTCGGCCGCATGGCGATGAACGACGAGGAGACCGTCGCCCTCATCGCCGGTGGTCACACCTTCGGCAAGACCCACGGTGCCGCCCCGGACTCGAACCTCGAGGGCGACCCGGAGACCGCCGGCCTGGAGCGCATGGGCCTGGGCTGGAAGAACAACCACGGCACCGGCGCCGGCGACGACGCCATCACCTCGGGTCTGGAGGTCACCTGGACCTACCACCCGACCCGCTGGGACAACGAGTTCTTCCACATCCTCTTCGCGTACGAGTGGGAGCTCATGAAGTCCGACGGCGGCGCCTGGCAGTGGAAGCCGAAGGACGGTGCCGGCTCCGACATGGTCCCCGGTGCCCACTCGGCCACCCGCCGTGAGCCCCGCATGCTCACCACCGACCTGGCCCTGCGCTTCGACCCCGAGTACGAGAAGATCTCGCGGAAGTTCAAGGACGACCAGGCCGCCTTCACGGACGCCTTCGCCCGTGGGTGGTTCAAGCTCACCCACCGTGATCTCGGCCCGAAGGTGCTCTACGCCGGCGCCGAGGCGCCAGAGGAGGACCTGCTCTGGCAGGATCCGATCCCGGCGGGCACCCCGCTCGACGAGGCCGGTGTCGCCGCGGTGAAGAAGGCCGTCGCGGAGTCGGGTCTCACCGTCTCCCAGCTGGTCTCCACCACCTGGGCCGCAGCGTCCTCGCACCGCACCTCCGACAAGCGCGGTGGTGTCAACGGGGGTCGCCTGCGCCTGGAGCCTCAGAAGTCCTGGGAGGTCAACGAGCCGGCCAAGCTCGCCCCGGTCATCGCGAAGCTCGAGGAGATTGCGGAGTCGACGGGCGCCTCGTTCGCGGACGTCGTCGCCATCGCCGGCGCCGTCGGTGTCGAGCAGGGTGCGAAGGCCGCCGGCGTCGAGGTGACCGTCCCGGTCTCCACCGGCCGCGGCGACGCCACCCAGGAGCAGACGGACGTCGAGTCCGTCGCCTGGCTGGAGCCCCGCTTCGACGGCTTCCGGAACTACGTGCAGAAGGACTTCGGCATCCCCGCCGAGTACCTGCTCGTCGACAAGGCGAACCTGCTCGGACTCTCCGCCCCGGAGATGACCGTGCTCGTCGGTGGCCTGCGTGTCCTCGGTGCGAACTTCGAGGACTCCGCGAAGGGTGTCTTCACCGAGACCCCGGGTGCGCTCACCAACGATTTCTTCGTCAACCTGCTCGACCTCGACGGCACCTGGAAGCCGCTCGACGGTGAGGGCTACGCGGCGACGGAGTACGAGTACGCCGACGACGCCACCGGTGAGGTCACGTGGACCGGCTCCCGCGTGGACCTGGTCTTCGGTGCCAACTCCGAGCTCCGCGCTCTCGCGGAGGTCTACGGTTCGGACGACGCGAAGGAGAAGTTCGTGAACGACTTCGTCGCCGCCTGGACCAAGGTCGTCGAGGCCGATCGCTTCGACCTCAAGCGCTGAGCCTGCCTGAGTCCGGCTGAGCCGGGCTGATCACTTCAGTCCCACGTGAAATCACGGGGTCTGTCGCAGATGCCGAGGGATGTTCCCCGGTATCCGCGACAGACCCCGTGATTTCGTTCGTGCAGGCGGCCCGACCGGGCGTCGATCAGCCCACCGCGACCTCGACCGGGCTGCCGAAGAACCCGTCGGAGATGCTGATCGTCGTGATCTCCACGCCCTCGGGGACGTCGTAGAGAGCGGTGCCATCGAGCGTGTTGCCCGGGTTGATCTCGTCGAAGATCACCGCGCCCTCCTCCAGGTACATGGAGTCGGTGCTAGAGCTGTACTCGTTCCCGTCGGCGTCGAGCAGGGTCACGGCACTGTCGGAGAAGTACTCCGCGCTCGACCCGTTGTTCGTCACCTCCAGGCCGACCTTCACGTACTGACCCTGGGCCTCCTCACCGAAGTACTCGTTCCCGACCGAGGAGATCCCGTCCTCGATCCCGGTCACCGTGATGGTCCAGTCACCGACCTCGACCGGATCGCCGACCACCGCCGACGAGGCGCTTTCGTCCTCGGCCGCCTCCGCGGAGTCCGCGTCCTCCTCCGCTGCGGCCCCGTCGTCTGCAGCCGCGCCCTCCGCGGGGGCCGCGTCCCCGTCCTCGGCGGCAGCGGCCTGCGCGTCCGTGCCGTCCTCGGCGGGCGCCTCGGCGGCGGATCCGGTGTCGGTGTCACCGCCACCGGCCAGAGCGGCGGAGCAGCCGCCGATGACGACGACGAGGACCACGAGGATCCAGAACCAGACCCGCTTGAAGAAGGGCTTCTTGGGCTTGGCCGGCGGCAGGGGCTGGCCCTGCGGCATCTGCTGGTAACCGTGCGGGGCCGGCGGCGGAGTGCCGTGGCCGGCGGGGTCCTGGCCGGGGACGGGCATCGGTCCGCCCGGCATCTGTCCGCCCTGCGGCGGCTGGGGGTTCGACATCGTCGAGTCCTTCCGTGGGTTCGCGTCCGGCTGCCGCCGGATCCGTGATCGCTGTCCGGCTGCTGCCGGACGACGGGAACCAGACTCCCGGTGGGGCGGGGACGGGCACATCGTCCGATCGGACCGACCTGCCCGTCCGATCGGACGATGAAGTGTGTCCGAGGCGCCCCCTAGGCTCCGAGTCATGCGCGATACCTCCTTGCAGCAGCCACTCGACCCCTCCTGGCGCCGGGTCCGGACCCTCGCTACCCGTGCCGGTCTCCTCGTGTGGGACACGGTGCTCTGGTTCGTCGGGGTGTGCATGACGGTGGTGTGGGAGGAGAACATCCCCGGCCTGCGGTCGATGTCGGCCGGAGCCGGGCCTTCCGACCTCGTGATCCTCCACTTCATGTTCGCGACGCTGTTGTGGGTGGCGGTGTACTTCCGGCGCCGGTTGCCGGAGATCACCTTCGGTGCCGGCGCCGTGCTCGCTCTCCTGGGCTCGGACACGACACTGGTGCTCGTGGCGATGTTCCACCTGTTCCTCCGCCGGGGTGGCGCGGCGCGGATCGTCTGGACCGTCTGCGGTGTGCTGCTCGTCGTCCAGCAGACCGTGCGGGTCATGGTCCAGCCGGTGCACACGACGGTGGTCGGCTGGGCGTTCGAGGTCCCACCCGGAGCGGAGAATTCCTTCGGGTTCCGGCTAGTACCGCTGTTCGTCTCCCTCATCGCCCTGGCCGTCGTCTACGGGGTCGGGTCGTGGCTGCTGGTGCGCAGGTCGGGGCGCCGGGCCCAGGACGCACTGGCCCGGGAACACGCCCGCCGGCAGGAACTCGACGAACGGCTGGCCCACGAGCGGGAGCGGGTGTTGCTCGCCACCGATCTCCACGATTCCCTCGGGAACCGGCTGTCCTCACTGTCCGTCCAGGCCGGTCACCTGGTGGCGCGCTTGGATTCGGCCGGGGACGCCGGGGGTGTCGAGGGTGGTGCCGGCACGCCGTTGCGGGACGAGGTCGCGGTGATGCGGGGCCAGGCCCAACGCGCCATGGCCGATCTCCGGGTCCTCGTCCGTCGCCTACGGACGGAGTCGGGTGACCCACGGCGGGAGACGGGTGGTCCGTGGCCGGACGCGAGCGGGCACCCGGGAAGGGGTGTGGAGGGCGCCTCGACGGCGCGGCATGACCCGGCCCAGGTCGGGACCCCGGGCCTGCACACACTCGGTGACCTGGTGGCCCACGCCCGGAGTGCGGGAACGCCGGTCGAAGCCGTTCTCCTGGTACAGGACGCGCAGCACGGGTCGACGTCCTTCGGACAGTGTGTTTACCGGATCCTCCAGGAGTCGCTCACGAACGCGCTCAAGCACGCACCGGGACTGCCGGTGAGCGTCTACGTCGAGGGCGGCCCGCTCACCGGTGTCGCGCTGCGGGTGTCGAACCCCGTCGGCCCCGTGTCGATTGAGGCGAGTCCCGAGTCGGCGCTCGGGTCGGGGTCCGGTCTCATCGGGATCCGGCAACGTGCCGACTTCCTGGGCGGGACCGCCTGGGTGGGTGCGCACGAGGGGACGTTCATCGTCGACGTCCGGCTGCCCGCGGAGGCGCCCGCAGACCGTCCGCTGGTCTGAGGTGTCGTCGCCTCCGGTCACCGGGGAGGGCGGCACGACCTGCTGGGAGGGTGGCCCGACCTGCAGGCAGGGTGGCCCTCCGGGTGGCCCGTCGGGTCTCGGTCCGACAACGGATCCGCTGGTGAGACTTGCGCACAGGATGTGTGTCCGTGCCCCTGCCTAGGGTGAGGAGCGATGAGAACCTCGCGCTCCCCCGTCTCCCGCTCCGCGGCCGGCGCACCATTGCCAGCCGGCGCACCATCGCCGTCCGACGTCATATCGCATTCCGCGATCCGCGTCCTCCTCGTCGACGACGATCCCATCGTCGTCGGTGCACTCGCCGGGACGGTCGGTTCCGAGGAGGGGATCGAGATCGTCGCGACGGCCACCGACGGTGCCGCTGCGGTGGATTCCGCGGCTCGGCACTACCCCGATGTCGCCCTCATGGACATCCGCATGCCGAGGATGACCGGGATCGAGGCGGCCGCCCGGATGACGAGCGGACTCCGGCCGCCCAAGGTCGTGCTCATGACGTCCCTCGATCACGACCCCGAACTCCTGTCCCGCGCCATCGAGGCGGGCGTGGTGGGATTCCTGCTCAAGGGTGGCGAGATGGGCGACTACGCCCGGGCCGTGCGGGAGGCCGCGCAGGACCACTCCTTCTTCTCCCCGGAGGCGGCCCGCGGGATGATCGCCCTCGTGGGGCAGTCGTCCGGTGAGGACCACCGCCGTGTGGCGAGGGAGAAGTTCGCGCTCCTCACGGAGACGGAGGCGCAGGTGGCCCGCCGAGTCCGGGACGGGGAGTCGGGCCCGGACATCGCGCGGGGAATGCACATCTCACAATCCACCGTGAAGACGCATCTCCGCTCGATCGGCATCAAGTACGGCCTGGACAGCAGCAACCAGGTCCCGATCGCCGTGCTGACCGAGCGTGCCCTCGGCTGATGCGGAACGTGCCCGGGTGCCCGGGTGCCCGGGTGCCCGGGTGCCCGGGTGCCCCGCACACGAGATCACGGCCGTATGTCGTCGTCACGGTGTTCGATCACCGGGATGACAACATACGGCCGTGATTTCGTCTGTGGGGCCGCCGGTCAGACCGCGGTGTAGCCGCCGTCGACCAGGTGGTAGGAGCCGGTGATGAAGCTGGCCTCCTCCGAGAGCAGGAACCGCACGAGAGCGGCGACCTCCTCCGGGCGGCCCAGGCGACCGAGCGGGTGCTTGGCGGCCAGGGCGTCGTAGGCCTCCTGGGGCAGGTTCGCCAGGAGCGGGGTCTCGATGTAGGCCGGACCCACCGCGTTGATCCGCAGGCCCGCGGCCCCGTACTCCGCCGCGGCGTTCTTGGTGACGCCGACGACGCCGTGCTTGGCGGCGGTGTAGGCGGCGTTGAGAGGAGCGGCGACGGTGCCGTGGATCGAGGCCATGTTGACGATGGACGACTCCCCCGCCCCGGCCTCGAGCATGGCCGGGATCTGGTAGCGCATCCCGTAGAGCACACCGTTGAGGTTGATGTCGATGACGCGGTCCCAGTCCTCCAGGTCGATCTCACCCGCGGGGGCCTGGGCGCCACCGATGCCGGCGTTGTTCACGGCGTAGTTGAGCTTGCCGTAGGTCTCGACGGCGAAGTCGACGGCCTTCTTGCTGTCCTCGGCGACGGCGGTGTTCGCGGTGAAGGGTGCGGCTTCGCCCCCGGCGGCGACGATCTCGTCGACCACCCGCTGGGCTCCTTCGGTGTTGATGTCGGAGACGACGACCTTCACGCCCTTCGACGCGAGATCCTTGGCGATGGCCTCGCCCAGTCCAGAACCGCCGCCGGTGACGAGTGCGACCTTGTCTTCGAATGCCATGGTGTTCTCCTCGAACGCACGGGCCGTGGATGTCTTCCACGTGCCTCTACCCTCCACGGTAGGTGGTGATCCATCAGTCACGACAGGTGTCCGGGACCGCATACACAAAGGTCCACATCCCGGTCACTCCCACCCGAGTCCGTCGGACGACGTCGGACCCACCACAGTCGAGTGCGAGCTGAATGGCGGATTCTCGTACAAGACGGAGATCCACCACTCAGCTCGCACTCGAAGGGAAGCGACAGCGTTTGAGGCCGCAACCCTGATCAACGAGTCGGAATCACTCCTCGTAGTTCCGACGGGGTCGGGCGATCGTAATGGCCCTCGTTGAAGACACACTCACATCATCGCTCGGCCACCCCATACGTGAGGTGCTCGCCGTTCGCCGACACACCCAGACGAACCGAGTAGTCCGGGTTCGCCAGCGAGTAGGCGGCACCCGGCTCGGTCCCACCGGTCTCCTCGTCGATCCCGGTCGATCCGATCACCTCGAAGCCGGCGTCCTGCAATGCGGACAGCGCGGCCTCGAGCTCGTCGGCCCCGGCCTCGCTCACGAACGACCAGCCGTCGCCCAGCTCCTGGAGCTCGAGGACGTCACCGGTGACGAGAGGGACCTCGTCGGGGAAATCCCGCGGGACCGCGCGGCTGCACCCCACGAGGGCCAACGCCATGACAGCGAGGCCCAGAATCGACAACGGGACGGACAGCAACGACCAACCAGCGGTCCACTGGGTATGGGAGGGCTCCTGGGCGACGGGACGGACGTTCCCGAGGACGGGCGCCTGGGCCAGCGACGTGCGTGCTCGGTGGGTGCGATGGGTGCGGGACCGGTTCACGGTGTTCTCCTCGGATCAGCACTGGTGTGCTCATCGGATCGTCGCCGTGTTTCACGTGCGCGGCGGTGTATCGGCTGCTCCACGAGCCGACTCCTTCAGAGTCCTCCCACTCCCCCGCCGCCGAGGCGCCCGCCCACCGGACACACCCCCACCGTTCCGAATCCCGGATGACACTTCGGTTTTCGATACATCACCGATATGGATCACACGTCTGCCCGGGTCAGGGCATCGCGACGTTGGCGCACAAGACGACACGGCCGTATGCCGTAGCCACGGTGTTCGTCCACCGTGACCACGACATACGGCCGTGATGTCGTAGCCGGAGTTACTCCTCGCGGTTCCGGATGCGCCGGACGACCGCGAGGATCAACCCACCGACCGCCAGGAACCCGGCTCCGATACCGCCCATCACCCGGGTGCCGAGAGCTCCGGTCCGCGGCAGAGGTGTGGCCTCGTCGGCCTCGTCCTCCCCGTCGACCGCGTGCTCGGATTCGCGTCCGGACTTCGGTGCCACCGGATCCTCACCGGCCGCGGTCTCCTCCTGCTCAGCGGAGTCCTCGGACGGGTCCTCAGCCGGATCCTTGGCCGGATCGGTTGCAGGGTCCTGGCCGGGATCCACCGCGGGATCTTCGGCCGGCGGTACCTGCGGCGCGTCGGGGTCCTCAGCCGGATCCTCCGTCACCGGGTCTTCTCCCGGGTCCGTCGGATCGGTCGACGGGTCCTCCGTGGCAGGATCCTCGGTCTCCGGGTCCGTCGGCACCGGTTCGGGTGCCGGGTCCTCGGTCGTCGGATCGTCACTCGGCTCGGGCTCGGGGGGCGTCGGTTCCGGGTCGGGCTCGACCGGATCCGACTCCCCGACGATCACGACGGTCTCCTCGGACTCGTTGCCCGCCGGGTCGACGACCACCACGGTGAGCGTGCCCTCCTCGGCACCGTCGGGCAGCGGAGAGAGGGCTCTTCCCAGATGAAGGTGTAGGTCGGCCGGGCGCGTCGGTCCGCAGATAGACGTCGAGGTCTCCCGACGATGGAGGTTCCTACGCCATCCGTCCGAAAGACCTCGACGTGCCCGACGCTACCCCGCCGGCCGGCTTCGGCCGCCCTGACCCAACCGCCTTCGCGGCTCATCCCAATCGACTCTGATCGGGTCTGCTGACCCGCTCGACGAGAACGCAGCGACATCACAGCCACCCAACCCCGACAGTCCGGGAAGTCGGGGCACGTCACATGGGCTGTGCTGCGGGCGTGTCGAGAGGGTAGTCCAGGGGCGACGCAGGAGCGTCGACGCGACGTGCTGAGAGGTGGTTCCAACCGAGCGCTAGGACACAGGCTACAGGCATGGCGATAGGTCAGGAACGGCGTCGCTCCCTGCGTAGGAGGGAGCGCAGAGTCTCGGCGTTTGCGTAGCCGACCCGTAGCGCGATCTCGGCGGAGGTGAGGTCCGTGGTTGCTGAGAGGTGTCGAGCTCGTTCGGTGCGAAGCCGTTGGACGAAGCCGAGCGGAGTGAGGTTGAGCGCCGCACGGACTCGTCGTTCGAGGGTGCGCCGGCTGGTGCCGAGCGACTGCGCGACGAAGGCGACGTCGAACGGTTCGTCCAGGCGGGCGCGCACGAAGCGTTCGAACTCGACGACGATCGGGTCCTCGTGCCGGAGATGTTCGTAGGCGACGAAAGCCGCCTGCGACGGGCGCTCGTCGATGATGAGGAGCTTGGCGACATGTTGGGCCAGGTCGGGGCTGATCGATCGCACGAGTGAGAGCGCGAGGTCGATGTGGGCGAAGGCGGCGCCGGCGGTGACGAGGTTCCCGTCGACCACGACCATGGTGTCGAGATCGAGGGCGACGGTCGGATAGCGCTTCCGGAACTCCGGCCCCAGGAACCAGCTGGTCGTCGCCCGCCGATGATGCATCCGTCCTGTCTCGGCGACGGCGAACACGCCGGTGCACGCCGCGGCGATCCGGGTGGTCGCGTCGTCGAGGCGCCCGAGCGAGGCGATGACCGAACGAGCATCTCGGCTCTGGAGGACGTCGTTGGTAGCGGCGGCCGTAAGGGTTCCAAGCGCAGGGACGACGACCACGTCGAACTCTCCGGACTCCGACAGCGGCTGGTCCACCGACAGGGTCATCGATGCCGTCGTGGTCACCCGCCGTTTCGGTCCGAGGATGGCGAGTTCGATCGGGTCGATCCGCGGGTCGACATCGCCGCGAGCTCCGTCGGCCACCCGCACGATGTCGATGATCGACGCGATAGCCGAACCGAAGCAGCCGTCGATCGCGATCAGTCCGATACGCATGGCGCTAATGATAGCAATACTGCCGTATACGCCACTCCCCACCGGCCCTCGCTCGTCATACGCTGAACTCGTCCCACGAAGAACCCCGACACCTAGGAGAGTCCCTCATGTCCACACCCGCATCACTTCCGTATGCCTTCGTCGCCAAGATCGTCGCGGCCGATGGACAGCACGACGCGCTCGCCGATCTGCTCGCCGGCGCTGTCGCACTCGCCAACGAAGAAGTAGGAACGATTGTCTGGTTCGCGGTCAGGACCCACGCCGACACCTTCTGGATCTTCGATGCATTCCCCGACGAGGCCGCTCGCGACGCCCACGCCAACGGCGCCATCGTCGCAGCCCTGACGGCCAACCAGCACCTCCTCAGCGCAGCACCCGAGATCCTGGCGGCCGACGTCCTCGCGTCCAAGCTCCCGTAGTCCGCCGACGCACGAGACGATCGCGCCCCGCCGAGTCAGTCCGCAGATAGACGTCGAGGTCTTTCCGATGGAGGCTCCTACGCCATCCATCGGAAAGACCTCGACGTGCCCGACGCTACCCCGCCGGCCGGCTTCGGCCGCCCTGACCTGACCGCCTTCGCTCGACTCGACGGCCTCGGTCTGAGCGTCATCGGGCAACGACTTGAACCGGATCGTGCGGTCCTCGCGTGCCGCGTGGTGGAACCAGATCAGTGGTGCCGACGGTGCGGCAGCGAAGGCGCCGCTCGTGACACCGTGATCCGGCGGTTGGCCCACGAGCCGCTGGGCTGGCGACCGACCGTGCTGGAAGTTGTAGTGCGCCGCTACCGCTGTGCAGACTGCGGACACGTGTGACGCCAAGACACCAGCACCGCGGCGGAGCCACGCGCGAAGCTCTCGCGCACCGGGCTGCGGTGGGCGCTGGAAGGGACCGTGGTCGCACACCTCACCGTCGCCCGTGTCGCCGAGGGACTCGGGGGCGCGTGGGACACCGCCAACAACGCGGTCCTGGCCGAAGGCAAGCGGCTGCTGATCAACGACCCCACGCGGTTCGAGGGCGTGAAGGTGATTGGCGTCGATGAGCACGTCTGGCGCCACACCAGGCGTGGCGACAAGTACGTCACCGTGATCATCGACCTCACCCCGGTCCGCGATGGCGCCGGCCCAGCAAGGCTGCTGGACATGGTCGAGGGCCGGTCGAAGGCGGCGTTCACGACCTGGCTCGCCGACCGCGACGTCGCCTTCCGTGACGCGGTCGAGGTGGTCGCGATGGACGGCTTCACCGGGTTCAGGACCGCCGCTGCGGAGGAGGTCCCGGACGCGGTCACGGTGATGGATCCCTTCCACGTCGTGCGCCTGGCCGGTGACGCCCTCGACAGGTGCCGGCGCCGGGTCCAACTCGCGATCCACGGGCACCGTGGGTTCAGGGACGATCCGCTCTACAAGTCGCGGCGCACGCTGCACACCGGCTCGGACCTGCTCACCGACAAGCAGAGCGACAGGCTACGCGCGCTGTTCGTTGATGACGCTCACGTCGAGGTCGAGGCGACCTGGGGTGTCTACCAGCGGATGATCGCCGCCTATCGCCACGAGGACCGGCAACGTGGCCGCGAGCTCATGGAGAAGCTGATCACCGACCTCAGCGCCGGCGTCCCCAAGGTGCTCACCGAGCTCACCACCCTGGGCCGGACCCTGAAGAAGCGAGCCGCCGACGTGCTCGCCTACTTCGAACGACTCGGCACCAGCAACGGGCCGACCGAGGCACTCAACGGACGGCTCGAACACCTGCGCGGCTCCGCACTCGGGTTCCGCAACCTGACCAACTACATCGCCCGAAGCCTGCTCGAGACCGGCGGATTCAGACCCCGACTACACCCCGAATTGTGAAGAGCCCGTGTTCTCCTCGGATCAGCACGCATGTGCTCATCGGATCGCCGCCGGGACTCACACGCGGCGGTGGATCGGCTGCTCCACGAGCCGACTCCCCCGGAGTCCTCCCGCACCCCCGCGAACCGAGCGCCCGCCCACCCGGCGCACTACCACCGTTCCGCATCCCGGATGGTGATTCGGTTTTCGACACATCACCGTTTCAGGTCACAGTACTGCCCGGGGCAGGGCGCCTCGGCAGCGCCCCGGGAGGACGCAACGTACAGACGACGACACGGCCGTAGGCTGGGCGGGTGACCGACACTCCCCTCCCCCGCCTGCGCGCCGCCGATGCCGGCCGCGACGCGGTCTTCGACGTCCTCGCCGCCGCCCACGCCGCCGGACGCCTGGACGCCACGGAGGTCGACGAGCGCCAACAGACCGTGTTCGCCTCCCGCTATCTGGACGAGCTGCCGCCGGTCGTCGTCGACCTGCCGGAAGGGCGCGCAGTGGCCCAGGAGATCTACGGACAGTTAGCCGGGGGTGAGGCCGGTGCCAGTGGTGCGGGCGCCTCGGGAGCGGGGTCGACCGGAGGGCACGCGATCACCCGGCGAGATGCCGGGACCCTGGCACCTCGCCCGGCCGGCGGCGCGCCCGTGCCAGCGGTCCCGGCCGTCCCGGGGTCCGGCGCGCCGAGCAGTGCCTTCGTCCTGTGGTCGGGCAAGGAACTGGTGCCCGAGGCGGGCACCCCGTCGAGCCGGACCTTCGCCCTCATGGGCGGGACGACCACCGACCTGTCGACCGTCATGGGACCCGGCGTCGAATTCACCGCACACCTGTTCGCCATGTGGGGCGGGCACGCGATCTTCGTCCCGGAGGGGGTGCGGATCGTCGACCGCACATTCAACGTCATGGCCGGCGTCGAGATCGAACCCGGGGCCCGCGGCGACGGTTCGAACGGGACCCTGGTCCTCACCGGCGGGCACCTCATGGCCGGGACGGCCGTCCGCCTGCGTGGCGGCGAGAACGACCACCGCATGCTGGAGTGACGGGGCGATGACGCGGTCACGCGGAATCTAGCGATATCTAAAATACTCTAGTTATCATGAATGATAACTAGATCTTTTGGGCGCCTGGGGGCGGCGCCGACTCCGTGATCACGAGTTTCAGTGCAGATGCCGGGCTCCGGAACCCGGCATCTGCGACAGAGTCCGTGATTTCCGGCGGAGATGGCCGGGGTTCGGGCGGCGTCGGGCTCGGTGGTGGGGTGCCGGGGTTCGGGCGGCGTCGGGCTCAGTGGTGGGGTCCCGGGGTTCGGGCGGCGTCGGGCTCAGTCCTCGCCGGCCACGGCGTGGGGCACGATGACCGCGCGGCCGTCGATCTTCCCGGCCTCCAGCTTCCCGTAGGCCTCGAGGGCGTCGTCGAGTGAGTACCGCTCGATCTGCGGGACGATCTGCCCGGCCCGGTACATGGCCGCGACCTCGTGGAGGTCCTCGATCGTGCCCCAGTAGGTGTTCGTCGTGACGGCTTCATAGGGGTTGGTGAAGAAATTCCAGCCCTGCAGCTCCCCGCCTGCGATCCCCACGATCGTCACCCTTCCCTGCACCGCGACCGAGGCGTGCGCCGCCGCGATCGTGGGTGTGGCCCCGACGAAGTCGAAGGCCGCGTCGACGCCCCGACCACCGGTGATCTCGCGGATCCTCTCGACCTGGTCGTCACCGCCGGGCACGGTGACGGCCCCGTACTCCTCGGCCTTCGCCATCGCCTCGGGCTTCATGTCGGTCGCGATGATCGTCGCCCCGGTGAGCGCCCGCAGGATCTGCACGGCCACGAGGCCCAACCCGCCCAGGCCGATGACGAGGGCGAACTTCCCACCGCCGTTCAACACCGGCAGCGACAGCTTGATCGCGTGGTAGGGCGTGAGCCCGGCGTCGGACAACGGGGCGGCGTCGACCGGGTCGGCGTCCCCGAGCGGCACGAGGTTCCGCGCCGGCACCGTCACGTACTCGGCCATGCCGCCGTTCCTGCCGATCCCGCTCGCCAGGTAGGGCATCGAGGCCTGGTTCTCGCAGTAGGTGTCCTGCCCGCGGGTGCACGCCTTGCACCGGCCGCAGCCGATCGGCCCGTAGACCAGGTGCGCCGAACCGATTTCCAGGCCGGAGACGCCGTCACCCACCTCCTCGACCCAGCCGGAGATCTCGTGCCCGAGCACGAAGGGCGGTGCCGAGGCGCCCGGATCACCCTCGGCGAACTCCTTGTACAGAGCGACGTCGGAGTGGCAGGCACCGGAACCGGCCACCTTGAGCAGGACCTCGCCGGGTCCGGGAGTGGGCTTCTCGATGTCGGTGAGGGACGGGAACGTCTGGAACTTCTCGAAGACGACTGCACGCATGGCCCGCACGTTACTCCTCCATCACCACCTCATGTAAGGGGTCGATCCGGGACCGACCGTGGACACCTCCCCGTAGAGTGGAGACATGACCGATGACGACCGCTCCCCCGACTCCGCGGACTCCCCACCCGCCCGGAAGCGACGGATGCGCGCCTCGGACGCCGACCGGGACGCCGTGCTCGAAGTCCTCGCCCGCGCCCACGCGAACGGCCGCCTCGACGTTGAAGAAGTCGACGAACGCCAGTCCGCCGTCATGGCCACCAAGTTCCTGGACGAACTCCCCGCGCACCTCGAGGACCTCCCCGAGGGACAGGACCTCGCCGCGACTATCGTGCGCCAGGTGGACCCGGAAGGACAGGGACGGGGCCGGGGGCAGGGCGCCTCGGGAGCGGGTGGTCCGGGAACGGACCTGGCCCGCCGACCCGGAGCCCACCCGCCGGTCCCGCGCGACCCGCACCTGCGCGACCCGCACCTGCCGGCGACCTTCGGGCAGATGGGCGGGGACACCTCGCTCGCCGTGCTCGGCGGCAAGAACGTGACCCTGCCGGAAGGCACCACCCACACGCAGACCTGGGCGCTGCTGGGCGGCGACAACGTCGACCTCACCGAGGTCCTCACCCACCCCGACGCCGAGGTCACCATGGAATGCCACACCTTCATGGGCGGCAACAACCTCTACGTACCGCCGGGTGTACGGATCATCGACCGCACCGCGAACGTGCTCGGCGGGTCCGGGATCAAGAAGAACGCCCAGGGCGACGGCTCGAACGGCACCCTGGTCCTCACCGGCGTCAACGTGCTCGGCGGAAGCGACGTCAAGCTCCACCGGCGCTATCCCAAGGACGCGAACCGCACCGCCGGGTGACCGCGGCCGAGGCGCCCTGCCCTCGGCAGCCGCCACCGTCCTCTACCGGGAGAGGACACTTGCTCGTCACCCGCGCACATTAGAGTGGGCGGTGATCAACCCAGATCCTCCCCGTTCTCGGATCCGACCGTCTCGACGTGACCCAGGAGCTTCTCCATGCACATCGGCATCCTCACCTCCGGCGGCGACGCGCCGGGTCTCAACGCCGTCATCCGTGGCGCGGTCCGCAAGGGCATCCGCGGCTACGGGTACTCGTTCACCGGCATCCGCGACGGCTGGCGCGGGCTGCTCGAGGACGACATGTTCCCCCTCCACCAGCACGACGTCCGGGGTCTGAGCGGACGCGGCGGCACGATCCTCGGCACCAGCCGCACACACCCCTACTCGGACGGCGGGCCGGACCAGATGAAGCAGGTGATGGTGCGCCGCGGGCTCGACGCACTCATCGCCATCGGTGGCGAGGGCACCCTGTCCGGGGCCGCCCGCCTGGCCAACGACGAGGGCATGAACGTCATCGGCGTGCCGAAGACGATCGACAACGACCTGGACGACACCGACTACACCTTCGGGTTCGACACCGCCCAGGCGATCGCCAGTGAGTCGATCGACCGGATCCGCACGACCGCGGAGTCCCACCACCGGTGCATGGTTATCGAAGTGATGGGGCGGAACGTCGGCTGGATCGCCCTGCAGGCCGGCATGGCCTCCGGTGCGCACGCCGTCCTCATCCCCGAGTTCCCGCAGAGCTACGAACAGATCTGCGAATGGGTGACGAGCGCCTGGGACCGTGGCCGTGCGCCGATCGTCGTCGTCGCGGAAGGGTTCAAGCCGGTCGGCATGGACGAGGAGGTGTCCGACCGCGGCACCGACAAGCACGGGCGAGTGCGCCTGGGCGGGATCGGCGACCACCTGGCGCCCATCATCGAGGAGCGCACCGGGATCGAGACCCGGCCGGTGACCCTCGGCCACCTGCAGCGCGGCGGGTCCCCCACCGCGTTCGACCGGGTGCTCGCCACCCGCCTGGGGATGGCCGCCGTCGACATCGCCCACCAGGGCAAGTGGGGACACATGGCCGCCCTGTCCGGCACCGACATCGCACACGTGCAGCTCAAGGACGCCGTCGACCGCCTCAACACCGTCCCGCAGGAACGCTGGGACGAGATCCAGGTGTTGCTGGGCTGAGCCTGACGCCGCCCCACCCCCGGCACCCCACCGGCTGAGTTCCACGCCGCCGAGGCGCCTCGTCGGCGGCATGAGGAAGGGCCCGGATCCTCTCGGATCCGGGCCCTTCCTCATGCCCGCTCAGGGAGCCGGCACCTCAGGGTTCACCTCAGTTGGTGAAACCGCCGAAGTTGTACTCGTCCAGCGGGACGGCGCTGGTGTCCATCGACGCGTAGAAGTCGCCGTAGGGGTTCGAGTAGATCTCGGACTTCGCCTCGTCGGTGGGCTCCACGATCTGGTCACGGAACTTGTGCAGGCCCGTGCCGGCCGGGATGAGCTTACCGAGGATGACGTTCTCCTTGAGACCGAGCAGCGGGTCGGACTTGCCCTCGAGCGCGGCCTCGGTGAGGACGCGGGTCGTCTCCTGGAAGGAGGCGGCCGAGAGCCAGGAGTCGGTGGCGAGCGAGGCCTTGGTGATACCCATGAGCTCGTCACGTGCCGAGGCCGGGGTACCACCCTCGGCGACGACGCGCTGGTTCTCCTGCTTGTACCGACCGCGGTCCACGAGCTCACCGGGCAGCAGGTTCGTGTCGCCGGGCTCGATGACCGTCACGCGACGGAGCATCTGCCGCACGATGACCTCGATGTGCTTGTCGTGGATGCCCACGCCCTGCGAGCGGTACACCTTCTGGACCTCGTCCACCAGGAAGCGCTCGGCGGCACGGCGACCCAGGATGCGCAGCACCTGCTTGGGGTCGACCGCACCCTCGATGAGCTTCTGCCCGGCCATGACGGACTGCCCGTCCTCGACCAGCAGCTTGGCGCGGCGACCGACGGCGTGCTCGACCTCCTCGCCACCGTCGTCCGGGACGATGATGACGTAACGGCTCTTGCGGCTGTCGTCGACCTTCACGCGGCCACCGGCCTCAGCGATCGGGGCGTAACCCTTGGGCGTCCGGGCCTCGAAGAGCTCGGTCACGCGGGGCAGACCCTGCGTGATGTCGCCCCCGCCGCCGGCGGCCACACCACCGGTGTGGAAGGTACGCATCGTCAGCTGGGTACCGGGCTCACCGATGGACTGCGCGGCGACCGTACCGACGGCCTCACCGATATCCACCGTCTTACCGGTGGCCGGCGACCGGCCGTAGTGCTCGGAGCTGATCTCCACGTCGTTGTCCGAGGTGAGGACCGAGTGCAGCTTCACCTCGCGCACACCGGCGGCGACGAGCGCCTCGACGTGCTCCATGGTGACGTCGGTCTTGGCCGGGACGATGACGTTGCCGTCGGCGTCCGTGACGTCCTGGACCGTGAGGCGACCGCAGACGCTGGTCTCCACGTTCTCGTGCGCCACGAGCACACCGTTCGCGTCCTCCTCGGCGACGGGCAGGGTGATGCCCACCTTCGAGTCGGTGCCCTCGGCGCGGATGATGACGTCCTGCGAGACGTCGACCAGACGACGGGTCAGGTAACCCGAGTCGGCCGTACGCAGAGCGGTGTCGGCCAGACCCTTACGGGCACCGTGCGAGGCGATGAAGTACTCGAGGACGGAGAGGCCCTCGCGGTAGTTCGACTTGATCGGACGCGGGATGATCTCACCCTTCGGGTTCGTCACCAGGCCGCGCATACCGGCGAGCTGACGGACCTGCGTCCAGTTACCGGAGGCACCGGACTCGACGAGGCGGAGCACGGAGTTGCCCTCCGGGAAGTTCTCCTGCATCGCATCGGCGACCTTGTCGGTGGTCTCCGACCAGATCTTCACGAGCTCGGAACGGCGCTCGTCGTCGGTGAGCATACCGAAGTCGAACTGCTCCTGGATCTTCGCCGAGGCGACCTCCGCCTCCTCCAGCATGCCCTCCTTGGAGGACGGGGAGACGACGTCCGTCATGGCGACGGACAGACCGGACCGGGTGGCCCAGTAGAAGCCCGCGGCCTTGAAGGCGTCGAGCGTGCGTGCCGTGACACCCGTGGGGAACTTGTCCGCCAGGCGGTTGATGATCGCCGAGAGCGTCTTCTTGTCGACCGTGCGGTTGACGAAGCCGTAGTCGGCCGGCAGCAGCTCGTTGAACAGGGCGCGACCCAGGGTCGTCTGCACCGTCATCTCGCGCGGCTCGGTCGAACCGTCCTCGGACACGATGTCGCCACCGGGCACCACGTCGTGGATGCGGATGGTGACCTCGGAGCCGTAGTCGAGCTCACCGCGGTCGGCGGCCATCTGGGCCTCGGCGATCGAGGTGAAGGCACGACCGGCACCCGGCACACCCGTGCGCACGGAGGTGAGGTGGTACAGACCGATGATCATGTCCTGCGAGGGCATGGTCACGGGCTTGCCGTCCGAGGGCTTGAGGATGTTGTTCGCGGCGAGCATCATCACGCGGGCCTCGGCCTGGGCCTCGACCGACAGCGGGAGGTGCACGGCCATCTGGTCACCGTCGAAGTCGGCGTTGAAGGCCGAGCAGACGAGCGGGTGGAGCTGGATGGCCTTGCCCTCGATGAGCTGCGGCTCGAAGGCCTGGATGCCCAGACGGTGCAGCGTCGGTGCGCGGTTGAGCAGCACGGGGTGCTCGGTGATGACCTCTTCGAGGACGTCCCAGACCTGACCGTGCTGGCGTTCGACCATGCGCTTGGCCGACTTGATGTTCTGCGCGTGGTTGAGGTCCACCAGACGCTTCATGACGAAGGGCTTGAAGAGCTCGAGTGCCATCGTCTTGGGCAGACCGCACTGGTGCAGCTGCAGAGTCGGGCCGACGACGATGACCGAACGGCCCGAGTAGTCGACGCGCTTACCGAGCAGGTTCTGCCGGAAGCGGCCCTGCTTGCCCTTGAGCATGTCGGACAGCGACTTGAGCGGGCGGTTGCCCGGACCGGTGACCGGACGACCACGGCGACCGTTGTCGAACAGCGAGTCGACGGCCTCCTGGAGCATCCGCTTCTCGTTGTTGACGATGATCTCCGGCGCACCCAGGTCGAGCAGACGCTTGAGGCGGTTGTTGCGGTTGATCACGCGACGGTACAGGTCGTTGAGGTCGGAGGTCGCGAAGCGGCCACCGTCCAGCTGGACCATCGGACGCAGCTCCGGCGGGATCACCGGGATCGCGTCGAGCACCATGCCCTCGGGACGGTTGTCCGTCGTGAGGAAGGCGTTGACGACCTTGAGGCGCTTGAGCGCACGGGTCTTGCGCTGACCCTTGCCGGTCTTGATGAGCTCGCGCAGGTTCTCCGCCTCGGCCTCCAGGTCGAAGTCCTGGAGACGCTTCTGGAGGGCCTGGGCACCCATGGAGCCCTCGAAGTACATGCCGAAGCGACGGAACATCTCGCGGTAGAGCATCTCGTCGCCCTCGAGGTCGGAGACCTTGAGGTTCTTGAACCTGTCCCACACCTCGCGGAGGCGGTCCTGGTCGCGGTCGAGGCGCCGGCGGAGGGCCTTGATCTCCTTCTCCGCCTGCGTCTTGACCTTGTCGATGGCGGATTCCTTGGCACCGTCGGCCTCGAGTGCCGCGATGTCCTCCTCCATCTTGACCTGGCGCTTGTGGATGTTGGCGTGGAGGCGCTCCTCCATCTGCTTGAGCTCGACGTCGACCTGGGCCTGCAGGGACGGCATGTCACGGTGACGGGACTCTTCATCCACGTCGGTGATCATGTACGCCGCGAAGTAGATGACCTTCTCCAGGTCCTTCGGGGCGAGGTCGAGCAGGTAGCCCAGACGGGAGGGCACACCCTTGAAGTACCAGATGTGCGTGACCGGGGCGGCGAGTTCGATGTGGCCCATCCGCTCACGGCGCACCTTGGCACGGGTCACCTCGACGCCGCAGCGCTCGCAGATGATGCCCTTGAAGCGGACACGCTTGTACTTGCCGCAGGCGCACTCCCAGTCCCGGGTGGGACCGAAGATCCGCTCGCAGAAGAGACCGTCCTTCTCCGGCTTCAGGGTGCGGTAGTTGATGGTCTCGGGCTTCTTGACCTCACCGTGGGACCACTTGCGGATGTCCTCCGCCGTGGCCAGGCCGATGCGCAGTTCGTCGAAGAAATTGACGTCAGGCACGAAAATCCTCTTTCTCGTGACGACCGCGGGTTCGGGTCGTCGTTCTCACGTTCGTAAAGGCTGAAGGTGTGGTTGTCAGACTTCTTCGACGGTGTTGGCCTCGTTGCGGGACAGGTTGATGCCCAGCTCCTCCGCGGCGCGGTACACCTCGTCGTCCTGGTCGCGCATCGACACCTCCATGCCGTCGGAGGCGAGAACCTCCACGTCCAGGCAGAGCGACTGCATTTCCTTGATGAGGACCTTGAAGGACTCCGGGATGCCCGGGTCCGGCAGGTTCTCACCCTTGACGATGGCCTCGTAGACCTTCACGCGGCCCACGACGTCATCGGACTTGGTGGTCAGGATCTCCTGCAGGGTGTAGGCGGCGCCGTACGCCTCCAGGGCCCAGACCTCCATCTCACCGAAGCGCTGACCACCGAACTGCGCCTTACCACCGAGCGGCTGCTGGGTGATCATCGAGTACGGACCGGTCGAACGTGCGTGGATCTTGTCGTCCACCAGGTGGTGGAGCTTCAGCATGTACATGTAGCCGACCGAGATCGGGTACGGGAACGGCTCACCGGAACGGCCGTCGAACAGACGGGCCTTGCCGGAGGAGTCGATCATGCGCACGCCGTCGCGGTTGGGGATCGTGGAGTCGAGCAGACCCCGCAGCTCCTCCTCGTGCGCGCCGTCGAACACCGGCGTGGCGACGCGGGCACCCGGCTCGACCTCACGGTCGAAGTGCGCCTGCAGGTCCTTGGCCCACTCGGGGTTGCCCTCGATCTTCCAGCCCTGCTTGGCGATCCAGCCGAGGTGGACCTCGAACACCTGACCGATGTTCATACGACGCGGGATGCCGTGCGGGTTGAGGATGATGTCGATCGGGGTGCCGTCCTCCATGAACGGCATGTCCTCCTGCGCGAGGATGCGCGAGATGACGCCCTTGTTGCCGTGCCGGCCGGCCATCTTGTCGCCGACCTTGATCTTGCGGCGCTGGGCCACGTAGACGCGGACCATCTGGTTGACGCCGGGGGCCAGCTCGTCGTCGTTGTCGCGGTCGAAGACCTTGACGCCGATGACGGTGCCCTCCTCGCCGTGCGGCACCTTGAGCGAGGTGTCGCGGACCTCGCGCGACTTCTCACCGAAGATGGCGCGCAGCAGGCGCTCCTCCGGGGTCAGCTCGGTCTCACCCTTCGGGGTGACCTTGCCGACGAGGATGTCGCCGTCGGAGACCTCGGCACCGATACGGATGATGCCGCGGTCGTCCAGGTCGGCCAGCGCGTCCGGGGAGATGTTCGGGATGTCCCGCGTGATCTCCTCGGCACCGAGCTTGGTGTCGCGGGCGTCGACCTCGTGCTCCTCGATGTGGATCGAGGAGAGGACGTCGTCCTGCACCATGCGCTGGGACAGGATGATGGCGTCCTCGAAGTTGTAACCCTCCCAGGACATGATGGCGACGAGCAGGTTCTTGCCCAGGGCCATCTCACCGTTCTCGGTGGCCGGACCGTCGGCCAGGACGGCACCGACCTCGACGCGGTCGCCCTCGTCGACGAGCACCTTCTGGTTGTAGGAGGTGCCGTGGTTGGACCGGACGAACTTGGCGGCCTTGTACGTGGAGTACGAGGCGTCGTCGTTCTGCACCGTCACGTGGTCGGCGGACACCTCGGTCACGACACCGGCCTTCTCTGCCACGATGACGTCACCGGCGTCGACGGCGGCACGGTACTCCATGCCGGTACCGACGAAGGGTGCCTCCGCACGGACCAGCGGGACCGCCTGACGCTGCATGTTCGCACCCATGAGGGCGCGGTTGGCGTCGTCGTGCTCGAGGAACGGGATGAGCGCGGCGGCGACGGACACCATCTGGCGGGCCGAGACGTCCATGAAGTGGACCTCGGTCGAGGGGAGGAGCTCCGCCTCACCGCCACCACCGGCCGGACGGGCCAGGACGTGGTCCTCGGCGAAGCGCTGGTCGTCGGTGAGCGGGGCGTTGGCCTGCGCGATGTTGTAGGCCAGCTCGTCGTCCGCCGTGAGGTACTCGGTCTCCTCGGTGACGACCCCGTCGACGACCTTGCGGTAGGGCGTCTCGATGAAGCCGAAGGGGTTGATGCGCGCGAAGGACGCGAGCGAACCGATCAGACCGATGTTCGGGCCCTCTGGGGACTCGATCGGGCACATACGTCCGTAGTGCGAGGGGTGGACGTCGCGGACCTCCATGCCGGCGCGGTCGCGCGACAGACCGCCCGGACCCAGCGCGGAGAGACGACGCTTGTGCGTCAGACCGGCCAGCGGGTTGTTCTGGTCCATGAACTGCGACAGCTGGGAGGTCCCGAAGAACTCCTTGATCGCGGCGTTCACCGGGCGGATGTTGATGAGCGTCTGCGGCGTGATGGCCTCGACGTCCTGCGTCGTCATGCGCTCACGGACCACGCGCTCCATGCGGGACAGGCCCGTGCGCAGCTGGTTCTCGATGAGCTCACCGACGGCGCGGATGCGGCGGTTGCCGAAGTGGTCGATGTCGTCGAGCGCGACGCGGACCTCGTCCTCGCCGGCCTGACCCTTCATGGTCTCCTTGTCGGCGTGCAGCGAGACGATGAAGCGGATGGTCGCGACGATGTCGTCGACGGACAGCACCGAGTCCGACAGCGGGGCGTCGAGGCCCAGCTTCCGGTTGACCTTGTAGCGGCCGACCTTCGCCAGGTCGTAGCGCTTGGGGTTGAAGTACAGGTTCTTCAGGAGGTTCTCTGCGGCCTCGACGGTCGCCGGCTCCGAGGGACGCAGCTTCTTGTAGATGTCGAGCAGCGCGTCCTCGCGGGTCTCGACGGTGTCCTTGGCCAGGGTCTCCCGGACGGACTCGAACTCGCCGAACTCCTCGAGGATCTGCGACTCGGTCCAACCGAGCGCCTTGAGCAGGACGGTCACGGACTGCTTGCGCTTGCGGTCCAGGCGCACACCCACCTGGTCACGCTTGTCGACCTCGAACTCCAGCCATGCACCGCGGGACGGGATGACCTTGGCCGAGTAGATGTCCTTGTCCGAGGTCTTGTCCGCCGCACGCTCGAAGTAGACACCCGGGGAACGGACGAGCTGCGAGACGACCACGCGCTCGGTGCCGTTGATGATGAAGGTGCCCTTGTCGGTCATGAGCGGGAAGTCACCCATGAAGACCGTCTGGGACTTGATCTCACCGGTGTTGTTGTTCATGAACTCCGCGGTGACGAACAGCGGAGCCGAGTAGGTGATGTCGCGTTCCTTGCACTCGTCGATCGAGTACTTGGGCGGCTCGAAGCGGTGCTCCCGGAAGGACAGGGACATGGAGCCCCCGAAGTCCTCGATCGGGGAGATCTCCTCGAAGATGTCCTCGAGGCCGGCGGTGGTCGCGACGGAGTCGTCCCCACGCTCGGTCGCCTCGATGACGCGGTCCTGCCATGCCTCGTTGCCGATCAGCCAGTCGAAGCTGTCGGTCTGCAGACCGAGCAGATCCGGGACCTCGAGGGGCTCGTGGATCTTGGCGAAAGACACTCGCTGGGGCGGATTGGCGGTCCTGGTGTGTTCGTTGGCGGCGGCCAATGGGATCCTTCCGAAGGGTTCACCTGATCAGTCCGGCTCTGCTGCACCCTCGCTGTGTGCAGGGGTTCGGAGACACCATCGGAAGCCGATGTGGCGGGTCACGGGCGGGACGCGGGGTGGACGTGTGTCCGACCGCGAGTCCCAATCCGGACCGTCACGAACTTCCTTGGAACTCCGGTGGGCCCACCGCTATATGAAGGCACCACGAAGGCAAAGCAACGCAAATATCCAGAGTAGACCTGCGTTTGCCGGTTGGCAAGTCCTGTGTGGTAAGGTCACCTGTTCTCCGTCACACTCCTCCACGCCGGGCCAGGTGAGCGCCCTGCCGGTCGGTGTCGGGTCGCCCGGTGTCAGTCGGTCACCCGCTCCCAGGCGGACTCCATGAAGACCGGACGGAACCCCACCCGGTTGTTGATCGCGAGCATCGCGTCGTTCTCCGCGGCGTTCCACGTGTAGACCCGCCCGACCCCCGGCGCCGCACTCCGCAGATGCGCCGCGTTGAGCAGCTTGAGCGCCCCGGCCAGGCCCCTCCCCCGGTACTCCGGACGGGTCACCGTCGCACCCTGGTAGGCATGGGCGTTCCCGGCGTCGACCCCGAAGGCCGTCATGCCCGCGAACACGTCCGCCTCCCGGTCCCACAGCGCGGTGCCGTAGGAACGGGTCCCGGAGGCAGCCCGCACCTTCTCCCGTTCCCGGATCTTCTCCGGCGTGTCGATCTCCAGCTCGAAGTCGAGGTCCCCCTTGGGCACGTCCCGCGCGAACACCGTGTTGACGTCGGCCATCCGCGCCAGGTGCTCCTCCGGCAGGGTGTCGACCCACGTGACGACCTCCATACCGGCGGGCACCGCGGGGACCTCCAGGTCGGCGCCGACCTCCAGCACCGAGCACCGTTCGATCTGCGCGAGCCGGAACCCGCGCGAGCGCACCTGCACGACCGCCGGGTCGTCCGCCCACAGGGAGCCGCGCCGGTCGCCGAGCGTCAGCACCGCCCGGCCGTCGTCTTCCGGGACCGCACCGGTACCGTCGCCTCCGTCCGCCGCCGAGGCGCCCTGTCCTCCAGAGATTCCCGGCACCCCTGCACCACCCGTGGCCTCCGGCTCCTCCGCCAACGCCAGGTGTGAGTACCCGACCCGTGGGACGTCCTTCTGACCGATGTACATGAAGGTCTTGGTCCGGTCCTCCCGGGCCAGCACCACATCGACGGCGGCGAACAGTGCGTCGTACCCGGGATCGGACCACCCGCGTGCCGATGGCGAGTGCCAGACCTCCGCGGCATCGCGGTTCTCGGTGAGTGGCAGTTCGACGTCGGCGAACAACCGGGCGTCGCCCGTGGAATCGACCACGAGCACGATCTCGTACTTCTTACTCACCGACTCCTGCCACCGACCGCGGATGGTCCCCGGCCGGTCCGCGAACTCGGCCAGGCCCATGTCGGTCTCGCAGCCGATGACGTCGAGGGCGTACTCGACCTCGGTGACTTCACGGAAGAGCCCCTCACGCTCCGGCTCCGGCAGGCCCCACACCCTCGAGCCGTACACCGCCCGGTACCCCTCGACGCCCGGGATCTCCACCGCGTATGCCAGCAGTTCCTCCCTGATCATCGTCATGTGATCCAGCCTACGCCGCCCCTCGGACACCGAACCCTGCTCAGGGACCGAAGACCAACCCGCCCTCACGGACCGAAGAGGAATCCGCCCACCACGTCGACTCCCACGGCCTCTCCCTCGAGTGCGAGATGCCACTCACCTCGCACTCGATCCGGGCGACCGTGCAGGCCCACCCGACCACTACCCTGGGCGCATGCCGAACGAAATCTCCCCGGGCACACCCGGACCGCGCATCCACGTGCACACGACCGTGCTCACCGACGGGACTCTCACCGTCCCGGTGAACTCCTACCTCGTCGAAGGTCCCGAGGCCGTCCTCGTCGTCGACACCGGACCCGGTGGGGAACCGAGCGAGGAACTGCTCACTGCGTGGAGGCGGATCGCCGGGGACCGGCCGCTGGTCGTCGCCCTCACCCACGACCACTGGGACCACTTCTTCGGCAACGCCCAGTTCCTCTCCGGTGGTGTACCGGGGTGGGGCGCGGAGGCATCCGGACCCACCGGACCGGGTGTGCGCGAGTTCCGGGCCTCCGCCGGCTTCGTGCGGGACCGGGCGGCCTCGGCCTATCTGCAGTTCGAGGAGGCCGGTGCCGTGGCACCCGGGCTGCCCGAGAACCCGGGCGACGTGCTCATCGGCGAGTTGTCCACCCTCGGACACGGGGAGATCGAGCCGATCGCCACCGGGGACACGATCGACCTCGGAGGGGGCGTCGAGGTGACGGCGCGCGTGTTCACCGGGCACACGGAGACGGACCTCGTCCTCGTCGTCGGGGACGTGGCGATCGTCGGTGACCTGGTCGAGGAGGGTGCGCCACCCCAGTTCGACGACGCGCTGCCGGCGGCCTGGGCGAACAGCCTGCAGGATCTGCTGGGGCTGCAGGGCGCCTCGGGAGCGGGGATCGGGACGTTCCTGCCGGGGCACGGTCGGCCCGTGGACCGGGCCTTCGTCGAGCAGCAGGCCGCCGACATCGCGGCGGTCGCAGCCGACGAAGCGGACAGCGCACCCGCCCGCACGATGGTCTGACGCGTTCGAGCGTACGGTCAGTGGCAAAATCCCGACCCGGGAACGCCACCGACCGTACGCTCGATGAATACGACGAGGCCCCGGCAGGAACGGATTCCTGTCGGGGCCTCGTACGTCAGCGAAGCGTGGTGCGAGGCCGGTGACGGCTGTGCGCCGTCACCGTCGCACCCCGGATCACTTGAGGGAGACGGTGGCGCCGGCGCCCTCGAGGGCCTCCTTGGCCTTCTCGGCGGCGTCCTTGTCGACGCCCTCGAGGATGGCCTTGGGTGCGCCGTCGACGAGCTCCTTGGCCTCCTTCAGACCGAGGGAGGTGAGACCACGCACCTCCTTGATGACCGGGACCTTCTTCTCGCCTGCGGACTCGAGGATGACGTCGAACTCGGTCTGCTCAGCGGCAGCAGCGTCGTCGCCACCGGCAGCCGGGGCACCGGCAACGGCGACAGCGGCGGGGGCAGCGGCCTCGACCTCGAAGGTCTCCTCGAAGAGCTTCACGAAGTCGGACAGTTCGATGAGGGAGAGCTCCTTGAAAGCCTCGATGAGCTCTTCAGCGGTGAGCTTGGCCATGGTGGCAAGTTCCTTCCGTGAGGTGGCAGGACACAGGTGGGCGTACGGCCCGTCCCGCCGGGGTGGTTTTCGGTGTGGTGAAGCTCGGTGTCAGGCGGCCTCGGCGCCGGCGGTCTTCTCGCGAAGAGCCTCGGCGGTCCGGACGAACTTGACGAGCGGTGCCTGGAAGGTGGCGGCGGCCTTGGCCATGCCACCCTTCATCGCACCAGCAGCCTTCGCGAGCAGGACCTCGCGGGACTCCAGATCGGCGAGCTTCTTGATGTCCTCGGCGGACAGAGCCTTGCCCTCGAGGAGGCCGGCCTTGATGACCAGCTTGTCGTTCGCCTTGGCAAAGTCACGCAGAGCCTTCGCGGCCTCGGACGGTTCACCCTTCACGAACGCGACGGCGGTCGGACCGTTGAGGTGACCGTCGAACGCGTCGATGCCGAGTTCCTTGGCAGCGAGGTTGGTCAGCGTGTTCTTCACCACGGCGTAAGTGGCGTGCTCACCGAGCGAGCGGCGCAGATCCTTCAGCTGCGCCACGGTGAGGCCACGGTAGTCGGTCAGCACTGCGGCGTCGGAGGACTCAAGGAGTTCCTTGATCTCCGCGATCGCGGCTGCCTTTTCGGGCGTCGCCATGGTGTTCCTTTCGTACGATGTCGGCCGTCCCAGACACGAGAAAAGGCGTCCCGCGCAAGTGAGCACGGAACGCCTGCGATCTGCTGCCGGGAGCCGGGCACCGTGAGGTACCGGATCCTGCGGAGGAGAACTGTCGTTCTGGTTTCACCTGCGTGGGTCACTCTTCACGAGTCTTCGTCCTCTTCGGTTCCGCCGCCGTCGCATCCGTAAGGGACCGGATGTTCAGGAGGGTTCACGCCCGAGGAGACCGACGGTCTTGGGCAGATACAAGCTTAGAGGGACCGGCGGGCCGCACACAACTCGACGCGGCCGATTGTGGTGCGGTTCACGTCGGGAGGAAGGTTCCGTCGGGAGGGCAGGGCGCCTCGGCGGCGGGCGTCGACGAGGCGCCCTGCACTTCCCGCCGGAACGCCGGCAGGCCCGGCCCGGCCCCCACGAGAGGGGAACGGACCGGGCCTGCGGCAGGCTCTCGGGAGCGATCAGGCGCGGAAGGCGGCCGGATCGATCGGGATGCCGGGGCCGTTCGTCGTGGTGACGGTGGCCTTGGAGATGTAGCGACCCTTGGCGGAGGTCGGCTTGAGGCGGAGCACCTCGTCCACGGCGGCCTGGAAGTTCTCCTGGAGCTTCTCGGCACCGAAGGACACCTTGCCCACGATGAAGTGGAGGTTCGAGTGCTTGTCGACGCGGAACTCGATCCTTCCGCCCTTGATGTCGTTGACGGCCTTGGCGACATCCATGGTCACCGTGCCCGTCTTGGGGTTCGGCATGAGGCCACGGGGACCCAGCACCTTACCCAGGCGGCCGACCTTGCCCATCATGTCCGGGGTGGCGACGGCGGCGTCGAAGTCCGTCCAGCCGCCGGCCACCTTCTCCAGCAGGTCATCGGAACCGACGAAGTCGGCACCTGCTTCGCGGGCTGCCTCTGCACGGTCGCCGGCGGCGAACACCAGGACCCGGGCGGTCTTGCCGGTGCCGTGCGGGAGGTTGACGGTGCCGCGCACCATCTGGTCCGCCTTGCGGGGGTCGACCCCGAGGCGGAGGGCGACCTCGACGGTGGCGTCGTACTTCGCCACGGAGGTCTCCGGCACGAGGCTGATCGCCTGTGCCGGCTCGTAGAACGTGTCTGCCGCGATCTTCTCGGCGGCGGCCAGGTAGGCCTTCGAGCGCTTTGCCATCTGCTTTTCTCCTTGCAGTCGTGGTCCGGGCCGCGCCGGCCCTTCCACGGTGGGATGAGT
This sequence comes from Brevibacterium litoralis, assembly GCF_040212315.1. Taxonomy (NCBI): domain Bacteria; kingdom Bacillati; phylum Actinomycetota; class Actinomycetes; order Micrococcales; family Brevibacteriaceae; genus Brevibacterium; species Brevibacterium litoralis. The sequence continues at coordinate 35,665 of NZ_JBDIUY010000012.1, read as the reverse complement.
GGTGCTGTTCCCCGTGTCGCGTCCAGTCGTCCCTGTGGGAGACGGAGGTGGTCACCGGTCGGGTGACCCTGTGGTCACCGGTACGGTGACCGTGCGCGATCCGGGGAGCGGATCACATCTCGACGTCGGTGGTGATACCCATCGAACGTGCGGTGCCGGCCACGATCTTGTTGGCGGCGTCGATGTCGTTGGCGTTGAGGTCGGGCATCTTGACCTCGGCGATCTCGCGCACCTGGTCGACGGTGAGGTGACCCACCTTGACCGTGTGCGGGGTCGCCGAACCCGACTTGATACCGGCGGCCTTCTTGATGAGCTCGGCGGCCGGCGGGGTCTTGAGGACGAAGGTGAAGGAGCGGTCCTCGTACACGGTGATCTCCACCGGCACGACGTTTCCGCGCTGGGATTCCGTCGCGGCGTTGTACGCCTTGCAGAACTCCATGATGTTGACACCGTGCTGACCCAGCGCCGGACCGATCGGCGGTGCCGGGTTGGCAGCACCTGCCTGGATCTGGAGCTTGATCAGGCCGGAAACCTTCTTCTTGGGAGGCATTGTGCGGTCCTTAATCTGTTGCTTCCCCCGCGGCGTCTACCGCGGGAGCGTCCGATCGCGCACGAATTCCGATGAGAGTCCGGGCAATCAAACCACACCATCATTCCACAGCCCGGACCGCGGCGAAACCCGCACCGGTGTTCCTCCGGTCACAGTGGAGGGTGTGGCGGGCGCGATGGGCGCGGTTGGCGAGCGTGGCCGACTCTGCTTCGCACGGGTCCCGGCTCGCCGCCTAGAGGTCACCGAGGGCCACAGCTGCCTTCGTCCACGCGCGGATCAAGCCCGCTTCTCCGGCACCAGCAGTGTCCCCACCACCCGCCGCCGAGGCGCCCGATTCCTCCAACAACCCCGCGCGGTGGGGTGACCCGTGGGCCCGCAACCAGACGACGTCGGCTTCGAGCGTGCGGTGGTCACGCTGCAGCACTCCGCTTCCGTGCTCGACGATCGCCCGGACCCAGGTACCGAGCACCGCGCGTGGCCCACGTCGGGATTCCGGGAAGGCATCCGCGGCGAGCCGGGCCCGATCCATGACACCGGCACCCGCGGTCCGACCGATACCCCGACCATCAGCCCGACCCTCGACCCGACCGCTCCGGCCCGATCCGTCCGCGGTGTTCTCGTCATTCGGCGGGGTGTAGCGATCGAGTCCCGGAAACCACAGGCGCGTCTCAGTGTCACCGCCGTCGTTGCCCGGATCCGTGTACTCGACCGCCATGACCTCGCGGCCGCGGACGAGGACCGCCACCTCGGCGTCGTGGCCTCCTTCCACCTCGGCATCGGGACCGCCCGCCACCTCGGCGTCGTGACCTCCCGGCACCTCACCGACGCCCAGTCGCCTGGCCGCCGGAGTCCACCGGTACCGCTCCGCACCGACCCGGAGGCCGCGGGCATCGGACGCGATCCGCCCGGTCACCCGCGTCCAACCCGCCGGAAGTCCCGGTGCCCCGCCACCGGCCGTAGCGGTGCCCACCGACCCAGCACCCACCGACCCGGTACCGACCGACCCAGCACCCACCGGATCCGGGGCCACCACCATCGCGCGGAGGTCCTTCGGCCGGCCGAGCGTCCCGTCCTCGCTCACCGTCGCACCCGTGAGCAGCACCGCGCCGCGTGCCAGGTCCCGGGGTGCGAGCCCCAGATCCGCGAGCCGCGCACCCGCTCGGTACGCCCGCGCCACCGACTCGACCTCGCCGGGCAGCACGGAGGACAGCCGGTACGTCCCGCCGTCCGCGCCGACGAACCAGGTGACCACGCCCGCATACCCCGCGTCCGTCACGACCGGTTCGCAGGCCACCCCGCGCACCCACAGGCTGCCGACCGGTCGGTAGGTCCGCCGCGCCTCGCCGAGTTCCGCCGTCCCGACCGCGCCCACCGCGTCCGCCCGCCGCAGCGCGAGCACCGCCAGGCAGGTCGCCCGGACGACCTCCACCACGTGCAGCGGAGGCTTCTCCCTCGTCTCCCCCGCTCCCGAGGTGCCCGTCCCTCCCGGCCCGGACCCTCCGGCCCCGGCCGCGCCCGCGCCGGTTGTGCCTGCGGTGGCCGGACCGGCCCTGTACCCCCGTGCCGCGACACCGGAGTGTCCTGACCCAGTGTTTCCGAGCCCGGACCTCGTCACCACGGGGTGGTGGCCCTCCGTTCGCCGGTCCCGCACGACGGTGTGCAGCGCGGTCAGGGTCGCTCCCAGGCGCACGAGTCCCACGACCCGACAGATGTGCACCACCCGGAGGATCCCGGCGACATCGGTCGAGGTGAGCCCGGCGATCCCCCGCCTGAGGACGAGGTCGAGGGCATCCTCCGCCGCGTCGAGCGCCGCACGCTGGGCCTCGGTGAGGTGTGCCGGATCCTGCCCGATCGACCGGGAGGAAGTGCCCGATGAACGGTTCCCGCCGGGGAATATCTGCCCAGTCGACGGTTCGGGGGCGGACGGTGGTCCCTGGTCGTCCTGCGAACGGGATTCCTGCACGGCGAGGGCCACCGCGAGCACGTGCGCGCACTTCGGGGACAGCAGGCAGTCGCAGACGAGCGCACCCGAACCGTCGACACCGACGGTCGCCGTCCCGATCCGCACCTCCGCACTGCCGAACTCCCACGAGTCGTGCTCGGCGACCAGCGACTCCGCCTTCTTCCGGATCCGCGGCTTCGCACCCTCGATCGCGGTGGCGAAAGTGGCCGGGGAGACCGCGGCGACGAGAGCCGACACCCCGCTCATCGGGTTCCCCCGCAGTTCCGGCCTCGTGAATCGCTTTGGCCCCGATATATGCCCATCTCACGGGGCCGAACGGATTCACGGGGCCAGAATTCTCCCGCTGCTGCCACCACCCCGCTCACTTCCGGCTCCCCACCACGTCGCGGACCCATCCGGCCAGACCGGCCGGGGTCACGGCGGCCACCGGCATGCCGGCCGCGGCCACCTGGCGGGCGACCGCGACGTCGTACACCGCCTGCCCGTCGTCGTCGAGCGCCGCACACCCGAGCATCGCCACACCTGATTCCGCCAGCGCCCGCACCCGCCCGAGCAGGTGCGACCGCTCTCCCCCGTCCTGGAAATCGGTGATGACGGCCAGCAGGGTGCGTTCGGGCACCTGCACCGCGGCGGCCGCGGCGTCGAGCCCGCGTCCGATGTCCGTCCCGCCCCCGATCGCCACCTCCAACAGGAGCGACAGGGGGTCGTCCACGTGCTCGCTCAGGTCGGCCACCTGGGTCGAGAAGGTCAGGAAGCTCACCGACAGGGAGGGCACCCCGGCCAGCACCGCCGCGGTGAGCGCGGCGAACACCGTCGACCGTTCCATCGACCCGGACACGTCGACGAGCACGACCACGTGCCACCCCACGTGCTGCATGGCCCGCTGCCGGAAGATCGGGTCACGCGGCACGATCCGCCGGGTCCCGTCCGGCAGCGCCACGACCTGGGTGAGGTTCGCCCGGATCGTCGCCGCCGCGTCGAACAGCCGCGTGCGCCGCCGGGTCCGCCGGTTGGTGCCGAGCCCGGTGAGCGCCGGGCGCAGTTCGGTCCGCAGGGCCGCGGCCAGCGCGTCGACGCACCGCTGCACGAGCGGTCGGAGCTTCTCCACGCGCCCCTCCGGCATGCCACGGGCGAGGTTCAACAGGTCCGTGAGCAGGTCCGCCGAGGGGGTGACCGCCTCCGGATCGAGCGCCAGGAGCGCACTCGTGTCGCCGTGAGCGGCGGCCGTCGCGAGCACCTCGTCCCGCACGTCCTCACCGAACAGGTCCGCGAGGTCGATCTCGTCCCACCGTCGCACCATCGGCTCCGGCGGCCCGTCACCGGCGCCGTCGCCGGGATGCGTGCCACCGTCCGCACCGTCGCCGCCGTACCCGCCCAGCCCGTCGTCCTCGCCCGGCGAGGTGCGCGCCCCGTGACTCCTCTCCAGCACCCGCGCCAACCGCCCCGCCGGGCTGCCCGCCCGCAGGCTGCCACCGTGCCGTCCGAGCACGAGCTTCCACCGCTCTGCCGGCGAGAACGCCGCCGAGGCGAGCCCCGCCGCCACCCGGTCGGCCGCCTCCTGGTCTTCCTGGGCCCACAGAACGAGGAGGTCGGGATCGACCTCGGGCCTCGCTCCCCGTCCGCTCCCGGCGTGGCTTCCGTTCACGTCACCCCGCGCTCCCCGTCCACTCCCAACGCGGCCTCCGCTCCCCTCACCACGCGTCCGTCCCAGCTGGGCGAGGAGTCGGTCACAGGCACGGTCGTCGAGCACCTCGAACCCGCTGCGCAACGCGGGCAGGCGGGCGACGAAGTCCCGGTCGGCGAGCGCCTCGACCGCTTCGGCCAGCCCGGCGCGGACCTCCTCGCTCTCGATGACCAGGTGTCCCGCCGCGGCGAGGAACCCGGCAAGCCACTGCTGCATCCGGTGCCGCCGGTCCGCCGTCGAACCCCCGGTCACGTGCCGCCGGGCCTCCGCGACCAGGGTGCCCAGGCGCGATCCCGGGTCCATCACCTCGCGTGCGGCCAGGGCACCGGCGGCCAGGGTCGGGGCGGCGGTGGTGGCCAGACGGTCGAGCACCGCGTGCAACCGGACGCCCTCACCGCCGACCGTCCGCGCGAGGTCGCCCAGACGGCGTGCGTCCGCCGGGTCCGTACTCCCCGCCAGCCCGTCGAGCAGGGGAACGAGCGCGGCGAGCGCCTCCTTCCGCACCTGGGCGACGGCGGCATCGAGGCGCTCCATCCCCGCGACCCGGGCACCGGCCACCGAGCGGGAAGTGTGCGAATCGAGGTCCCCGACGACGTCGAGCACCGTGTCGAGGCCGGCCCCCGGGAGACCGGCCCGGACCGCGGCGAGTGCCTGGGCGGCGACCTCCGTCAGTCCGCAGGCCACCGCCTTCCGGAACACCCGCGAGGCCCGCTCGGCCGGTCCCGCTCCCCCGTGCCCGAGTCCCGTCACGGGCGAACCCGCGGCCGGGGACCCACCGGAATCCCCCTGCTCACTTGCGACGGCCCGCAACTCGTGCCGCAGCACGGCGCGGGCCACCTGATCGGTCCGGGTCCCGAGCGCCACCCGTCCCGCCGCCCGGGCCCGGACGACCGCGGGGTCGACCAGCTGCCATCGCGTCGTCACGGTCGCCACTCCGCCGACACCGGTGCCCTCGACCGGGTTCGCGACCGCCATCCCGGCCGTAGCGGTGCGTGCGAAGAACACCTCGCGCCGGGCGTCGAGGGGACTGCGCAAGGGGTCGAGGCGCAGCACCTCCCGGCGCCGCACGGGGTCGAGCGCCCGGTCGAGGAGCCGCAGGTCCCGCAGGTCCTCGACGACCGCCTCGGCGAGCGCCGGTTCCGGGGTCCCCGGGGCCACCTTCCCGTGCCGCGTCCCGACGAGCGCACGGTGCGCCGCCTCCCGGACCGCACGGCCGCGGCCGTGGTCCTCACCCTGGGCGAAGACGGTGTCGACGGCCTCCCACAGTTCGCTGCGCCCCGCGGCCGGCAGACCCCGCAGGCTCGCGAGGTCCTGCGCGAGGCGGACCGCCTCCGTCACCTCGCCGGTGCCGCAGGGGTACCCTTCGGCGCGAACCCGGCGGGCGGTGTCGGTGAGCATCTCCGCGGCCACCCGCTGCACCCCGTCCGGGTCCTCCCCGACCTCGAGGACGCGGTGGTGCCACTCGGGGTCGAGCACCCCGGCCGGATACCCCGAGCGTGCGTCGAGCCGCGAGGACTCGTAGGGCACGAGCGAGGTGACGACCTCGCGGGACCGTCCTGCCGTCCCCGCCGCAGCGTTGTCTCCCGCCGCCCTCCCCGACGCCGAAGCACCCCGGAGCGCTGCCCGGTCCGCGGCGGCGAGCTCCGTGTCCGTCACGAGTGCGTTCACGAGCGCCGGGGCGTGGAAGGCGCCGATGACGGCGACGACGGGCCCGTCCGCCGATCGTTCCCGGGCCGACTCCCTTGCGCGGCGCAGTCCCTCGCGCATGGCCGATTCGCGCAGGAGCGTGCGCCGATCCTCGCCCGGTCCGGACGCCCGAGGCGGGGTCAGCATGCGCAGACCCGTGCCGTAGGCGAGCGCGGCACGCCGCACCGCGGTGGCGCCTGCGCCCACGGTGCGGGCCTCGACGGCGGTGTCCCAGTCGGGCAGCCTTTCGCGCGCCCGCCGCCGCGCAGCTCCGTCCTCGCCGGCTCCGTCATCACCCGATGGATCCGTGACGACGAGCGGCACGTCGTCCGACACCCACCGCACCGTGACACTCAGGTCGATGCACTCGACCGGGACCCCGTTCTCCCGCGCCCAGCGCAGGGCAACGAGCTCGGGGCTCACCTCGGCGAAGGGGTAGAAGGACGGGGAGTCCTCCCAGCCACCACCGGGACCACCCGACCCCAAGGGACCACCCGCATCGTCCCCCACCCGCGGGGCGAGCGCGAGGGCCAGGGGCGCCCGCGCCTGTGGATGGGCGATGAGGTCGACCCATGCAGCCGCCTCGGGAGGGAGTTCGATCGCGAGGACCGCCGGGGCGACCGCGTCCAGGAGCTCCGGCATCACCCGGGCGAGCGCGGGCGAATGGTGCCGCACGCCGATCAACCCGGATTCCAGTGTGGAAAGAATGGCGGCCTCGAGGCCCTCGGACGCCATTATTCCCACACTCGAATCCGGTCACGCAGGTCCCAGAGGGCCGACCAGACGGGGTCACCCGCCTCGGCCCGCCGCGAGACCGCGAGGTCCCAGTAGCCACGGAGGGTGTCGGCGTCGGCGGGGTCGTCCTTCCGCACCGCTCCCATGAGCAGGCGCGGGACCTGCGCGAGCGCCGCCGTCGACACCGACGCACCCGCACCCGAGGCGCCGACCGTGTCCCCACTGCCCTGCACGTCCGCGTCCGCCGGGAACCACGCACTCGACAGCGCGGCGGTGCTCGCGGTGGCGACCGCCTCGGCGGTGGAGAGGACGGTCGAGGGCCGCTCGACGGACCACCCTTCGGCGGTGCGGCCGGTGCGCAGGTCACGGAAGGCGGTGACGAGGGCGTCGATGACGGCGGTATCGGGCTCCGCGTGTGCGGTCGGCACCCCGGACTCGGCGAGCGCCGAGCGGACCTGCGCGGTGACGAGCGCGACCTCGGTGTACCGGTCGGCGATCGGGTCGATCCGCTCGAAACTGAAGCGCCGTTTGAGCGCCGCGCTCATCTCGGTGACGCCGCGATCCCGCAGGTTCGCCGTCCCGATGAGCGCGAAGCCGGGGCGCGCGGCGACGGCGTGGTCACCGAGCTCGGGTACCGCGATCCGGCGTTCCGACAGGAGTGAGACGAGCGCGTCCTGGACCTCCGGCAGGCAGCGGGTGATCTCCTCGACGCGGGCGACCGCGCCGCGTTCCATCGCCATCATGAGGGGGCTGGGGACGAGCGCCTCGGTGCTCGGGCCGGTGGCGAGCAGCTGCCCGTAGTTCCAGCCGTACCGCAGGTGGTCCTCGGTCGTGCCCGCCGTGCCCTGGACGACGAAGGCGCTCGATCCGCAGATCGCTGCGGAGAGGAGTTCCGAGAGCATCGACTTCGCGGTGCCGGGCTCCCCGGTGAGCAACAGACCGCGGGAACCCGCGAGCGTGACGACGCACCGTTCGACGAGCGCCCGGTCACCCACGTACTTCTGCGAGATCGTGAGCGAGTCGGGCAGGTCTCCCGTCGGTTCCTCCAGCGCGAGCGGTCCCTCGGACCCCATGACGAAGGTGACGACCGCCCGCGGGGTCAGCCGCCAGGCGTGCGGCCGCGGACCCGGGTCGTGGGCGGCGAGGAAGGCGAGTTCCTCCGCGTACCGGTCCTCCGGCGGCACCACCTGCCGGGCACGTTCCTCCGTCGTCATCGTCCACTCCCCATCGCGTCGTCGAGATCCGTGAAGGTCGGCCGGTCACCGGCCGTCCACCGTTCCCAGGCCCACTCGAAGAGCCGGGCGTAACCGACCAGCGGGAGGATCACCTTCGCGTTCAACCAACTGGTGCCCTCCCCGCGTTCGACGTGCACGAAGGGCAGTTTCCACTCCTCCGTGAACAGCGGCTTCGGTCCACGGATCCGGGTCCAGCCGCCGGGCAGGAACACGGTGCGGCCGGCACCCTTGCGGGACGCCTCCGTCACGAGGTCCTTCTCCACCAGTGCGGTCCGGGCGGACTCGAAGGCGGCCTTCTTCCAACCGTTCCACTTCTTCACGTCCGCGTCCTTGGGGGTGGGCAGTGCGAGGAGCTGGAGGAAGTACACCGCCGCGTCCTCGTCGACGCCCAGGTCCGCGGCGACCACCGGGACCAGGTCCGGCACCGAGAAGCGGGGGTTCTGGAACTCCGCGGCACCCGGCCCGGCGAAGGACCGGACCTCCTCGGTGGTCCGCCGGGGGTCCAGGTGCTCGACGAACCGGTCGAGCACGGGGTCCTCGGGGACACCGAGGACGTCCCGCGGATAGTTCTCCGTCACCGAGGCCGGGACCACGCGCGCCAACCAGCGCGTGTAGCCGGCCAGCTCGTCGCGGACCTCGTGGTCGGGCGGCAGCGTGGCCGACAGCCAGGCCGTCGCGCGCCAGGCCCGCCCGATGTCCCAGTGGCTCACCGCGTCGGCCCCGGTCACACGGTCCGCTTCGATCGGGGTGACGAGGCGGTCCACCATCCCGGCCGAGGCGTCGAGTTCCACGTCCGCCCGGGCCCGCAGTTCCGCACTCACGGGGAACCGCGGTCGGTCCCGCAGGAGCCGGTGGGCCGCCCGGTCGAGAGCGGCCGTCCGGGCGGCGCGGGACGCCTCGTCGTCGTTCCACCAGGCATTCACGGGCCGCGGAATGGACAGGGCGATCGCCTCACCGAGCGCATGCGTCGAGTAGCCGACGAGGGATTTCACCGCATTCTTCGCCTCGGTGACCTTGACACCCAGGTGCCCCGCGTACGCGCGGGCGTCCTCCTCCGACGAGAAGCGGCCGGACGGGGTGGCGAACAGGAGGGCGACGGCGATCCGGTCGATCCCGGTCGCCTCGGCGACGCGGTCGAGTTCGGACCACCGGACGGGAACCGGGCCGGCGGCTTCCAGGTGTTGCTCGACCACGGTGTGGGCCGTGACGAGGTCGGGTCCCACGGGGCCGGTCGTCGGCACCACGTCGGCGACCGCCAGGTGGTCGATGCTCTCCGGGGCGCCTCGGCCGTAGGCGATCGGGGTGTGGTTGGTGAGCTCCATGACGACGGCGCGGGTCGGCTCGGCACCCGAGGCGGCCTCGGCGGGGAGGTCCGCGGTCGGGAGGACGTAGGACATCTCCTCGCGGTCGGCCCACCAGTCCTGCTTGAGATGTCGCAGCCAGGTCGAGCCGTCGAAGATCCCTCGACCCAGACGCCCGGTCAGCTCCAGGAGCGTGGCCCGGCGCGCGGGGTCGGTCTCGGTGGCCGCCGCCACGAGCGCGACGCCGGGATACATGAGGTGGTCCCGGACAGTCCATTCCCCGCCGCGCACCTGCTGGTACCCGACCGTCATCTCGTCGTGGGCCACCCGCCCGTCGAACTGGTCGTGCACCCAGGCCGAGAGCGCGGCGAAGAGTGCGGGCTCCGCCGCGTAGCGGTCACGCATCCGCCACCCCGCACGCCGCAGGGGCATGAGGGCATCGGCTGCCCCGTCGTCGATCTCCCAGGTGGCGTCGGCACGTCGCTGCCGCTCGACCGGGTCGAGGGAGGAGTCCTCCTCCACGGCGTCCTCCCGCGCCCATTCCTCCTCCTGGGCCGCGGTGGGCATGAGGCCCCGGAGTGCGAGAGACCACGTGATCGCGAGATGGACGGTCCGTCGGGCCGCCCCGATGACCGCGGTCCGCAGGGCCCCGGTCGTCCCGGGCAGGATCCGGTCGAGGGCGTCCTCCTCCTCGGCCCGCGGTGGGGCGTCGAGGTAGTCCGGGTCCGTGATCTCCCCCTGGACGTAGGACAACATGCCCGGCACGATCACCTCGAGGAGGGGCTCGGCCTCGTCCTCTGTGATCGTCCGCATCCGCGCGGACACCTCGGGATTGCGCACCTCCAGTCCGTTCCAGAACTCGTAGGGCAGTTTCCGACCCTCGTAGGAGCCGACGGACAGACTCGGCAACGGATCGACCGACAGGCCACTGTCCACGTCGATGAGCTGTTCGCCGACGGCCAGCCAGGTCCTCCCGGGGGCGTCGATGAGGGCGTCGGTCCGGTTCGCCTCGATGGGGCCCTTGTACCGTCGACCCATGGTGATCCGACCGGAGAACCGCACCGGCAGCCGCCGCCGGGTCTCCCGACCGTCGGAGGTGTGGGTGACCATGTCGGTGTGGAAGTCCTGGGGTTCGACGACGGTGACGACGCCGATACCACCCGGGACCTGACGCGCCGAGGCCGGCAGCAGGACCGCGTCCTCCGGGAGTCCGTCGAGCACGGCCTGGATCCAGTCCGGCCACGACTCCCCGATCATCTCTCCGGTGTGCGGGTCGAGTTCCATCGGAAGGAACCCGCGGGCCCGCTGCTGCCACACCCGCTCGCCGTCCGAGATGAGGCTCGCCCAGGTCACGCGGGGACCCGGTTCGTCGGTCGCGCGGAGGACGGAGCCCTCCTGGAAGACCCGGACGTCCCCGACCGGCACGGACCCCGTCGAGAAGATCGCCTGGTCCTTCACCACGTTCGCGGGATCGTCGACCCAATAGGTGAGGTTCTCATGCCAGCGTTTCGCGGCGAGCGACACCATCCAGCGTCCCCCGGCCTCGGTCGCGTCGACGAGTGCGTCCCGTCCCTTCCCGAAATGGCCCGGGACGGGTTCGAACCGGTGCCGGAGCGCCTCGCCCTCCGGTCCGAGCATGACGACCTCCGTCCCGACGACCATGCCGACGTACGGCCAACACACGACGTCCGGTTCGAACGCTTCGCGGTCGACCTCGTGGCCGAGCGGCACCTGTGCGGAGAGGTCCTCCCATTCCGGCCAGGCGAGTTCCGAGCCGAGCCCGACCCGCAGGTGTTCGGCGAAGACCGGGCTCGGGTCCAGGACGGCGAGCGTCCGTTCCTCCAGGTCGAGCGGACCCAGGAGGTCCGGGTGGAGGATCGGGGTGAACCGGTTGTACAGGTCCCGGGACTCCCGCACGTTGATCGCCCGGGAGCCGTCGACGGGCAGGACCCGGTCGAGCGCGGACCGGACCAGTCCGAGAGTGCTCGGCTGGGCGAGAAGGCGGGCCACGATCTCGTCGGGGTACGGATCCTCGTGCCGGTCACTCCCCCAGCGCGCGGTGCACGCCACCACGAACTCCGACCACGCGGGGTCTGCGGCCACGTGCACGAGGTCCCGCTCCACCCCGGTCTCCAGGTGTTCCCACACGGTGCGGGTGGGCAGGGTGTGCCCACCGGCGATCCCGATGTTCACCTCGAGGCCGGCCTCCAGTGCCACGTCGAGTGCGGCGAGCGTCCCGGAAGCCGTCGGCATCCCGAGATCGACGGAGACCCCGGCCTCCCGCAGACGGTGGAGGGGCAGACGTTCGAGGGCCGCGACCATCCGGGCGGGATCACCATGGGTCGTCCCGGAACCCCGGACCCAGCCGACCCGCTTCCGGGAGGCCGCGAGGATCCAGCCGGCGATCTGCTCGGGTGTCCCGTGCTCGGCCAACCACCCGAGGAGATCGAGCTCATCGACCGTGTCCATCCACGTGTCGAAGAGCAGGTCCTTGGGGAACTCCCCGGCCAGGTGCTCCCGGACCGTCGGGTCCGCGGCGACGACGGCCCGGACGGCCGCCCCGAGCTGGTCCCACAGTTTGGCGCCGGCCGACAGCATCGCACCGGTCGGCAGGATCCGGGTCATGGATTCTTCGAGGGCGGCCGCGGGCTTCATCCCGGCCGCCTTGCCGAGCTTCTTCACCTCTGCCGGGAACCCGGCGTGCAGACGTGCACCGTTCCCGGCGCGTTCGACGACGAGGTCGAGGTACCGGGTGAAGGCCTCGGCCGGGTCGAAGGTGGCGAGCAGCCGGTCGACCTCCGCGGTGATCGCCTTGGTCGGCAGGGCTCCGGCCGCGGCGAACTCCTGGAACACCTGCCGGTGCCGGGCCTCGTCGACGGCGAGGCCGTAGTCGCGTTCCGCGTCCCGGGCCCGGCCGAAGTACTGCGTGCCGTAGTTGGTCGTCCCGACGGCCAGGAAGATCCGGGCGGCCTCCTCGTAGAAGGTCGGCAGGAAGTGCGGGGCGGAGCCGGCCAGCCGGGACGCCAGGTCCTCGACGATCTCCTTGGCCTCGAGCTTGTTGCCCTTCGCCTTCCGGGCGGCCTTCTCCAGGTCCTTCACGAGCGCGATCGCGTGGTGGGCGTTGTCCGGGTCCTGGAGGATCGGCCAGGCCGGGAAGCCCATGGCCCGTGCACGGACGAAGCCGACCGGGCGGGGCGCCTCGGGAGCGGGATCGGAAGTGGCGGGACGGGCCGGTGCCAGGTCGAGGGCGCCGAGCGTGGCGTCCTCGGCGAGGACCAACGGTTCCGGCAGGATCCGTACGATCGACCGGTCGGCCAGCAGCCCGTGGGTGTAGGTGCGGGCGACCGCACGTTCGGCGTTCGCCGACGGTGCCGCGCCCGTAGGCGTCCCGGGGACGACGAGGCCGGCGTCGAGGAGGACCTCGGTGTACGCACTTTCCTGGGTGTAGGCACTGCCCTGCGTCACCGCGCTCACGACTCCTCCTCCGTCTCCTCGACGGCGCGGGCGGCATGGATGAGCGTGGCCATCCGCATCCCCTCACTCCAGGCGATCGCGGGGACGTCGGCGAGATCCAGGAACCGTCCGTTCTCCAGGAACTCCAGGTCGCCCAGCCAGGTCTCGACGTCCGGGTAGCCCTCGCCGAGGCCCAGGCGCGCCTCGACGACGCGACCCTCCGCGACGGTCGTGCACCGGGCGGACATCGTGTCGGCCTCGAAACCGAGCGACCGGGCCCGGGAGATCGCATGGCGGACGAGTTCGAAGTGGGCGCCGGCGAAATCGGTGACCGCGTGCCCGGCCGGCGCCGGATCGGGTTTCACGTGGACCTGCCGGAACAGCTGGTCGAACCGCGGGGTCAGACCCAGCTCCGCGCTGAACTCCGCGTACTCCGCCAGGTCCTCGCCCAGGTGGAGCGGGTGCGGGAAGACGACCGCGGTGACGTCGGCGTGGACGGTCTCCCCATCGAGATCGACGACGCCGATCCGCACGGAGTCCAGGGGCTCGGAGTCCTGGTGCGCCTCGGCGGGCTCGGGCGCCTCGACCTCGCGGAGGAACCCGAGGGGTGTGGTGGGAGCGGCCGCATCGGCGACGACGACGTCGACGAGCCAGGACCGCCAGGCCTCGTCCGGCCACACGGCGGCGAGCACCGCGGCCTGGACGGGGAAGGCCCCGAGGACCCAGGACTGCACCTGGGCGCCCGCCTCGGCGTCGTGGCGGGCCAGGAACTCCCCGAGCTGGGTGATGCGCAGGTACTCGTCGGTCTTCTTCGCCTTGGCGGGCACGGACTTGAGCCGTTTGCCCTTGGCGTTGACGACGTAGACGGTCGACCCGTCGAGCCCGAGGGAGTAGCCGAGGTCGGTGGGCACGAGGGTGGGTTCCGGTGCGGTCTCCATGGGCCCAATCCAACCAGATACTCACGAGTAACCCCGGAAAGTTCCGGACCGCTGAATCGCTTTGGCCCCCTGAGATGGGCATCTCAGGGGGCCAAGCGATTCAGCGGGCCAGGATTTCGCCCGGTCCGGCCGGTGCCGGTCGATCAGATCTTGGAGACCTGGTCGAAGCCGAGCTCGACGGGGACGTCGCGCTCGAAGATCGACAGCAGCACGGTGATCTTCTGGGTGGTCACGTTGATCTCCTGCACGGTGGCGGGGTGACCCTCGAAGGAGCCCTCCTTCACCATGACGGACTCGCCGATCTCCCACTCGACCTTGACCTGGCGGCCGGCCTGGTCGACGTGTACGTTCTCGTCGGTCTCGGCGGCCGCGGCGGTGGCCTCGGCCTGGCGCTCCTTGACGACGGGGGCGAGCATCGAGAAGACCTCGTCGAGGGTCAGCGGCACCGGATCGTAGGCGTTGCCGACGAAGCCGGTGACACCCGGGGTGTTGCGGACCAGGCCCCAGCTCTCGTCGGTGAGGTCCATGCGGACGAGCACGTAGCCGGGGATCCGCACGCGGCGGACGGTCTTGCGCTGACCGTTCTTGATCTCGACGACGTCCTCCATGGGGACCTGGATCTCGAAGATGTAGTCCTCCATGTCCAGGGACACGGCGCGGTTCTCGAGATTGGTCTTCACGCGGTTCTCGTAGCCGGCGTAGGAGTTGATGACGTACCAGTCGCCGACCTGCTCGGCGAGTTCGGCACGGAACTCCTCGGCGGCGGCCTCGGCGGGGTCGACCACGTCGGCGGCGTCCTCGGCGGCGACGACGGCCTCGTCGGCGTCAGTGGCCTCCTCGGCAGCCGGGGCGGCCTCCTCAACGGAGGTGGTGTCCTCGGCGGGTGTCGTGGACTCCTCCACGACCGCGTCCTGCGGCAGGTTCTCCTCGAGGTTCTCGAATTCCGGAGTGTTCTCGGACACCGTTTCTCCTTGGTCTTGAGTCATGCAGGCGCGCCGCCGGAGTGCCGGCGGCGCTTGACGTTGCGGGCCCGGTTCACCGGACGTTCGTCTCCAGGATAGAAGACGCGACCGGTCGCCGTGGGGTCCTGGGCGCCCGATGTGAGCGGATCGTCGTCGTCCGCGGGTGCACGGTCACCGACCGGTGTCACCCGGCGGCGGTCACCAGAGGGGTGTGCCCGCGAAGACGAGGGCGGCGAGCTTGCCGAAGGCGAAGTCGAGGCCCGTGACGATGAGCATCATCACGACGACGAAGGCGAGCACGACGAGCGTGAAGTTGAGCAGCTGCTTGCGGGTCGGGGTGACGACCTTCTTCAGTTCCGCGACGACCTCGCGGAAGAACTGCAGGATCGTCCCGAAGAAGCCCTGCTTCCGTGCGACCTTGCCGCTCTGGGTCTTCTTGCCCGGCTGTGCTGCGTCCGCTGTCGAATCCGCCACGCGCCCTCACTCGGTAGATGTGTGCTCCTCACGGTCCGGGGCCCCGGGCCGTGGGTCGAATACTACGCGAAAGCCGGTCGGTACCGGTTCACACCGGAGCCGACCGGCCCTCACGATCCTTCTGCAGGGGTGACAGGACTCGAACCTGCAACCTACGGTTTTGGAGACCGTTGCGCTACCAATTGCGCCACACCCCTAGGAGCGACCGCGGCCGCTACCGAGGAAAAAGCATACAGCCATGACCGGGACGAACGCGAATCGGACACGGGGTGGTCCGCATCACTCCCCCTCCGTCTGCGCCGGGCTGGGGATCGAGACGTCGGGGAAGTCCTCCCACTCACCGATCGTCACCGAGGTGTCCTGGTCCACGGAGACCACCTGGAGGTCGATCGGTTCCCGGGTCACGGCGTCCCAGCGGATGATCGTCACCTCCGCGGTCATCCGCAGGGGTCCCGGGGTCAGCGCGTTCGCGAGTGCACCACCCGTCGTCGAGCTCGTGTAGCGCACACCGCCGCCCACCGGTTCGGGCCCGGACCGGGCGTGCCGGTGTCCCCCGAGGTCGACGGGGACGCAGCCGGTCTCCAGCGCCGCCTCGGCATGGGCGGGGTCGTGGATGAGCAGGACGTCCGCCGGGGTCCGGCAGGCCGTGTCCGCGATCCGCTCGCCGAACTCCTGCTGGGTCTCGATCACACCCGCCGCGTTCGGCTCCGGCTCGGACCCGTCCGGGAACACCGTCCGGCGCGGGTCGGAATCGCCCAGGAAGGTGAGCCCACCGACCTCGACGGCCCGTCCTCGGAGGACGGTCCAGCCGAGGGCGTCGAAGTGCTCGATCGTGTCCCGCGAGTCGTGGTTGCCCTTGACCGTCACCTTGTCGACACCGCGGGGGATCGCGGAGTCGAGGACGTCGACGCACAGGTTCTCGGCGGGGGTGCCCGTCATCGTCACGTCACCGCCGTCGATGAACAGGTCGGCACCGGCTTTCCGGGCCACCTCGCCGGCGAAGGCCGCCATCCCGGTGTTGCAGTGGATGTCGGAGGACATGACGGAGGTGATGACGCGGTCCGGGTCGGACTCCGCGACGACCGGTTCCGTTGCCGGCACGGATTCCGCCGTGGACTCCGGAACCGGCGTGGGGGCTGCGGCCACCGGCTCCTGTCGGGGCTCCTCGGAGGACATCCGCGTCGAGTCCCCACGCCACCACCACGCCGCGTCGAGGTTGCGCTCCGCGTGGGCGTAGAAGTCGTCGTTCTCCGTCACCCAGTCGGTGACGAGTGCGGCGACCTCGTCCACGAGCCCGCTCATCCGCCCCGTCACTTGGGCACCGGCGAGCGGCGTACCGTCGAGCGAGGGTGTGGCCACCACGGGTTCGGACCGCGGGTTCGGGACGAGCGCGAGCTCGACGACGATGACGAGCGCCACCGCCGAGGCGATCCCGAACCCCCGCCGGGCCGAGGGATGCGTGGACCGCAGCCGCACGCCGACCGCGCCGAACCCCTCCTCGAAGGGTCGGGGCCGGACGAGCACGAAGACACCCACCCCGACGGCCAGGGCGGTCCCGGCGCCGAGGGTGCGCAGGATCATGTCCCCGGCCAGGCCACGGACGACGGGTCGGACGGCCGCCTCGGGCGCGGAGAAGAAGGTCGCGTAGGAATTGACGTCGGCACCGAGCGCGTCGAGCGTCTCACCACCGGCCGCCGAGCCCTCGGGGATCTCCGCGACCCGGATATCCGCGCCCAGCGGCCCCGGCATCTGCTCGTCCACCGGCATCCGCAGTCTGCCCAACGGCCCGAGGTCGACCGTGAGCACGGAGTCCGTGCTCAGCGAGTACTCGGCCATGTGCGGACCGAAAGGGGCCGTGGTCCGCGCGCTGAACAGCGCCCAGGGCGCGGCGAGCAGCAGGCAGGTCACCCACACGAGGAGGAACCGTCCGACGTGCACCCAGGGTGCCCGGGAGCTCCGATCTCCGACCGCGGGTGGTCTCCCGCCACCCTCCCCAGCCGCCGAGGCGCCCTGCCCCGGGTGCCCCTCGGAGCTCAGCAGCGTGGTCATCCGGTCGTCCTTCCCCGCGTTCCGATCCGTGCGCGCCATGGAACTACAGGTGGACCCCGACGAGTTCGGGTTCCGGCACGAGGGTGATGCCGTAGGTCTCCTGCACGCCCGCGACGACGTGCCGGGCGAGTTCGAGGACGTCCTCGCAGGTCGCCTCGCCCCGGTTGGTGAGGGCCAGGGTGTGCTTGGTCGACAGGCTCGCGCGGCCGGCGCCCACGTGGAACCCCTTGCCGAACCCGGCGGTGTCGATGAGCCAGGCGGCCGAGGTCTTCTTCCTCCCCGGCACCGGTTCGCCAGTGAGCGCGTCGACGACCGGGTAGTAGGGCGCCTCGTCGGGCAGCGGGTGGTCGGAGTCGAGGACGGGATTGGTGAAGAACGACCCGCATGACCACGTGTCGTGGTCGGCCTCGTCGAGCACCATGCCCTTCGAGGCGCGCAGGGCCAGGACGGCCCGGCGCACGTCCGCCGCGGGCACGGTGTCGCCGAGATCGACGTCGAGCGCCCTGGCCAGCTGCGGGTAGGCGATCGGGGCGGACTCCTCCCCCCGGTCGAGCACGAACCTCACGGCGAGGACGACGAACCGCGGGGTGCCGTACTCGCGGGCCGACCGCTTGAGCAGCGAGGTCCGGTACCCGAAGCCCAGGTCCTCCGCCGGCTTCCAGTGCTCGTCGCCACTCGTCCGGTCGTGGACGAGGACGGACTCGATGGTGCGGGAGACCTCGGCGCCGTAGGCACCGACGTTCTGCACCGGGGTGGAACCCACGCAGCCGGGGATCCCGGAGAGCGGTTCGAGCCCCCGGGCACCGAGCTCCGCGCAGTGGGCGACGAAGTCGTCCCAGTTCTCGCCGGCCTCCGCGGTGATCCGCAGCCGCCCACCGGACAGGTGCTCGACCTCGATCCCCCGGGTCGCCACCTCGCACACCGTACCGGGGTACCCGGCGTCGGAGACGAGCAGGTTCGACCCGCCGGCCACGAAGAGGACGCGGTCGGTGGGGGCGTGGAGAGTGCGGGGCGCCTCGGCGTCGGGGAGGGAGGCGGGAGAGGACGCTGTGTCGGGGAGGGAGGCGGGAGAGGACGCTGCGGGAGACGCCTCGGCGGGCCCGGCGAGCGGGTGGGACCGGCAGAAGTCGACGAGCTCCTGCCGGGTGGCCACCCGCACGTGGGTGGCCGCCGGGCCTCCCACCCGCATGGTGGTGAGGTCCGCCAGGCGCACGGTGTCGGGACGCAGGTCGGTCACCAGTCGATCACCGTGCGGCGGGCAGACGGAGGACGGCGAGGGTGCGGCCCAAGACCTTCGTCCCGTCGGCCTTCACCTCGAGGGCGAGGGTGACGGTACCGGCCTCCGCGTCGATCGCGTTGACCGTGGCGGCCAGCTCCAGGGAGGCCGTGGGCTGCTCGGGCGAGCCGGACTCGGCGTCGGGGACGACGACGGGCGAGGTGAACCGCGTGCGGTAGTCGACGACAGCACCCGGGTCGCCGGCCCAGTCGGTGAGGCGGGAGCCGGCGGCGCCCATGGTGAGCATGCCGTGGGCGATGACGTTCGGCAGACCCACCTCCTTCGCGAACCGCTCGTTCCAGTGGATCGTGTTGAAGTCGCCGGAGGCACCCGCGTAGCGGACCAGGTCCCCGCGGGAGAGGTCGACGGTGTCGGTGAGGACGACCTGGCCGACCTCGAGCTCCGACAGGACGGGGGTGGTGGTGTTCTCGCTCATCAGGCCTCTCCCCTCACGACGATGGTGGAGGTGACGGTGACGACGGGCTCACCGGTCGCCGCGTCGGTCAGTTCGGTCCGGGTGGTGATCATCGCGTTGCCGGCGGCCTCACGCAGACCGTCGACGTGGCAGGTGGCGGCGAGTTCGTCGCCGGCGACGATCGGGCGGGAGAAGCCGAACCTCTCCTCGCCGTGGACGACCCGGGAGAAGTCGATCCCGGCGTCGGGGCGGGAGATGTAGAGCCCCTCGGTGCGCTGGGCGGGGATGACGGCGAAGGTCGGCGGGGCGACCACGTCGGCGTGGCCCAGGGCCCTGGCGGCAGCGACGTCGAAGTGCGCCGGGTCGGTCGCACCGGTGGCACGGGCGAAGGCGGCGATCGCCTCCCGGCTCACCTGGTAGGGGGTCTCCAGCGTGTAGCTGGTCCCCTGGAGGTCGGTGTTCACGCTCACGTGTACTCCTGTGTTCGGGTCCCCTCCTGTGGGCCGGCCGGGCTCGGACGGTCGGTGGGGACGGTGGGGTCGGGTCTGGTGCCCGCGGGCGGGGCGCCTCGGCAGCGGTGGTCGGTGACGGTGGTGCGTGGCCGTGGCCGGTGACGGCCTCAGGTCGAGCGCATGAGGGCCACCGCGTACCCGGCCAGGTCGGCGGCCGCCGTCTGGGCGTCCACCTCGCCGTCCGGGTGGTACCACTGTGCCAGGGACGTGCACATGGTCGACACCACGCGCGAGGCGAACCGCGGGTCGGGCGTGGTGAAGTCCCCGGTGGCGACGGCGGCGCGCGCCTGCTCGTCGAGCATGTACTGGACGGAACGGCGCAGGTCCGCGATCCGGGTGCGGTGCGGTTCTTCCAGGCTGCGCATCTCGCTGGCGCCGATGAAAGCGATCCGCTGCGAGCTCGCGTGGAAGAAGGCCAGCGCCTCGACGAGCGCGCGGAAACGTTCGACCGGGGGTTCGTCGGCCACCTTGGTGCGGACGGCGGTGAGCGCGTCGATGAGCTCACGCATCGTGTAGTCGAGGATCGCGACGAGCATCTGCTGCTTGGACGCGTAGTAGTGGTAGACACCGGCGACGCTCACATTGCCCTCGTGCGCGATCTGCCGCATCGATGTGCCGTGGTAGCCCCACTTCAGGAAGCAGGTGATCGCGGCGTCGAGGACCTTGGGGCGGGTGTCGTCGATCCCGTCCGCGTCGGGATTCGGCACGCCCTGACCGCTGAGCAGGTCCGTGCGGCTCATGCCCAGGACACCGGCGATCGCGTCCAGGCGCTCGTCGGTCACGGCGACCTTGTCGCGCTCGATGAGGGACAGGGTCGCGGGGCTCACGCCGATCTGGCTGCTGACCTGCTCCAGGGTGAGCCCGGCCGCGCCGCGAGCGGCCCGGACACGGGCGCCTGCCGGCGGGGCTGCGCCCGGGCTTCCGGATCCGTCGATGGTGGCCATGCGGTACACACTACCGAGAAGACGCACGTTCGGGCCGGTGGGCGCGCTGTCGCGGGATGTGAGGTGGGCGGCGGGGGCGCGGCGGCCGCCGGTGTGGCCGCGCGAAGAGGGGTGAATGCACGGAAGCCGGTGTCCGGACCGGATCTCTCCGACCGTCCACCGGCTTCTGCTGGCAGTAGCGGGAGGGGGGCTCGATCCCCCGACCTCACGATTATGAGTCGTGCGCTCTAACCAGCTGAGCTATCCCGCCGTGTTGCGAACTTCCGCTCGCAGAGAGCCCCAAAAGGGAATCGAACCCTTGACCTTTTCCTTACCATGGAAACGCTCTGCCGTCTGAGCTATTGGGGCGGAACGAGATATAACTCTACAGGGCGTTCCGCGCGGATTCCAAATCGACCCCGCGAACACCGCTCTCCCACGCCAACACTGGGCAAGCGGCCTCTCGGGCTCCCCCGCCCCCGCAAACCTTTTCGCGTGGTCTCGCTCACAGATCCCGGCCCTCCTGGGGCTCTGCGCATCGGGGTCCGGGCGCCATGGCTCGGGTCCGTTCGGATCGGGTGGGCGTGCGGCCGGTTCAGGAGAGGGCGCGTTCGCGGATCACCTCGGCGACGAGGTCCGCATCGGTCGAGCCGAACAGGGTCCTCGCCCAGGCGGTGTCGCGTTCCAGGTAGGGCTGACCGTCCACGCGCAGCCACTGGAGCGGGTTGTCCGCGCGGTGGTCCCGCATGCACTTGCCGCAGGCCGGGACGTCGAGGCGGTCGAGCACCTTCCCGGCGCGGGTCCGGTACTCGGTCACGGAGATCTCCCCCTTCGACTCCCCGTGGCCGGGGTTCACGGCGCACGGTCGGTGGGGGCTCGTGCCGCCGGCGGGTGCCTCGACGCGGGCCAGGTCGTTCTCGGCCATCTCGAACAGCACGAGGGCACCCATGAGGTCGTCGGGACGGGACGCCTCGTCCTCGGCGATGCGTCGGGCGAGCGTGTAGGCGTCGAGCCCGTGCTGCACCCGGCGGGAGTCGGCCTCGCTCAGGGAGCCCGCCTGCAGGTTCTGCAAACGGGTGCTCACCTGCAGGGCGTCCTGGCCGAGTTCCTGCTCCAGCTTCTTGCGGCTCGCGGACTTCGCGGCCTTGAGGACGGCGTCCGGGACCACGTACTTCTTCTTCACCCGCGGGGCCCGCCGCGCGATGAACCAGATGAGCGCGCCCGCCCCCGCGAGGACGGCGACCACGATGCCGATCGCGATCGCCGGATACCTGCCGGCGAAATAGAGCATGTCCCGGAAGAGGCGCTCGATCGGGTTGGTACTCGGGCTCTCGGTCTCCTGGGGGTCCTGCATGCGTTCGACCGTGTCGAGAGTGAACTCCTGCAACGACATGTCCCGATCCGGGTCGTGGACCGTCGTGTACGTCTGTTCCTGCAGGAGCCAATAGGTCTCGGATTCCAGCGCCCGCACCCTGTCCTGCGCGCCGAAGGAGTCCGGGCCGACCACGTAGAGCAGCCCTTCCCCCTCCAGCCGCACACTGATCATCCCCGCGAGGTCGGACAGGTAGTCGGACGGGACCACTTGTTCGCCCGACTGGACCTCGGGCTCCGCCACGACCACGACGTACATCGGGTACTCGGTCGTCGCGAGCCCCGATTCCAGGCTCTCGATCTGGGTACTCGTGAAGTAGTTCTCCTGACCCTCGGCGAGGTACAGCGGATCCTCGGCCAGCGCCTGCGCGATCTCCCCTGCCCGTTCAGGCGAAGGACTCAGCTCTTCGAGGGACAACCTCTCGACAGTGTCGGGGTCCGGCAGTTCCGTGGCGGTCGGCGTCGTGTTGTTCAGGTCGGCGCTCGCCGCTGCAGCGCCCGGCAGCAGCACTCCCCCGATCCCGAGTGCGAGGGTCGCGAGCAGTGCGCCGGTCCTACGGATGTACGTCATGTGTCCAGTCCCCTGCTCATCGTTCAGTTCTGTCCCCGTCGTCATCGCTTCGTCCGTTCCTTCTCGGCACGAGCCGTTCGGACCCGTGCGGCGTCGGCCCGGAGGATGGTGAGAGCCACGCGGTGGAGCCACAGCGCCAACCCGGCGGCCAGGAGCCCACCCATCACGATGAAGATCGACGCCGCCACGAAATGCCCGTCGCTGCCCACGTCGCGTCCGTTCCCGGTGAACTCGCTCCGATCGGCGATTCCCGATCCGTCGCTCCAATCGTGCTGTTCCATGAGCGTCACGTAGTCCTCGATCACGGGGACCAGTGGCCCTTCGTCCGCGTTCCACCCGAGTTCGTAGAACTCGATCTCGGGAGTCGATCCGTCCTCCGCGGGGCCCGCACCCCAAGTGTGACTGTGGTGGTCCATCTCGGCGGAGCCCATTCCGGGGTCGAGGCTCACGTCGAGCAGCACCGCGTCCGGGGCGATCGATTCGAGCATCCGGGAGTACTCGGCCACACGGTTGTCCTCCGCACCGCGGTACTCGTCCTCATTCGTGGACCCCGCCACGGCGATGAACAGGTCGAAGGGCAGGTCCGCCTCCGCGACGAGTGCGCGCAACTGTTCCTCTTCCTCGGGCGCCACACGACGGCGGAGTTCGGGATCGATGTAGAGCCCCGTGTCCGCCAGTGCCGTGGAGATCGCTGCCGCCCGACGGGGGTCGACCTGCGCGGAGAACTCCCCACCCGAGGGGTCCGGTCCCGGTTCACCCGGGGCGGCCACCTCGCGTTCGTCCAGCTCAGCCGGGGTGGCGAGCCGCTGGTACTCCGTGACGTTCCAGATCCCGGCGGCGATCCCTGCGAGCGTGAGCACCGCGGCGAGACCGAGGACGACCTTCCCGAACACCGGACCCGGGACGTCCTCGGCCCGGCCCGCGGCGCTGATGTCCGCTTCGTCGCGTGCCGACGATTGCCTGCGCACCGTAAGGAGCGAGGAGGGCTCGGGGCCTTGGTCCGGATACTTCCCGAGGAAGAGCGCGCTCAGACCTGTCCGCGCGCTCTGCCGACGTTGCTCGTCGCGGATCTCCACATAGCGTTCGCGTGCGGAGGGCTCGACGGACCGGTGCAGCGAATTGGTCTCCTGCGTCACCGTCGTCCGTGTCGTGGTCGTCCGCGTGGTGCCCGACCGCGTCGTGGTCGTCGTCCGGGTCACCGTCCCCGAACCCTCCGGGGCTGCGCCGGGGAGATCGTCCTCCCCGGTGAACGCGTCGATGTCGACGGTGCCGTGCTCCGGCGTCCACCCGGACGGCATGGCGATGAGTGCCGCCGAGACGGGACCGAAGGCGCCCATACCGGAGGCGGCGAAGGGCGATCGGTCCTCCCGCCAGTACGGGGTGCCCGTCGAGATCCCGTCCGCCGACAGGTAGGAGGGCATGCGGTCCTCATCGAGGTCACGGGCCGCCTGCCGGGAGACCGGGATCTCCAGGTCCGCGCCCAGTCCGTCCCAGTACACCCGGGTCTCGGCTTCGAGGTCGGGACGGAAGAACCCGACCTCCCCGCCACCCCGCCCGGGGTCGGCCTCGCGCTCGAGCTGCACCCAGGCCGCCCACACGAGGGGATTGAAGGAGTCGTTCGGTTCCGGCAGGCGCCGCATGGCGTCGAGCACGGTCTGCGAGATCCTGGTCTTCCGTCGATCCAGGAATTCGTGCGCCCGCGCCGCCCGCAGGTGCAGGTCCGTGAGCGCACGCTGCTTCTCGTCGAGCTTCGGGGCCCGCGCCTTCGACCTGTCGGTGCCGCGCAGACGGTTCCGCGCGGCCTGGACCACCCACGAGAGGACGAACAGTCCGAGGACCAGGAGGAACACCCGGAGGAACGACACTCCGCCGTCAGCGGCCGAGGACCGGTCCGCGACCTCGTAGGGCCGCAACTGGGAGCCGAGCACCGGCATCGGTTCCGACTCGACGTGCTGCACCTTCGACGGGGCGCTCGGTTCCACCGCCGTTCGGATCGCATAGTGGATCCCGGGTCCGGGTACGTCACGGCCCAATTGGACATCGGGGAACACCGTCCACCGCGAGTAGTGGTCCCACATGCCGTTGACCTGCGTATCCGGGTCGAGCCGCGAGAGGTCGTCGGTGAGTTCGCCACCGCTGATCCGTGCACGGAAGATGTACCCGAGATCGGCGTCCCACACGACGACGATCGCGTCCTCCTCCGGGACCCGTTCGGCGTAACCCGCGACGATCTGGCGCCACAGGGCCGCGCCCGTCTCACTCGCCCGTCCCGAAGAAGCCGAAGGATCCCGCCCCGTGGCACCGAAGGACCCGACGAGCGCGACGTGGACCTCCATGCCCGCGGCACGGGCCGCTTCCACCTGTGGCATCACGAGGTCCTGCTGGCGCTCGTCCCAGAACGAGGAGGACAGGGGGTCCGCGTACACGAGCCCCGGCTCCCAGAAGGACTGGTACTCCGTGTCCGGCGCGAACTCCCGCGCCTCCGGTCCCCAGGCCTCGTACACGAGGTCGACGTGCTCGGCGACATAGGCGGCGACCGCGGACTCCGCCGGGGTCAGGTCCGTGCCCTCCGCCGTCGAGGCGCCCGCCGCCACGGGCACCGCCGTGACCGCGAGCAGCGTGCCCAGCAGGGCGGACAGGCACAGGAACAGGATCCGCCGGGCAGCATGGAACGATTCAGGTCTCACCCGTCACACCCTATCCGCGGGCACCGACGTACATCTCGCGCGCACCGTTGCCGTCCGGCAACGCACCAGGTGAGCGCGGGCGCGCCTTCGCACCACGTGCCCCGCGGTTCGGCAGTGCCGTCACAGCAAGGCGGAGGAGCGAAGGCGTACGTGGGTTTTGTACGTCGAGCGATCGACAACGCAGCTGTGGCGGTGCTGACGGACCGCGGGGTCAGTCGAACTTGGCGGAGAGGTAGCCCTGGAGGCGGGCGGGCTGGTCGGTGATGATGCCGTGGACGCCGGCTCCCAGGACCTTCTCCCAGTCGGGCGCCTCGTTGACGGTCCACACGAAGACGCCGTAGCCGGCGGCCATGAACTCCTCGGCGACCTGGCGACGGGCCAGGAATCCGCGCAGCGAAAGGTTGTAGCCGACGGCGTCGAGCTCCTCGAGGAGTGCCTTGTCGTCCGGCCGGGGGACGAGACGGAGGAGGGCACGCGGGACCATCGGCAGGAGGTCGCGGCAGACCTCGAGGGTGCGGACGGAGAAGCTCTGGATGAGGACCCGGTCCGCGGTGCGGGTCTCGACGACGTCCCGGGCCACGTGGGCGATGGCGCCCGGTGACCAGTCGTCCTTGAACTCCAGGAGGACGTCGCCGCCGCTCACGTGCAGGTCTTCGAGGACGGTGCGCAGAGCGGGCACCCGCTGGCCGGCGAAACCCGGACCCATCCAGGAGCCGGCGTCGGCGAGGGAGAGGGATTCGTCCGTGAGGTCGGAGACGCGACCCTGGAGGTTGGTGGTGCGGTTGATCGTCGAGTCGTGGATGACGACGGGGGTTCCGTCGGCGGTGAGACCGAGGTCGATCTCGATGAACTCCGCCCCGATCGCCTGGGCGGCGTCGAAGGCGGCCATCGTGTTCTCCGGGGCGGCCCCCGAGTAGCCGCGGTGCGCGATGACCCACGGTTTGGAGCCCCCACCCGGGCGTGCGGTGCCCAGGGCGGAGGTCCGTGCGGTGACGTACTGCCCGAAGTTCATGCCTTCACACTAGTCCGCGGCCAATCCCAGAAGTCGAGAGGGCACATATCGTCGGATTCCGGGCTCGGATCCGACGATATGTGCCCTCTCGATCACGAGACGCCTCAGCGGTAGTTGATGAACTGGAGGTCGACGTCGAGGTCCTGACCCTTGAGGAGGGCGATGACCTCCTGCAGGTCGTCACGGGACTTCGAGGTCACCCGCAGCTCGTCACCCTGGATCTGGGCCTTCACGCCCTTGGGACCCTCGTCGCGGATGATCTTCGAGATCTTCTTCGCGTTCTCCTTGTCGATGCCCTCCTTGAGGTCGCCCTCGAGGCGGTACTCCTTGCCCGAGGCGTAGGGCTCACCGGACTCGAACGACTTCAGGGAGATCCCACGCTTGACGAGTTTGGACTGGAAGACGTCGAGGACGGCCTTCACGCGCTCCTCGGCGTTGGCCTTCATCATCACGTGGGTCTCGCCCTGCCATTCGATGGAGGCGCCCACGCCGCGGAAGTCGTAGCGGGAGTTGATCTCCTTGACCGTCTGGCCCAGTGCGTTGTCCGCCTCCTGGCGGTCGACCTTGCTCACGATGTCGAACGACGAGTCCTTCGCCATTACCGTCTCCGTTCCGTCGGTGGAGGGCCCGCGGGATCGAGGTGTCGGGTGTCGCGGGCCGTGTTCGAGTTCGCAGGCGAGTCTAGGCGAGGCGACAGGTGTGACGAGCGGCACGCGCGCGCGATTTGTCCTGTACCCGTCCTGCTGACTACTATTGTTCAGGTGCTCAGCGCTCCGGTTCGCCGGACGTCGATCACACAACTCAATAGGGCAGGTTGTCCGAGCGGCCAAAGGAATCTGACTGTAAATCAGACGGCGTAGCCTTCAGAGGTTCGAATCCTCTACCTGCCACCCTCACGCGAGGCCCCGGCTCACCAGAACCGGGGCCTCGCGCTTTCCCCGCCCGCGCGGCCGAGGCGCCCCGCAGGCCTCAGCCGAACTGCGAGAAGTCGGGCCTGCGCTTCTCTGCGAAGGCGGCGAACGCCTCCTTGGCCTCGGCGCTTCCCAGGCGCTCCTCGAAGACGGCGGACTCCTTCTCGATCTGCGCGAGCAGTCGCTCCGGCTCCCGCATGAGCTGCTTGGTCGCCCGCAGTGAACCCGCCGGCTTGGCCGCGAGAGCCGCCGCCACCGTCGCGGCACGGTCGTGGAGCTCCGCGGCCGGGACCACGGCGTTCGCGACCCCGGCCTCGAGGGCGGACTGCGCGTCCAACGGTTCCCCGAGGGCGAACATCGCGAAGGCACGCGCATGCCCGATCCGCTCGGTGAGCAGGATGCTCGATCCCGCCTCCGGCACGAGTGCGAGATTCGAGAAGGGCGTGATGAGCTGGGCGTCCTCGGACAGCACCAGGTAGTCGCAGTGCAGGAGCATGGTCGTCCCGACACCGATCGCCTTGCCCTGGACGGCCGCCACGATCGGTGTGGTCGAGACCGCGAGCGCCCGCAGGAACCGCGAGACCTGCTTGACCGGTGCAGGCTGGTCCGGGTCCCGCTCGGAACGCGTGGCGAAGTCGCCGATGTCGTTGCCCGCGCTGAACAGATCACCCTCGGCCCGCAGCACGACGACGCGCACCCCGTCGTCGGTCTCGCCGCGCTCCACGGCGTCGGCGAGCACCCCGTACATCGCGTCGGTGAGCGAGTTCTTCTTCTCCACCCGGTCGATCGTGACCGTGAGGACGCCCGCGTCGAGCGCGACCGAGATGTCGTTCGTCATGAGTGCTTCTCCTTCGAAGTCCTTGACGGAGACCGTTCTCCGCCCCACACCCGCACTCTCGCCCATCCCCCACCCGGGATCAAACGGACCACAGGTGAGCGGTGCACGCGGACGATCAGTCCACCGTCGGGAACGACCCCTCCGCGAGCGCACGCAACCCTTCGAGGTGGGCGTCGAGCACCCGCACGCCCTCCTCGGTGATCCGGTACCAGGTGGCCGGTCGCTTGCCGATGAAGGACTTGGAGATCTCCACGAGTCCTTCCTTCTCCAGGGCGCTCGCATGGCGCGAGAGCACCGAATCGGAGATCCCGAGAGATTCCTTCACCGCTCTGAAGTGACGTTTCTCCGCGTCGCGCAGGCCGGCCACGAACGCCAGGCGCGTCGGATTGGACAGGGCCTGCGACAACTGCGCCAGTGCGGTCTGCTGGTCCATCACGCGCCGCCCGCCTGGCGGGTGAACTCCACGAGCATGCCGACGAAGGCGAGCACGAGGACCAGGAAGGCCCCGACGACGGCGGCGGTGTCGAGGAGTGCCGCGGCTTCGGCGGCACCGAGGGTCGAGGGACGGGTGGAACGGTCCTGATGCGTATTCACGACAACCCTCCGAGGTCGGTGCCATCCGTTCCGGATGGAACATTCCACCCTAGCAATCACTTTCCAATCCCGAAAGTACTTTCATGAAGATTCTCCGACGACGAGGCGCCCTACACTTCCAGCGGGAAGTGCAGGGCGCCTCGTGTGCGAGCGCCGGACGGGAACGATCCGACTGCGCCGGGGTCGGGCCAGAGCGCCTCGGGAGCGGTCGTCGTAGGAGCGGGTCAGTCCGCAGTGGCGGGGGCCATCGCGCGGGCGGCGGCGACCATCGCCTCGTGGGTGGCGAGCTTGACGCGCTCGCGGCCCTGCGGCTCGCCAAGCGCCTTCTCGGCGGCCTCGATGCGGTGGTAGCCCTCCCAGTCGATGAAGTCGACACCCTTGGCCTGCAGGAAGGCGACGATGTCGTCCTCCGCGGGCGCCTCGGGAGCGGGGAGGCGGCCGGCGGCACGGTCCTCGATGAGGTGGGTGATGGTCTCCAGCGCGTCACCCTTGGTGTGACCGATGAGGCCGACGGGTCCACGCTTGATCCAGCCCGTGGCGTAGACGCCGGGGAGGGAGGGGGATTCCGCGGCGGCGGACTGGTCGAGGGTGTCGACGACGCGGCCCTCGAGGTTCGGCACGACGCCCCTGCGGTCGTCGAAGGGCAGCTGCGGCAGCGGCGAACCGAAGTAGCCGACGGCGCGGTAGACGGCGTCCATCTCCCAGTCCGTGGTCTCGCCCGTGGGGCGCACGCCGCCCTTGCCGTCGAGCTCCTGGCGGGCGGTGCGCAGACCGGTGACACCGGACTCCTCGTCGCCGAGCACCTCGACGGGGGCATGGAGGAAGTGCAGGTGGAGGCGGCGGCTGGCGCCGGTGGGCTCCTTGAGGGTGAAGTCCGTGAGGGTCTTCGTCACCTGCTTGATCTGGTTGTTCGAGTGGATGGCCTCCATCGAGGCCTCGTCGAACTCGTAGTCCTCAGGGTAGACGACGATGTCGACGTCCGGCACCTTGCCGAGCTCGCGGAGCTCCAGCGGGGTGAACTTCACCTGGGCGGGGCCGCGACGACCGAAGACGTGGACGTCGGTGACCCGCGACTTCTTGAGGCCCTCGTACACGTGGTCCGGGATCTCGGTCGGAAGCATGTCGTCGGCCTGCTTGGCGAGCACGCGGGCCACGTCGAGCGCGACGTTGCCGTTGCCGATGACGGCGACCTTCTCGGCCTCGAGCGGCCACTCCTGGGAGACGTCCGGATGGGAGTCGTACCAGTTGACGAAGTCAGCAGCGCCGTAGGAACGGGGCAGGTCGATGCCGGGGATGTCCAGGCGGGCGTCCTCGATGCAGCCGGTCGAGAAGATCACGGCGTCGTAGTGGTGCTGGAGGTCCTCGCGGGTGATGTCGGTGCCGTAGTCGACGTTCGCGAACAGGCGGATGTCACCGCGGTCGAGAACTTTGATGAGGGCGTTGATGATGCCCTTGATACGGGGATGGTCGGGGGCGACGCCGTACCGCACGAGTCCGAAGGGGGCCGGGAGGCGCTCGAACAGGTCGATGCTCACCTCGAAGTCGCGCTCGGCCTTGGTCAGCAGGTCCGCGGCGTAGATACCGGCGGGCCCGGCTCCGACGATGGCCACACGGAGAGGACGCGTCATGTCACACCTTTCGATCGGTCGACCACCCATCGTAGTTCCACAACAGGAACGTGACCGAATCTGCACGTCATATCCGTCATACATCACAACCGACCCCGGTGATTTCCCAGGGTGCTCTCACGCTCCACACGGGATGGGGACTACAGTTCGAGCGTGACCCGCACTCCCTCATCCCCCTCCCCCACGCACACCGATTCGTCCGCCACCGGGCTGCCCGCGGACGAACTCGCGCGCCGCCGGGCCGGTCTGGTCCTCGGACTCGGGTGCTACGCCCTCTGGGGCTTCCTGCCCCTGGTGTTCCAGGCGACGGCACCGGCCCCCAGTATCGAGGTCCTCGCCCACCGGATCCTGTGGTCCCTCGTCTTCACGGGCATCCTGCTCGTCGTCGCCCGCGGTTTCGGATCCCTGCGGATCGCCCTGCGCGACCGCCGCCTCGTCCTCACCCTCGGGTTCGCGAGTCTGCTGGTCGGCGCCAACTGGCTGGTGTTCCTCTTCGGGGTGGAGATCGGCCGGGTCGTCGACGTCTCGCTCGGGTACTTCATCAATCCGCTCATCACGGTGCTCGTGGGTGTCTTCGTCCTCAAGGACCGGCTCCGACCGCTCCAGTGGACGGCCATGGGGATCGGCACCGTCGCTGTCCTCGTCATCAGCATCGGCATGGGCGAGGTGCCCTGGATCTCCCTGCTGCTCGCCGGCACCTTCGCGTTCTACGGCTACATCAAGTCCCGGGTGGGCGGCCGGGTCGGCGCGTTGCAGAGTCTCATGATCGAAACGATGTGGCTCACGCCGATCGCGCTCACCTACGTCATCGTGCTCGCCGCACTCGGGCAGGGGCACTTCGGCACCCACGGGCAGTGGCACACGATCGTCATGCTGTGCCTGGGGCCGGTCACCGCGATCCCGCTCATCCTGTTCGCCGGGGCGTCGAGCCGCGTGCCGCTGTCATGGATGGGGATGATGCAGTACGTCGCCCCGACCACGCAGTTCATCATCGGTGTGACGCTGCTCGGCGAGGAGATGCCCCCGGAACGCTGGGCCGGGTTCTTCATCGTGTGGCTGGCGATCGTCGTCCTCACGACCGACGGCGTCATCGCCGGCCGGAAGAAGAGGCGGTCGGACAGGGCGACCCGCGCCGGCGGCGCCGCGGACTGAGCGCGGGCGAGGCGCCCTGAGGGAGCCCCTCAGCTCGCGCGGTCGACGACGCTGCGGGCGAAGTCGACCAGACCGTCCTTGACCTTACCGGCGGGCAGCACCTCGAGCGCGGCGATCGCCTCGCCGGCCCAGCGATGGGCCTCCTGGCGCACCCGCTCGGTGACGGGGTGCGCGGCCAGTGCCGAACGGGCCGCCTCGAGCGCCTGGTCCGAGGACAGGTCCGCCTCCAGCAGGTCGACCACCCGCTTGGCCCCGGCGTCGCCGGAGTCGGCCGCGTCCTGCACGTAGAGGACCGGCAGGGTCACGACGCCCTCGCGCAGGTCGGTGCCCGGGGTCTTGCCCGAGGTCTCACCGGTCGAGGTGAGGTCGATGACGTCGTCGATCAGCTGGAAGGCCACGCCCACCTTCTCGCCGTACTCCCGCATCGGCGCCACGTACTCCTCCGGCGCACCCGAGGTGAGCAGGCCGAACTCGACGGCGGCGGCGATGAGCGAACCCGTCTTGTCCGCGAGGACCGTGATGTAGTGCTCGACGGGGTCCGCGCCCTCCTCGGGACCGGCGAACTCCGCCAACTGCCCGATGACCAGACGCTCGAAGGTCTCCGACTGCAGCAGCACCGCACGCGGGCCGAGTTCCGAGGACAGTTGCGAGGCCCGGGCGAACAGCACGTCACCGGTGAGGATCGCCACGCTGTTGGTCCACACGAGGTGGGCGGCCGTGGCGCCCCGGCGGACCGGCGCGTCGTCCATGACGTCGTCGTGGTAGAGCGTCGCCAGGTGGATCATCTCCGTCGCGGCGGCGGCCTTGACGACCTCCTGCCGGTCCGGATCCCCGTACTGGGCGGCGAGGAACACGAGGATCGGGCGCACCCGCTTGCCGCCGGCGTTGAGCAGGTGGTGGGAGGACTCGTTGGGCAGCCGCTTGGCCTGCGTGACCGCGACGTCGAGGAAGGTCTCGACCTCCCCCAGTTTGTCCGCGATGAACCGTCCGAGGTCGGTCCCGACGGACCCGAAGACGCTCGGGGTCGATACGGCGGAGGCGTTCGTCATGTGCTGCTCAATCGTCCTGTTCATGCGTGGTGGCCCGTGTTGTCGGTGGCCGGGACCAGTGTATTCAACGCCGAGATCAGCCGGTCGTACACGTCCCGGTCACCCGCCGTGCGGTCCTGGTAGAGGTTGGCCAGGAGCTTGACGACGAACGTCATGAGGGTGGTGCTCCCCATACCGTACTTCACACCCAGTTCCATGAGTTCCGGCCGTCCGATCACCTGCGCGAACGCCCGCCCGAGCGTGAAGTACGAGCCCATCGAGGACCGCACGAGCTCGGGGTACCGGTCGTAGGTGGCGCGCCGTGCGGCCCGCGGGTAGCGGTGGTGCGTGGCGACCACCTCGGCGGCCAGGCGTCCGGCCTCCAGTGCGTAGTCGATCCCCTCCCCGTTGAAGGGGTTGACCATCCCACCGGAGTCGCCCACGAGCAGCACACCCCGGTGGTGGTGCGGGGTGCGGTTGAAAGCCATCGGCAGGGCCGCCGACCGCACGGTGTCGAGCTCACGGCCCGGGGCGATGCCCCACTCGTCACCCATCGCGTCGATCCAGTCACGCAGGACCGCCTTGTAGTCGGTCTTCCCGAACATCGGCGAGGTGTCGAGCATCCCGAGCCCCACGTTCACCGTGCCGTCCCCGAGCGGGAACAGCCACCCGTACCCGGGCATCGCGTCGCCGAGGCGCCCTGTCTTCTCGTCCCGCGGGCGCAGTTCCAACCAGCTCTCGATGTACGGATCGGCATGGCGGGGCGTCTCGTAGTACGTGCGGACAGCGACACCCATCGGACGGTCGTCGCGCTTGGTGAGACCCAGGCGGACGGCCATCCGGGAACTCACCCCGTCGGCGGCGATGACGACGGGCGCGCGGAAGACCGCCTCGGGCCCGACCTTGCGACCCCGGTGGTCGGTGCCGGTGGCGTGGACCCCTTCGACCCAGCCGTCGGCACCGATGATCGGATCCGTCGCCATGACCTGCTCGAAGATCCGGGCACCCTGGGCACGGGCGTGCCGGGCGAGGTCCTCGTCCAGCCGCATGCGCGGGTTCGTGAGACCGAAATCGGGCATGCCGGACACCTGCGGCCAGTCGATCTCCAGTCGGTGACCGCCACCGATGAGCCGCAGGCCCCGGTTGCGGTGCCAGCCGGGCAGGCCGGCGGCCGAGGTGTCGTAGCCGAGCAGCTGGAGCTCGTGGACGGCCCGTGGGGTGAGCGCGTCGCCGCAGACCTTGTCGCGGGGGAAGGCGCTCTTCTCGAGGACGATCACCTCGAGGCCCGCCCGGGCCAGGTGGGTGGCGGCCGAGGAGCCGGCGGGCCCGGCACCCACGACGATCGCGTCCGCGGTGTAGTGGTTGGCGCGTGAAGCCGATCCGGTCACGTGCACCTCAGACCCAGGAGGGCTTCACGGCGTGGTGGACGGCGACGATCCCTCCGGTGAGGTTGCGGTAGCGCACGCGGTCGAACCCGGCGTCGACGATCCGCTGGGCCAGTGCCTGCTGGTTGGGCCAGTCACGGATCGACTCGGCCAGGTAGACGTAGGCCTCCGGGTTGGAGCTCGCCAGGCGCGCGACCGCCGGCAGCGCGTTCATGAGGTACTCCTTGTACGCGATCCCGAAGGGCACCCAGGTGGGTGTCGAGAACTCGCAGACGACCAGACGGCCGCCCGGCTTGAGCACCCGGAGCATCTCCCGCAGACCTGCATCGGGGTCGTGGACGTTGCGCAGTCCGAAGCTGATGGTGACGACGTCGAACTCGCCCTCGGCGAAGGGCAGATCCATCGCGTCGGCGTACCGGAAGTCGACCTCCGGGTACTGCCGGCGGCCCTGCTCGAGCATGCCCTCGGAGATGTCGCCGGCGACCACCTCGGCGCCGGCCTGCAGGTACTCCAGCGAGGAGGTGCCGGTCCCGGCGGCCAGATCGAGCACCCGCTCGCCCGGCCGGGTGTCGACGGCGTCGGTGACGACACGGCGCCAGCGGCGCACCTGCCCCAGACTCAGGACGTCGTTCATGACGTCGTACTTCCGAGCGACGTCGTCGAACATCTGTGCGACGGCGTCCTTCTGCTTGTCCAGGTCGGCGCGACTCATGGGGGCATTCTCTCAGGACCGGGCCCCTGGACCGAATCCGGGCCGGGGTGTCGGCCCGGAGTGTGGCCGGCGTCGCGCCGGGGCCGGATGCCGGGAGGCCTGTACCCGTCACCGGCCGTCGTACGATCGAGCACGATGAACTACACCGACCTCGACGCCGCGACCACATCCGTCGACCGGCTGCCCGTCCTCGACGTGCGGACCTGGTACGTGGACGGGGTCTCACCCCACGCACCCGCCCCCTTCGACACGGGCCTGCCCACGACCCCCGCGGAGTTCCTCTCCCTCCTGCCGGTGAGCGGCACCAGCTGCTGGGTGCGCGGCAGTTCCGGCCTCGTCGGCTTCGACCGGGTCCTGCGCCTCCGCGCCCGAGGCGCCCGCCGCTTCGACACCCTCTCCCGCACCTGGTCGGCCCTGGCCGCCCGCGCCCGTGTGAGCGACGAGGTCGACCATCTGGGTTCCGGCCTCATCGGGTTCTCGACGCTCGCCTTCTCCGCCCACTCGACCACCGATTCCGTCGTCGACGTCCCCCGGTTCCTGCTGGGCCGCCGCGACGGCCGGGTGTGGCTCACCTCGATCACCATGGCGGAACCGGGTGCCCACGGTGCGGCCTCCGAAGGACAGGGCGCCTCGGGAGCGGAGTGCGCCTCGGCCGCGGAGTCGAACGCGGTGCCCCCGCTCTCGCGGTCGCCCTTGACCCCGGTGTGTGGCGCACGCGTCGAGTCCGGTGAGGTCGGCCCCGAGGACTTCGTGCGGATCGTCGGTGAGGCGGCGACGCGGATGCGCGCCGAGCAGGACGACCCGGACGAACCCCTGCGGAAGGTCGTGCTCGCGCGGGACGAGGTGGTGCAGGCGCCGGAGGACATCGACGTCCGCGCGGTGCTCGGAGCACTCAACGCCGCCTACCCGAGCACGTGGACGTTCGACGTCGCGGGTCTCATCGGCGCGACGCCGGAACTGCTGGTGGGCGTCGAGGACGGGCGGGTGACGTCGCGGGTGCTCGCCGGGACCTACCGCGTGCAGGAGGACCCGGCGGCGGAACTCGGGGCGGCCCGCGCGCAGCTGGGCGGGGCGAAGGACACGACCGAGCACCGGTTCGCGATCGACTCGCTCGCGGCGAGCCTGGGGGCGGTGTCGGCGGACCTCCACGTCGACGAGCAGCCGCACCTGCTGCAGCTGAGGAACGTCATCCATCTCGCCTCGGACGCGGCCGGCACGCTCGACGCCCGCGCGGACGGGAGTGCCCTCACCGCGATCGACGTGGCCGCCGCGGTCCACCCCACGGCGGCCGTCGGCGGGTTCCCCAAGGAGAAGGCACTCGCCGCGATCGAGGCGCTCGAAGCGGCCGACCGCGGGCGCTACGCCGGGCCGGTCGGCTGGGTGGACGGGCGCGGCAACGGGCAGTTCGGCATCGCGCTGCGCTGTGGCCAGTTGGAGGCGCCCGACCGCATCCGTCTGTGGGCCGGCGCCGGGATCATGCCCGACAGCGACCCGGAGTCGGAGCTCGCCGAGACCGAGGCGAAACTCGCCCCCATGAAGCGCGCCCTCGGGCTCTGAGGCGGGGTGCCGGGGCCTCGGCCGGGGCCTCGGCCGCGAGATCACGGACTCTGTCGCAGATCA
>NZ_JBDIUY010000011.1:0-38179 GCF_040212315.1 Brevibacterium litoralis | reverse complement strand
GCCGGCGCGGCGCTCACACCACCGGGGGCAGCACGATCTCGTGGAGTCCCGGGGTGCCCGCGGCCACCGCGGCGCGCACGGCGTCCGCATCCCGCAGACGGGAGTAGGGCCAGTCGTAGGCACGGGCGAGTTCGTCGAAATGACGCCCGTGCGGGGTCGCGAAGAACCGTGAGAAGTACGGTGCCAGGTGGTCCTGCCCGTGTTCGAGTCCCGCGAAGATCCGGCCCCCGTCGTCGTTGAGGACGAAGATCTGGACGTGCGGGAGCGCCTCGCCGGTCCCGCGCAGGAGCCCCCCGACGTCGTGGAGCATCGCGAGGTCCCCGATGAGCAGACGCACCGGTGCCGCATCCTGTTCGGCACCCCCGTCGATCCCCGCGGCCGCCATCGCCGCCTGGTCCGGTCCACCGGCGGCGTCCCCGTCACCGTCGACATAGGCGTGGTCGTCCCCGGCCGCCGCGCGCAGACCGGCAGCGAAACCGATCGCGGTCGACACGAGCCCGTCGATCCCCGCCAGCCCGCGTGAGGCGTGCACCGTCGCGAGTTCCGTCCGCTCCGCGGCGGCGAGCGCGTGCGCCTCGGGGTACACCTCGTCCAGGTACCGCACCGCCGAGGAACTCGCCACGTACAGGTGTCCCCCGCCGAGCAGGAGTTCCCGCGCGGTGGCCCGGGCGAGCGCCTCGTCCGCGGCGGGATCGGCATCCGTCTCCGTCGAGCGTGCGCGTTCCCGGTCGGTCCGGTCCGCGGCGGCCCGTGCACCCGCCTGCTGCCAGCGTTCCAGCCAGGCATCCGCGTCCGGTGCGGGTTCCGGCATCACCTGGGCGACCGTCATGAGGTCCCGCGGGTCGACGAGGTCGAGGTCGTCCTGCACGTGGTGGACGCGCACGTCCTCGCGGGCCAGGAGCTTCGCATCCGGGCGGAAGAGCGTCGGCTTGCCGAGGACGACGACATCGGTGATCTCGGAGGCCAGGTCCGCCTCGGTGGCGAGCACCTGCGCGTGGTGGGCCACCGCGTTCTGCGCGCCGACGAGCGGGGAGGACGGCTCGGCGAGCACCGGCACGCGGTACCGCAGGCTCAGTCCCATGAGCGCGCCGGCCGTGTGCCCGGCCTGGTCCCCGGCGAGCACGACCGCGCGTCCTGCACCACCCCGACCGGCGAGCGCGGGCACGACCACGGCCGCGAAGTCCTGCGCGAGCGGCACCGTGGGCCGCACGGCAGCCCGCGCCGCGGCCACCCGGTCCGCACCGTCCCACCAGGTCAGACCGGTGGTCGGGGTCTCCAGGTCACCGGCGTCCGGGACCAGCGGCACGTCGAACTGGACGTTGAGCTGCACCGGCCCGGACAGTGCCCGCCCTCCGAACGCCGCCGAGGCGCCCTGCACCACCCCACGCGCCGCGCCGGCTCCGGCCGCGGCGTCGGCACCCGGTGTGCGGGGCGCCTCGGCGGCGTCCGCGGCCTCGGCCACACCGCGTCCGGCCACCTCGCCGAGGGAGTCCCGGACCGGGTTGCCGGTGGCGGCGCCCACGGCCACGTCGACGGCCCGGGCGACGGCGGGTGCCTCGCTCGCGGGACCCGTGGTGGGCACGTCGAGGCGGGCGCGGACGTCGCTGAGGACGCCGGCCTGGTCGTCGATCGTCTGGTTCGCGCCGGTGCCGCGCAGGCGGGCGGGGCGGTCGGCGGTGAGGGCCACGAGCGGCAGGTGCGCGTAGGAGGCCTCGAGGACGGCCGGGTGGAGGTTCGCGACGGCGGACCCGGAGGTCGTGACGACGGCGACCGGGCGTTCGACGCCGACGACCCGCAGACCCTTGGCGATCCCGAGGGCCAGGAAGGCCGCGTCCCGTTCGTCGACGCGGACGTGGACGTCCATGACGCCGGCCTCGGCCAGCTGCGCGAGGGCGTAGGTGAGCGGCGCGGAACGGGAACCGGGGGCGACCACGACGTCGCGGACGCCGTGGGCCAGGAGCGTGGTGAGCAGGGTGCGGGCGGTGGCCGTCGAAGGATTCATCACCCCACAGATTACGGCCCGTCGTCACCCGGAGTTCACCCGGATTCCCTACCCTGGCGGCGATCTCGGCCACAGTGACCCACCCACGTGAGAACCGGAAGGCCCCGCACTGAAGAAGCGCAGACTGCTCATGTCCGTCGGTGCCCGCGCCGTCGCCTCGTTCACCGCCGCCCGCAGCCGGGCCGGTGCGCTCCCCGGGCGGGACCAGACGCTCGCGTTCCTCGGGCCCGAGCCGACCGGGGACGAAGCGGCGCACTTCCACGTGCGGGAGAAACGCAAGCTCTCGGGACGGCTGCGCGAGTTCTTCGTCCACTCCCCTGCGCTGGGCCGGACCGTCGGCGTCCGCGTGCTGCTGCCCGGCGTGCCCTCCGAGGTCGCGGACGTCGTCTACCTCTTCCACGGCGGGGGCGACGACTTCCGGTCGTGGACCGACCTGGGCGACGCCGAGGCGCTCACCGCCGACTCCCCCTACCTCGTCGTCATGCCCGACGCCGGTGCCGCGAGCTACTCCCACCACACCTTCCCCGGCGCGGACCTCGACTGGCCGCGGTTCCACACCGAGGAGCTCCCGGCCTTCATCGACGACCGGTACTTCGTGAACCCCGAGCGTGACGGGCAGATCCTCGCCGGGCTGTCGATGGGTGGCTACGCGGCCGTGAAGTACGCGGCCCAGCACCCCGACCAGTACTGCGCGGCGGCCGCCTTCTCCTCCCCCTTCGACACCCTGGCCGCCGTTCCCCTCTTCGACATCATCACGCTGCGGGAGGGCGGCCCCGCACGGTCCCTGTTCGGCGACCCCCGGCGGGACTCGGGCGAGTGGCTGGCCCAGTCCCCCGTCGCACTCGCGGAGAACCTGGCGGACACCGACCTGTGGTTCAGCGCCGGCTCCGGTGATCCCGACCCCGACGAGGAGGACGCGAGCGCCGACGTCCTCGAGGCGATGGTCCACCACCACGGGGAGAGGCTGCACGAACGCCTCACCGAACTGCGCATCCCGCACCGGTGGCACCCGCGTGCCACCGGTGGCCACTCGTGGGCGACCTGGCAGCGGGAGCTCGCCGCCTGGCTGGACGGGTTGCCGGCGCGGTTGATGGAACGGGCGGGAACCTCGGGGTCGGGTGGTGGGAGAGGGCCTGCTGCGGGTGGTGGGAGAGGGCCTGCGGCGGGTGGTGGGAATTGGCCCGCGGACGGGGTGGGTGACGGCGCACCCTTCTCGTTCACCACCGGCGAGCCCGTCTTCTCCGTCCACGGCTGGGACGTGGCGATCTCGCGGCGGCGGGCCCAACTGGTGACGTTCGCCGAGGTGACGCCCTCGGGTTTCACGTTGAACGGGGCGGGCACGTTCCGGGTGTCGACGCCGCCACTGTTCCCGCCGGAGGGGACGTTCCGGATCACGGTCGATTCGCCGCTGGGCGGCAACGTACACGACATCCGGGCCGACGAGAACGGGCGCCTGCACATCACCGGGCGGATGGCCGGCGCGCTCCATGACCCGATCGTGCCGGGCCGGCGCACGCGGCATTTCCGGACCTGGGGCCAGGAGGAGAGGACGCAGGTCCGGATCGAACCGGTCTCCGTGCCGGCACCCGGGACACCGGCTCCGGTGCGAAGGGCCGCTCCCGCCGCCGAGGCGCGCTCCTCCCCCGACACCACCGACGGGGCCGACCACGACGGGCTTCCGGTTGAGGGCACGTTCCCGGTCCAGGGCACCGATAGGATTCGACCCGACCGGTGACGAAAGGCCCGTGCGGCCCCGCCGGTCGTCGCGACGAGGACGAGGCACGGACAGGACGGCGGGCACGTGGGCGAGAACGGACGGAACGCGTCGCTGCGGTCGGTCGGATCGGGACTCCGCATCGGGTCGGTCCTGTTGCTCATCAACCCGAAGTCGCTCACTCCCTTGCAGGCGCGACTGCACGCGGCCTCGCTCGGGTCCCATGTCGAGGACGCATTGCCGGACGCCGACATCACGATCGTCGAGTCGGAATCGCTCGCTCACGCGGTCGAGACGGTCGCGGAGTTCGGGGAGCGGGTCGTGGGAGAGAACGTGGCCGGCGAGTCCCTCGTGATCCTCTACGGCGGGGACGGATTCATCGGGGCGATGGCCCATCACGTGCGGATGACCGGCGCACTCCTGTTGCCGCTGTCCGGCGGTCGGGGCAATGACATCGTGCGATGGTTCGGTCTGGGCATGTCGCCGGAGAAGGCGCTGAGGAGGTTGGGCGCCTCGGGCTACCGGGAGATCGGCGTGGACGTCCCGCGGGTGACGTGCGGCGACGGGTCGGTGCACCACTTCCTGTCGACGTGCACGATCGGCTTCGAGGGCGCCGCCCTGCACCACGCGGAGGTCCTCGGCGAGCGCGGTGTCCGACTGGGCCGGTGGAGCTACGTGGCCGGTGGCATCCGTGCGGTCCTCCACCGCACGTCCCCACGGTTCCGGGTGTCCATGCGAGCGGCGTCCACGCGGCTCGGGCGCCTGTCGACCGCGGAGGACGGATCGCAGGGCCCCGATCGGTCACGTGCCTTCCACGGCTGGGTCGCGACGGTGTGCAACACGGGGGTCTACGGGGGCGGACTGTGGACCTGCCCTGGTGCCGATGCCGGTGACGGTGCGCTCGACGTCCTCACCATCGGCGAGATCGGGATCCCCCGGGCGCTCCAGTGGTTCGCAGGTGCCCTCGCACGGGTCCGTCCCATGATCCGCGGCGTCGATCAGACCCGCACGCGCACGGTGAGGATCGACGCCGACCCCCGTGACGTCCCGGAGACCCGCGTCTGGGCCGACGGCGAACCCCTGGGTCCCCTCCCCGCCCACGTGGAGGTCGAGGAGGACCTCCCCCAGCTACGCCTCCTCGTCCCCTGACTTCCAGTGGGGAAGGAGTGGCGTTTCCGGCCCGCCGTCACGCCACTCCTTCCCCACTGGAGTTCGGGGAGGGCTCGAGCCACTGGTGTGTGTCGGGATGGGAACGGGGACGGAGGGGCTCGGGCGCCTCGGCGGACTAGATTCCTTGTCGGAATCCGCCCGTTCGGCACCCGCCGACCACCTCCCAGGCGTCATCATGAAGCGCCTACGCACCTACGCCCTTCCCGTCCTCGCACTCGGTGCGGCCGCTGCACTCGCCGCGTGCTCGTCCCCGGCCACCACCACGGCCGAGGGCGGTGACACCTCGGCCGAGCAGGGTGCCGGGAGCGGCGCCGAGTCCGGCGACGGGGCCGCCGAGGAGGCCGCAGGTGGGTCCGGCTCGACCTACGAGCTCAGCTCGGAGGACCTCGCGACCTTCCTCACAGACCAGGGCTTCGAGTCCGCCGGAGACGCCGGTGACCTGACCCAGCAGGCGATGGAAGGACTCGCCGATGCGGAGATCGACCCCGCCGAGTGTGGTGACCTCGCGACGGCTCTCGCACCCACGGACCACACCGCGATGGCTGCCGGTGCGAACGTGCAGTCCGGCTCCGGCGCCGCCGCCATGGTCTTCTCCGATGCCGCCACGGCACAGGCGGCGATCGACGCACAGAACGAGATGGTGCAGACCTGCCCCGAGTTCACGGCCACCGTCCAGGGCATGACGACCTCCGCGCAGAACGCCGGCTTCGAGGCGAGCATCGACGGCGCCGACGCCTCGACGGGTATCGAGCAGACGATGGAGATCGACGGGGTCCCGCCGGTCACCACCCACACGGTCGCCGTGGCCGTCGGCAACGTCGTCCTCACGACGAACGGACTGTCGGGCGATACCGACGCGGTGACCTCCGCGGCCCAGGACCTCACGACCGCCTTCGTCGAGGCGCACGGCTGATCAAACGCAAGGCACAACTCCAGGGAAGGATGCGTGGCTATTCCGCGAGTGGAATAGCCACGCATCCCTTACAGCGAATCTGAGCCAGGAACCTCTAAATTCCAGAGTGATAGCCCTCGGTAATGTCACCTGCGATGAGATTCAGGACGGCCGACTGCGCACCTCGGTACGACCCCATGGCAATCATGGCATCTTCTGCGCCAGAATCCACCGTTTGCGACAGACCGGCAATATCAATTCTGTGTTTTACTCGGCGATCTTCCGAAACCTCAAAAGACACAGTCAGGGAACCCTCACTGAGTTCAACGTCGCCCGAACGTTCAAGCTTCTCCACGAGACGCCCTGCAAGCACATAGTCCATCGCGGAAGGAATCCTTGACTCCAATTAAATCTCCCTTGTATTTCGACATATCGAATTCTGCACAATTGCTCAGCAAGCTACGTCAATAAACAGATCCCCAACAGGCTCTTAAACACTCGCCTCAGGGGCGCGTAAAATGGAAATGACGACAACAGCGACTGCACTGGCAGGTGTTATCCGAGTCACTTCTGTGGTGATGAACTAATACCTCCAAGACTGCCCTGTCAACGTAGCTTCCATAGAACGGTCGCCCCTCACAGACCGGCGCGCAGGTGCGCCCAGCACTCCCCGAGTCGCGCGTGCCACCACTCCTCACGATCGGATGTGGCCCGGAGTGACGCGAGCGCCGCCTCGTCCGGGGAACGGCGCCCCACCGGGAGTTCTCCTCCCACTGCACGCAGACGTCCCTCCCCCGCGCAGACCTCGTCGACAAAGAGGCTGCTCGTCCCCAGCCCCGCGGCCGGAGGAGAGGCGAAACCCTCGGGCACCGGCAGGGCCGCGGCGAGTGCCGTCCCCGCGCTCAGGCCCACCGAGCTGTCGAGCGCGGAGGACACCGTGACCGGCAGGCCAGTCCCCTCCGCGACGGCGAGCGCAGCGGCCACTCCCCCGAGGGGCTGGACCTTCACGACGATCACGTCGGCCGCACCCAGCTCCTTCACCCGATAGGGGTCCTCCGCCTTCCGGATCGACTCGTCCGCGGCGATCCGGACCGGCAGACCTTCCGCCGCGATCCAGTCGCGCAGGTCCGCGAGTCCTTCGACCGGCATGACCGGCTGCTCGACGTACTGGAGGTCGAACTCCGCGAAGGCCCGCAGCGCCTGCCGGGCCTCCTCTCCAGTCGCGTACTTCCCGTTGGCGTCGAGACGGAGGGACGCCTCGGGCGCGGACCGGCGGACGGCACGGATACGGTCGAGGTCGTCCGGCAGCGAGTCCAGGCCGTCCTCGGCGACCTTGATCTTGAACGTGCCTACGCCGTCGTAGCGAGCGAGGACGGCGGGCACCGAGGCTGCGGGACAGGCGGGGACGGTGCCGTTGACGGGCACGGACCCATACCGCGGCGCGGGAGGTTCCGTCACGGCGTACTCGACGGCGGCGGCGAGCCAGCGGGACGCCTCGGGCGCGGCGTATTCGAGGAAGGGCGAGAACTCCGCCCACCCGGCGGGCCCGTGCACCAGCATCGCCTCGCGGGTCGTGATGCCGCGGAACCGGGTGACCATCGGCAGGGAGACGACGGCGATGCGGTCGAAGACCTCCCGGGGGTCGGCGGCGGAGTCGAGGGCGGCACGGACGGGCGCGGCGAGGGGGACGACGGACCGGTCGGCGGGATGAGGGGCGGACGGGCGCATGGGGGCAGGCTACCGCTGTGATACTCCTGTTCCCATGCACTCCTCATCCCCACCCGAACCCGAGGGGTCCCTTCCCCGACCCGAGGGAGCCGCGCCCGAGGGAGCCGCGCCCGAGGGAGCCGCGCCCGAGGGAGCCGCGCCCGAGGCGTCCTGGCGCCGCGGCTGGATCCTCGGGA
This sequence comes from Brevibacterium litoralis, assembly GCF_040212315.1. Classification (NCBI taxonomy): domain Bacteria; kingdom Bacillati; phylum Actinomycetota; class Actinomycetes; order Micrococcales; family Brevibacteriaceae; genus Brevibacterium; species Brevibacterium litoralis. The sequence continues at coordinate 30,497 of NZ_JBDIUY010000011.1, read as the reverse complement.
TCACCCACGGGGCGGCGGCCTTCGTCCTGGCGCTCACCTACGGGACCTACGCCGCCTCCGTCGGGATCCCCGCCTGGGTCGCGCTCCTCATGTCGCTCCTCGTCTTCTCCGGGACCGCACAGTTCGCCTTCGCCACGACACTGGCCGGTGGCGGCGGGTTCCCCGCGGCGGTCGGGAGCGCGGCGCTCATCAACGTGCGGTTCCTGCCGATGGCGGCGAACGCGACGACCGCCCTGCGCGGTGGACCCCTGCGGCGCGCTCTCGAGGCGCAGCTGACCCTCGACGTGTCGTGGGCGGCCGGGCAACGGGCCGACGGGACCGTGGACCGCGCGATCTTCATGCCCTCCGCGCTCGTCCAGTTCCCCTGCTGGCTCGCCGGCACCGCGATCGGTGCGTTCTTCGCCCCCGACGCCGAGGTGCTCCGCGCCACCGGCCTCGACGTGGTCTTCCCGGCGTTCTTCGCGATGATGCTCGCGATGGCGGTGAAGAAGCGGCCGGAACTGCGGTTGCCGGTCGGGTTGTGCGTAGTCGTCACTCTCGCGGCACTCGCATTCCTGCCCTCGGGCACGGCCTTGCTGGTCGGTAGCCTGCCGGGGCTCCTGTGGGGTGCGATGCGGAAGCTGCCACCCGCCGGTGGAGCGGGCCGGGAGACGGTGGTGAAGTCATGAGAGGTCGAGTGATGACAGATCTGCTCACCGGTGCCGAAGCCACGTCGACAGCAATTGCGATCGGACCGACCATCCCCATCTGGCCACTGCTCATCAGCGTGTTGCTGCTCGGTGTCCTCAACTTCGTGTACAAGTCCGCCGGGCCGGTGCTGCTCGGTGGTCGCGAGCTTCCACCCCGCCTCACCCGGGCGATCGACGGCATGGGCCAGGGACTGCTCGCCGCGCTCGTGATGAACGTGCTCATCGGGCACCGCGGGACGAGTTTCGATCTCACGCTCGCACCCGGGGTGGTCGTCGCGGTCGTCCTGCGGTGGATGCGGGTCAACGACCTGGTGTGCATCCTCGTGGCGGTCCTGCTCACCGCCGGTACCCGCGCCGTGCTGGGGTGACCGTCGAGAAGGCACATGTCGTCGGATCCGAGCCCGCAATCCGACGACATGTGCCTTCTCGACGGACTGACACCCGTGCCGCCGTCGACATCACACCGTGTGGATCTTGAGACCCTGCGGCCTGCGATGGGATGATGGGGACATGCATCTGGTCTGGACGAGGATCCGGGACCGCCACTGACGGCGGACCGCATACCTCGAAACCCCGTATCGCTCCGCCGTTCCCGGTGACCTCACCGGACGGCGTTCCGTCGTGCCCGCGCTCAATCGCTCATTCCGATCCGCTCACGCAGAGCCATCCGCGCCGCACACGTCGCCCGGTTCCACTTCCACGGAACGGACCCTTTTCCATGCGTACCCACGCAGACCACACCCATCCGGCCTCCGGCCACCCGGCTGACCCGACCACCACCACTCCCGCCGCTCACGAGGTGCCGACCGCGGCACCCACCCAGGCACCCTCCGCGTTCCCCGACCCCGGCATCCCGGCCGGTGACGCCGCACAGATCCGCGTCACCGACCTGACACTCAGCAGGGGCGGGCGGACGCTCGTCGAAGGCCTCGACCTCGTCATCGGCCCCCGCACCCGGTTGGCCCTCGTCGGTGAGAACGGCCGGGGCAAGACGACCCTGCTCCACGCGATCGCAGGGCTCACCACCCCCGACTCCGGCACCATCAGCCGGGTCGGTTCCCTCACCCTCGCCCGCCAGGCGATGGACGCCGCCGACGGCACCACCGTGGGGGATCTCATCGCCCAGGCGCTCGCACCGAGCGTGCTCGCGCTCTCCGAGCTCGACGGCGCCTCGGCCGCGCTCGCGGAACAGGCACCCGGCGCAGAGGACCGGTTCGCCGCCGCACTCGACGCGGCGACCGTCCTCGACGCCTGGGATGCCGAGCGGCGAGTCGACCTGGCACTCGAAGCCCTCGGCGCCTGCACGGACCGGGCCCGGTGCCTGAACACCCTCTCCGTCGGACAGCGCTATCGCGTGCGCCTGGCGACCGTCCTCGGTGCGCACCACGACATGTTGTTGCTCGACGAACCGACCAACCACCTCGACGCCGCGGGTCTCGAGTTCCTCACCCGCAGCATCCGCGAGCACTGCGGCGGGGTCGTCCTCGTGAGCCACGACCGGACTCTGCTCGCCGATGTCGGGCACGAGTTCCTCGACCTCGACCCGGCTGCCGACGGCCGCCCGCACCTGTACGCGGGCGGGTATTCCACCTGGCAGGAGGGCCGCCGCCGCGCCCGGGAGACCTGGGAACAGGACCACGCGGCGCAGGTGGCCGAACGCGCGCGCCTGCAGCAGTCCGTCGACGAGGCGCAGAGCCGCCTGTCCACCGGCTGGCGTCCGGAGAAGGGCTCGCCCAAGCACGGCCGTCAGTCCCGGCAACCGGGGGTCGTCCAGGCGCTCAACCGCAAGCGCGAACAGTTGGAGGCCCACCGCATCACGGTGCCCACCCCTCCGCTCACCTTCCGGATGCCCGCGGCGGCTCCCGGCACCGGCGCACCGACCGTGGTCCGCGCGGAGGGCGTGACGGTCGCCGGGCGCCTGCACTCCCCCACCGCTCTCGAGGTGCCCGCCGGTGGAAAACTTCTGGTGACGGGGCCGAACGGGGCGGGGAAGTCGACACTGCTCGCAGTCCTTGCAGGGTCCCTGGAACCGACGACCGGCGAGGTGCGCCGCAGTTCCGACGCCCGGATCCACGTCATCGGGCAGGAGGAACCGGTGTGGCCGGCAGACAGGACCGCGCACCGGGTCTTCACCGATCACGTGGCGGCCGCCGTCTCCGCAGGTGAGGTTTCCGGGTCCGAGGTCGTGGGACTCGGGAGCCTGGGACTTCTCGACGCCGAGGCGCAACGGACCCCGGCGGCCCGCCTGTCCCAGGGTCAACAGAAGCGGTTGGCCCTCGCGATGGCACTGGCGGTGCGGCCGCGTACCCTGCTCGTCGACGAGCCGACCAACCACCTCGCGCCGCTGCTCGTCGAGGAGCTGATCGCGGCCCTCCGGGAGTGGGACGGGGCGGTCGTGCTCGCCACCCACGACCGGCAGGTGCTCCGCGATCTGGCCGACTGGGAGCAGCTCACGATCGGATGAATGCGATCGAGCGTACGGTCAGTGGCGTTCCGGATGTCCGGACACGCCACTGACCGTACGCTCGATCGCGTGGGCCGAAGGCTCAGGTCAGAAAAACTCGGATCAGGTCAGATCCGGCGTCTCCCACAGGTTGAGCTTGGTGCCGATGCCCAGCTCGACGGCCTTCTCGTAGCAGGTGAGGCCCCAGGCGACGTCCTCGACGCCCATGCCGCCGACCGAGAACAGCACCGGCTGCTCGGGGAACTCGCGCGCGGTGTCCGTGCCGTCGAAGATGTCACCGACGTTCACCACGGTGTCCGGGTCGAGCTTGCCGGAGGTGATGAGGTCCTGCCAGTACAGACCGATCATGCCGAAGGCGGTCTCGTGGCAGGGGAACTCGTACTCCTCGCCCCATGCCTCGTAGATCTTCTTCGCGTCGGCGACCAGACGGGCCTTGCCGGACAGCGTGTACTCCTCGTCCATCTTGAGGTTCGCCGGCAGGCTGAGGAACGCGCCGGGCTTGATCCAGTCGCCGTCGATGTACGGGTAGTTCTCGGAGCCGACCAGACCGGTGACCGCCTCGGAGACGATGTCCATGTCCCGCACCGCACCCTCGACAGTGTCGACGATCGTGATGGTCGTGAACTGCGGGTAGTTCTCCTTCACGAACTCCGCGAACTTCTCCGAGGTCACCCGGCGACGCCCGTGGATGTGGATCGTGTCGAGGCTCGGCCGTGCGGTCGTCATGGCGTGCAGCGCGGACTTGTTCATCGCACCGGGGCCGATGATGCCCAGCGTCTTCGCGTTCTCCGGCGCGAGCTTGCGGGCGGCGGCACCGGGCACGGCGGCGGTGCGGTAGGCACTCTCCAGGTTGCCGGACATGATCGCGAAGGGTGCGCCCGTCGTCTTGTCGTTGAGCGTGATCGTGTGGATCGAGCGCGGCAGGCCCTGGTCCCGGTTGTCGACGTTCGAGCCGTACCACTTGACACCGGCAGTCTCGAAGCGTCCGCCCAGGTAGGCCACCATCGCCATGAACCGGCGGTCGGGGCCGTTGAGCGGCATCCCCGGGAACGGCGAGGAGTCGGGGAAGCTCATCTGCGCACCGTGGCTGTTCCAGTTGCTGCCGGCCATCCGGTAGTCACCCTTCGCCACGAGCACGAGGGTCTCCTCCATCACGTCGATGCAGCCGGCCATGTCCTTCACACCGGCCTCGATCATCTCGGGCTCGGACAGGTACAGCATGTCGATACGCGTGTCGGTGGTCATGGGTCCTCCTGGGGGTCCGCCGGGGTACGGGTCGTACGTGGTTGGAAGTCGGTGAACGGGTGTGGGTGGCGCTCAGCCGCGCTCGGCGGTCGGTGCCGGGGTGGCGGGCGCCTCGGCGGCGAGGGTCTCCTCGTCCTCGGGCGGGGCCGCGAGTGCGGCCTCCTCGGTCCGGACGACCGGACCCGCTCCCGAGGCGCCCTGCCCTCCGGCACTCCCCGCCGGGGAGGCGGCCGCACCGGCAGCCGCGGGGGCCGACGCGGCCGGGACCGGAGCGGTGCGCGGGGCGAAGGCACCGTGGTCGAACTGGACGAGGGAGATCTCGTAGGCGGTCTCGGCGTGGATCGCCTGGTCGAGGCCCAGCTGCTCCTGCTGCTCCGGGGCACGGAGCCCGATCGTCTTGTCGAGGACCCAGGCGATCGCGAAGGTCATGACGAAGGAGAAGCCGACGGTCGTGAGGATGCCGATGACCTCGGGCAGGGCGTGGGACAGGCCGTCGCCGGTGAGCAGGCCGCCGATTCCGGCGGGTGCCGCAGGGTTGGCGAACAGGACGATGCAGAGGGTGCCCGCGATGCCGGCGAGGCCGTGGACCATGAAGGCGTCGAGGGACTCGTCGACCTTGAGACGGCTCTTGAAGCTGATGGCCAGGGCTGCGACCGCGGCACCGATGGCGCCGGTGGCGAGTGCGCCGAGCGGGCCCATGGTGTGGGCGGCCGGGGTGATGGCGACGAGGCCTGCGACCATGCCGGTCGCCGCACCGAGTGCCGTCGGGTGACCCTGGCGGAGCTTCTCGACGAGCATGTAGCCGAGCATTCCGGCGCAGCCGGCGAGGATCGTGTTGAGCACGACGACCTGGACCAGGTGGCCGGCGGCGAGTGCGCAGGAGCCGTTGAAGCCGAGCCAGCCGACGAACAGCAGGCCTGCGCCGAGCATGGTCTGCGGCACGTTGTGGGGGCGCTCGAACCGGTTGCGGCGGGCGCCGAGCACGAGGGCCAGGGCGAGGGCCGCGGTGCCGGAGTTCATGTGGACGGCGGTGCCACCGGCGAAGTCGATGACGCCCACCTTGTCGAGCAGGAACCCGTCGGCGGCGAACACCCAGTGGGCGACGGGCAGGTAGACGAGCGTGAGCCACACGGCGACGAAGGTGATCCAGCCGCCGAGCTTCATGCGTCCGGCGCCGCCGGAGGCCACGATCGCGACGGTGATCCCGGCGAACATGACGAACCAGATGGCGAAGTAGGCGGTGCCGATCCCGCCGCCGGAGTCGTCGGTGAGGACGGCGGAGTCCATGCCGAAGAAGCCGCGCGGGTCACCGAGGATCCCCAGGCCACCCATCGTGGGGCCGTGGACGAATCCGTAGCCGTAGACGATGTAGACGATGGCGGCGACGGCGAGCGCGCCGAAGACCATCACCATCATGTTGAGCGTGTTCCGGGCGCCGAGCATGCCGCCGTAGAACAGCGCGAGGCCCGGGATCATGAGGAGCAGGAGCGCAAGCGCGGTGAGCATCCACGCGAGGTCCGCATTCACGGCGATGACCGCGTCCATGGGATTCCCTTTCGTCGGAGTCGGTCAACGTCGCGTCCTGTGGTGGAGTCCTGGGACAGGCTGTTTCTCAAAGGGAAACTTCGTTGACCTGTGGTGAACTCCACCCTGGGTGACGCGTGTTACACGGACGTGTCCGGGGAGTATCCGCGGTGATGCGGCGGGCCGGGTCCCTAGACTGGGCACATGGCCACTCCCCCGTTGTCGCTCGCTCGCTGGTCCGGTCCCCGACGCAACCGGTCCGTCCCTGCCCGGGCCGCGGTCGAGGCGCCCTGCTGACCGTGCAGGACTCCCTCATCGGGCACCTGCGCTGCCCGCACTGTTCCCGGTCCCTGTCCCGGACCGACACCCGGACGCTCGGGTGCGCCGAGGGCCATCGGTACGACGAGGCGAAACAGGGCTACGTGACCCTCCTACCGCCGCGGCACCGGAATCTCGTGGCCGATGACGCGGACATGATCGCCGCGCGGCTGCGGATCTTCGAGGCCGGACACTTCGAGCCCGTGCATCGGACCGTCGCCGCGGCCGCGAGTGCCTTCGCCGAGGCGGCACCGGGCGTCGTCCTCGACGCCGGCTGCGGCCCCGGCACCTACCCGGCCCGGGTGCTCCGGGCGCTGGAAGAAGACGGGACCGCCCGCGACGGCCTGGGTTTCGACCTCTCACCGGCCGCCGCGCGCCGAGCGGCCAAGGCCCACCCCCGCATGGGAGCCTTCGTCGCCGACACCTTCTCCCCCTGGCCGCTGGGCGACGGGATCGCCTCGGTCGTGCTCGACGTCTTCGCACCCCGCAACGGCGCCGAGATGCACCGGGTCCTGGCCCCCGGCGGCCACCTGGTCGTCGTCACCCCGGAGCCGGACCACCTGCAGGAACTCCGCGCGGCCACGGGCATGATCGGGATCGACGAGCGCAAGGAGGAACGCCTGGCCGCAAGCCTGGGCACGGACTTCGAACCCGTCATGACCGACCGCGTCCGCTGGACGATGGAGCTCTCCCCGGCCGCTGCCGCCGACCTCGCCGGCATGGGCCCCAGCGGACACCACGAAGGCCGCGGCAACTCGGGAGCGAGTTCCCAGGAGAACGGCGCCGCCGAGGCGCCCTCCACCCTCTCGACGACCGGCCACGTGGCCGTCCGGGTGCTCACGCGGGTGGGGAGCCGGAGTTCGGGCGGCGTTCAGCTCAGTGTGTGAGCGCGCCGCGGACCAGGCGGTCGACGACGCCGGTCATGTGGTCGATGCCTGAGAGCAGGTCCTCGTCCTTCGTGTACTCGCCGACGTTGTGGGAGACGCCGTTCACGCTCGGGACGAACAGCATGACGGTCGGCACCCGGTCCTTCATGTTCGTCGAGTCGTGGCCGGCGATCGTCATGACCCGCTCGGAGCTCAGTCCCAGGCTCTCGGCGACCTCGCGGGCGAGCGCGATCCCGTCCTCCGGGTAGGGGTTGCGGTCCCAGGAGTGGCTGGTGCGGATCTCGATGTCGACACCGTCGGTCGCCTGTACCCGGTCGATCTCGGCCATGAGCATGTCGACGGCGCGGTCGAGGACCGCACTGTCGGCCGAACGCAGGTCGATGAGCAGTCGGGCCTCGCTCGCCACGGTGACCGGGGAGTTCGGGTAGGCGTGGATCTCGCCGCAGGCGGTGTGGAGGACACCGGGGTCGAACCCGTCGACGAGGTCGCGCGCGGCGACGACCAGGCGGGCGGCGCCCAGGAGCGCGTCGCGCCGGTCGGGCATGAGGGTGGAGCCGGAGTGGCCCTGTTCCCCGGTGACGACGAACTCGAACTTCCGGGCACCCCAGGTGGCGTCGACGAGACCGATCGTCACGCCGTCCTCCTCCATGCTGCGGCCCTGCTGCACGTGGATCTCCGCGTAGGAGGCGACCTCCAGGTCGAACGGTTCTCCGCTTGAGTCCCGCTCACCGAGGGCGTCGAGGGCCTGGGCCACGGTGGTGCCGGCGGTGTCCGTCGTCGCGAGCGCCGTGTCGAGGTCGAGCTTGCCGGTGAAGACACCGCTGCCCATCATCGAGGGCTTGAACCGGGAGCCCTCCTCGTTGAACCAGTTGACGACGGCGATGTTGTACCGCGCGGAGTCGGGGTCGGCCCGGAACGCCTCGGCGGCGCGGAAGGCCGCGTAGGCCGAGGCCATGACCCCGTAGGCACCGTCGAACCGGCCGGCGGTCGGCTGCGAGTCGAGGTGGGAACCGGTGAGCACATAGGGGGCGCCGGGCACGAGCTCCAGGAGGCCGAACTGGTTGCCGATGGCGTCACGGCGGACGGTGAAGCCCTGCGATTCGAGGAGGCGGGCGAACCAGGCGCGCTGCTGCCCGTCGGGTTCTGTGGCCGCCTGGCGGTCGACGCCGCCGGTGCCGGCGACGGCCCCGTACCGGGAGAGTTCTGCCCAGTCGAGGAGGAACGCCTCGCCGGTGGTGCGGGATGCGGGAGTGGTGTTCTCGGTCATCACTTCTCCTCCAGTTCTCCGTGGCGGACCTCGCCGCCGACGATCGTGGCCACGACCTCGATTCGCGCGATCCGGTCGGTGGCGATCGTGGTCGGGTCGTCGCCGAGGACCGTGATGTCGGCGAGTTTGCCGCGGGTGAGCGTGCCCTTCTTCTCGGCCCAGCCGGTCGCCCGGGCGGAGCCGAGGGTGTAGGCGCTGAGTGCCTGTTCGGCGGTGATCCGGTCGTCGGGACCGTATGGCCGACCGGTCTCGGTGAGACGTTCGACGAAGGCCTGCATGACGCCGAGCGGGGCGCCGGGGGCCACCGGGCGGTCGGAACTGCCGGCCAGGAGGGCTCCGGCGTCGAGGAGCCTGCGGGCCGGGTAGGACAGCGCGGTCCGGTCGGGGCCGAGGTTCCGGGCCATCCCGTCTCCGAAGGTCGCGATGAAGAAGGGCTGCGGGTTGAGCGCGATCCCGGCGGCCGCGATCCGGGCGATCTGTTCGTCCCGGACGACGCCGCCGTGTTCGATCCGGTGCGGGATCGCGGGGCGTCCGTAGCGCTCCTGGGCCGCGGTGATCGTGTCGATGGCGAAGTCGACGGCGTGGTCGCCGATCGCGTGGAGGGCCAGCGACCAGCCGGCACCGGCGGCGCGGACCACCTTGTCGCTCACCTCGGCGGGGTCGCCGAGCAGGTAGCCGTGGTTGCCGGGGCACTGGTCGTAGTCCTCGGTCATCGCCGCGGTGGTCCCGAGCAGGGATCCGTCGGTGAAGACCTTGGTGGGGCCGATCTGCAGCCACTCGTCACCCAGGCCGGTCCGGATCCCGGCGTCGAGGGTGGCCGCAGCCGGATCCTCGGCGTGCCCGGCGACCTCGTGGAGGACGTCGAGGACGATCATCGGCTGCATCCGCGTGTGGAGTCTCCCGGCGGCGTGGGCGTCCTGATAGGCCGCGAACTCCTGCGGTCCACGACCGATCCAGCCCCCTCCGATCCCGGCATCGGTGACGGAGGTGAGCCCCTCGCGGAGGTACTGGCGGGTGGCCAGTTCCAGCGCGGTGACGATGTCGGCGCGGGCGTCCGGCAGATGGTGGGCCTGGACGATCGACTGCGCGTTCTCCTCGACGAGCCCCGTGGCCCGGCCCGTCCGGTCGGTGACGATCCGGCCGCCCTCGACCTGGTCCGACTCCTGCGGGTGGTCGGGGATCCCGACCTCGCGCAGTCCGACACCGTTGAGGGTGGCCGCGTGTCCGGAGGCGTGCTTGAGCCACAGCGGTCGGCCCTCGACCACCGTGTCGAGGGCGTCGCGGCCGGGGATCTCGTCCTTGATGCCCAGCGGGTTGAAGTTCGAGGCCACCACCCAGCCGTCGGCCGGGACTTCCCGGGCACCGTCCTCCAGACGCCGGAGGAGTTCCGCGCCCGAGGCGACTCCGGACAGGTCGATCTCCAGGAGGGTCTGCCCGAAGAAGGCGGAGTGTGCGTGGACGTCGTTGAAGCCGGGGGTGAGCGTGGCGCCACCGGCGTCGAGGTGTCGATCCGCGACGAGACCGTCGAGTTCCTCGTCGAGACCGACGATCCGGCCGTCCCACACACCGATCCGGGAGGCACGGGGTCGTGCGGGGTCACCGGTCCAGATCCGTGCGTTGTCGATGAGCAGGTCGATCCGCATGTGAGGTCCTCGTAGGTGTCGTCGGGGATGGGGCTGTGGGGATGGAGCCGTGGGGAGTTGGTTCTCCACCCATCCAAGGGCGGCGGCCGTGGGAATGCAATGGCCTGATCACCACGGACCGAGACACATCGTTGTGCACATGCCCATGGGGTGCCAGGCTGGAGACCATGGCTGACACATCGGGCGACCCGGCGGAGGAACCAGCGGGCACGGACACGGAAGCTGCCACCGTCCCGGACACCGAGTGGTTGCGTCTACTCGATGGAATGCGGGCCCACGTCCCCGACCTCACCAGCCGTTTCGTCGCGGAGATGACCGAGCGGGCGCTCTACGATCCGGAGCTCGTCCCCGCCGACGACATCGCCCAGTCCGCACGGGAGACGATGGTGATGCTCATCGACCGCCTCGACGACACCCCGACCCCGCGGGCAGACTTCGCCCAGACGCTCGGACGACGCCGGGCCCGCCAGGGTGTGCCCCTCGAACTCCTCGTCGAGGCGATCCGCATGGATCTGCGCATCGTCTGGCAGATGTTGCGGGAACTCACCGGCGCCGGGACGACCGACGTCCTCGTCCGCAACGTCGAGCGCCTCATGGACGCCGTCGATTCCTATGTCGGGGACGTCCAGGAGGAGTACCTGCGGGAACTCGCCATCCTCCACCGCGATTCCCGGTTGGCGACCGAACAGCACCTGTCCAAGCTGTTCAACGCCCGGGAGCTCACACCCGGGCTCCTCGAGACGATCGCCGAGGGGATCGGCGTCCCCGCCTCCGCCCGCTTCGAGGTGCTCCTCGTCGCCGATTCCGACGAGGGCCGCCGCGACCGGGAGGTCGACGCCTGGCTGGCGAAACCCCGGGTCTACGCCTACATGTTCCGCGGGTGGTTGGTCCTCTTCCGTGCGGCCGGGACCGACCACTCGTCGTGGCCGCAGGTGTTCGGCCACGTCCCGGCCATCCACATCGGGGCCGTCGACGGTCTGGACCGCGTCCCGGAGGCCGCCCGGACAGGACTCGAACTCCAGGCGGAGGCGCCGGGACCGGAGCGCCTCATACGCGTCGAGGAGTACTGGGCGATCGGCGCGGTGTCGTCGCTGCAGTCCCTGCTGCCGGACTTCGTCGGGTCGCTCGTCACGGCACTCACCGAGCTGGCCGCCGACGACGAGGCGCGCGTCCTCGACACGGCCCGCCGGTTCCTGACCCTCGGGTCCGTCAAGGAGACGGCACTCACCGTCGGGTGCCACCGCAACACCGTCGTCAACCGACTCCGTCTCTTCCGGGAGGCGACCGGGCTCGACATCACCGTCCCGGCGCACGCCTCGCTCGCATACCTGCTCCTCGCACGGGTGGGTGACGGCGACCGGGAATGGCGGGGCGTCCTCCCCGGCCGACTCCCCCACTGACTCCCCCGCTGACCCACCGGTGTGCATGCGCACATCCGGAACGTCGAACGATCGTTCACTTGTCCATTGGCCATGCAGCAGATCACTGCGAGGATCGTCGGCGTCCCTCGATCCGTGCGCATCCCCGCCCTCCGGCTCTCCCCACCGGAGCCGTGCACCCACCCCTCCACCCACCCCGCAAGGAGTACCCGGACCCATGAGTCAGCCCTCCGACACCACCGCGACGCCCGGTGCCGGCCAGTCCCCCGGCGCCGGAGGCACACCCGTCGAGGTGAGCCCCAAGGACGTCGGCCGGATCGCCCGCGCCGCCTTTGTCGGGACCGCACTCGAGTGGTACGACTACTTCCTCTTCGGAACCGCGGCCGCGCTCGTCTTCAACCGCCTGTTCTTCAGCCAGGAGGACGAGTCCGCGGCACTGTTGGCCTCGCTCGCGACCTTCGGTGTCGGGTTCGCGGCCCGCCCCATCGGCGCGTTCTTCTTCGGCATGCTCGGTGACCGGATCGGCCGCCGCCCGACCCTTCTCATCACGATCGTCGCGATCGGCGCGGCGACCGGTATCATCGGCGTCCTGCCGACGTACATGAGCGCCGGGATCCTCGCCCCGATCCTCCTCGTGATCCTCCGCCTGCTCCAGGGTCTGGCCGTCGGCGGCGAGTGGGGTGGCGCGACGACCATCGCGATCGAACACGCGCCGCCGAAGAAGCGTGCCCGGTACGCCGCTCTCGTCCAGGTCGGTTCCCCTGCCGGCACGCTCATGTCCTCGGGTGCCTTCGCGCTCGTCGTCATGCTCCCCCCGGAGACCTTCGATTCCTGGGGCTGGCGCCTGCCGTTCCTCGCGGCCTTCCCCATGCTCCTCGTCGCCCTCTGGATCCGGCTCAAGGTGGAGGAGTCCCCCGTTTTCCACCAGCTGCTCGAACAGGACGACACCCAGAAGGTCCCCGCCTTCGAGGTGTTCCGCAAGTCCTTCGGGCGCCTGCTCGTCGCGATCGCAGCGGCCTTCCTGGGTATCGGCGGCTTCTACGTCATGAACACCTTCGTCGTGAGTTACACGACGAACACCCTGGGCGTGGACCGGCAGATCGCCGTGAACGCCACACTCGTCGCCGCGGTCGTCCAGATCGTCGTGATCGTCGCCTTCGGTCGCATCGCCGAACGGATCGGCCCCGGCCGTGTCACCCTCATCGGTGGTCTCGCCACGGCGGTCGCCGCCTACCCGTTGTTCTGGCTCATCGACATCGGTTCCGCCTGGGCCATCACGCTCGGTGTCGCGGTCGGCATCGGCCTCATCACCATCACCTATGCCGTCACCGGCTCGCTCCTCACCGAGCTGTTCCCGGCGAACCTCCGCTACAGCGGCGTGAGCCTGGGCTACCAGATCGCCGGCGCGCTCTCCGGGTTCCTGCCCTTCATCGGCACCTGGCTCATCGACCTCCAGGAGGAGCCCAACTTCCTTCCCGGCGTCATCATCCTCGCCGCGGTCTCGCTGCTCACCGCCCTCGGCGGCGCACTCGGCGAGCGCCTGCGCCTCAAGGACACCCTCGTCGTTCAGGAGACTTGACCGCCGCCGAGGCGCCCCACCCTCCCGACGCCCCCGCCGGCCACCCCCGGCGGGGGTTGTCGTCTACGTCGGCTTCACTGGAACGAAGTACCCGACGATGGCCCACAGCACAGGTGGACGGCCACAAATCGACCCTGACTACAGGGCACCTCGGCGGGCACGGCGCACATAGGGTGCTGTCCATGAGTACACAGGAGTACCCACTCGCCCCTCAAGTCCACGACGTCATCGTCGTCGGGGCAGGCCTCGCGGGACTGACGACGGCGACGCGTTTGATGGAACGGGGGCTCGACGTCCTGGTCCTGGAGGCCCGCGATCGCGTGGCCGGGCGCAACGAGAGCGGCGTGTTCTCGAACGGTCAGTCGATCGAGATGGGCGGCCAGTGGGTCGGACCCACACAGGACGCCGTTCTCAAGACCATCGCGGACCTGGGGCTCCAGACCTTCACGGTGTACGACGAGGGCACCTCGGTCCTCGCGATGAACGGGGAGATCACGGCGGGCAACCCCGAGACCTTCGGACTCTCCGCGGATTCTGCGGCCGAGTTCGGCCGCCTGGTGGAACACATCGACACGCTCTGCCACGACATCGACCTGTCCACACCCTGGCGGTCTCCCGGGGCCACGCGCCTCGACCGGATGACCGCCGCCCAGTGGCTCGACGAGAACACCGACGACGCGGACGTCCGCGGGTTCATGTCCACCCTTCTCGCCTCGATCTTCGCCGCGGAGGACGAGGAGTACTCCGCGCTCCACCTGCTCTTCTACCTGGCCTCGGGCGGTGGCCTGCACCGGATGATGCTCACCGTCGGCGGGGCCCAGGAGGCCCGCGTCCTCGGCGGCACGCACCGGATCAGCGAAGGCCTGGCCGCGCGCCTGGGTGATCGGGTGCGACTCCGCTCCGAGGTGGTGGGGATCGAGCACGGCACGGACGGTGCCACGGTGCGGAGCACCTCGGGCGCGCTCCGGGCACGCCGGGTCGTCGTGGCGGTGCCACCGACGCTCGCCGGACGCCTGCGGTACGACCCACCCTTGCCCGCCAATCGCGACGCACTCACCCAACAGATGCCCGCGGGGAACGTGCACAAGTTCCAGGTGCTCTACGAGGCCCCGTTCTGGCGGGAGGCGGGCCTGAGCGGCACAGCCGTGAGCCTCGACCACGACGTCTCGCTCGTCTACGACAACTGTGTACCGGACTCCACGGCCGGGATCCTCGTGTGCTTCGTCGAGGGGCACCACGCCAAGGCGTTCAACCGACTGACCGAGGAGGAGCGTACAGTGCGGGTCCTCGACGACCTCGGGCAGTTCTTCGGCGAACAGGCCCGGCACCCCGTCGACCTCCTGCAGAAGGACTGGAGCGCCGAACCCTTCACCCGCGGCTGCTACGGCGGCCGGTTGGGTACCGGACTGTGGACGCACCTGGGCGCGGAACTCCGTGAACCGGTGGGCGTCCTCCACTGGGCCGGCACCGAGACCGCCGAGGTGTGGAACGGCTACATGGACGGCGCGATCCGCTCCGGCGAGCGCGCGGCACAGGAGGTGGCTGAGTTCCTGGTCTGAATGGACCGAGCAACCGAAGAACCGAGCAACCGCGGAGACCCCGATCAGAGATCCGGGTACCGCTTCCGCATGGTTTCACCATTGAATCCCAGGCGCTGACCGATTGCGTCCCAGGACATCCGCTCCGCTCGCGCGCGGCGCACGATCTCCTTCTCCTTGGCGAGGAGCACCTTCTCCTGCTTCTTCCACTCGTCCCGCCACGCCGCTGCACGGATCCGCTGCGATGCCAAGGCAAGATCGATCGGTGTCGAGGGATCGTCGGGCTGGTATGCGGTGAATGATTCCGCCGGCGCCGCCGCGAGTTCCGCGGCATCACGTGCCGCTTCCCGTTCCATCTCCGCCCACTGTTCCGGGGTGAACCGGAGTGCTGGTGTCTGACTCATCGCAGCGGTCCTTCCATCGGTATTCCAATGCTAGTTGGCAAAGGCGATTGGAAGCCACGCTCCCCACACGTGTACTGCTCGAGAAGTGCTCTGAAGCCAACTGGTTGAAGCAATCCGCCGGATACGATGTCGAACGGCGCCACCACCGCTGGGCACCACACCGCCGAAGGAGGGACGAGGCATGCAGGACATCGACGTCGTGGACCTGGTCGGCCTCGTCTATTCGTCGGGCAAGGTGTTCGACGGGCTGTCGACCGGGCGCCTCGACACCGAGAACTTCCTCCGGTCCGGAAGTCTGGACGGGGTCACGTCGCGCTCCGATCTTGCGCTCCTCGAAGACCTGCGCGACGCAGCGCGGTTCATCATCGACCAGGCCGGGGCACCTGTGGATACGAACTATGTGCGCACGCTCCACGCGCAGATGACCCGCAGTGCAGCACTCCGCCCCGGAGAGCTCCGGAGGGACGAGCAGGGAATCGGGGTCAGGACCCGTTATGGACGCCACGAACCTCCCGCGCTCGACGACGAAGGCCTTCACGAACTCGTCGCGCAGACGGTCTCGGGAACCGCCGAGAACGGCGGCACCCCGCAGGATCCCCGGGAGAACGCGCTGGACCTCTTCATCCGTCTGGCACGAGCCCAGCCCTTCGAGGACGGGAACAAGCGCACGGCCCTGTTCGCCGCGAACGGGGTCCTGTTCGCCGCCGACCTCGCCGAGACCCTGACGATCCCGGTCGACGAGGACGACCCCACCGTCGCCGACACCTTCAACGACCTCCTCGCTCGGGTCTACGTCTTCGAGGACGTCGACCCTCTCAAGGATTTCCTGCGGGACCGAGGGTTCGTCCCGCTCCCCGTGGCACGGGACTGACGTCCTCCCGGCCGTAGCCGACGCCGACCCCCGGAGGACACCACGAGAACCGCCGCCGAGGTGCCCTGGGCAGGGCGCCTCGGCGGCGGTGTGAGACCGGGCCGGAAAGGCACGGTCCGGGTGGACCCGGGGTCAGGCCGGGCGGTGGTTCACCGTGACCTCCTCGTACAGGCGCTCGGCGTAGGGCAGGAGATCCTCGGGACCGCCGGTGTACCAGTCGGCGATGTCGAGCAGGTCGCCGCCGTCCTCGAAGCCGAGCTCACCGGGGACGGTGCTCCACTTCTCGGCGAGTTCCACGGCGCGGGCCTCGACGTCCTCGCCGACGGTGCCCTTGTTGACCTCGTCGACGACCGCCTGCTGCTGGGCCTCGATCATCGCGGTCTGGACATCGTCCGGCAGCGGCTGGATCTCACCGCCGGCCTCCTCCGACATGGCGACACCCAACCGCTTGGAGTCGACGGCGTGGTGCTGGTAGCCGGCCCAGTGGTAGGGCTCCGCGTCGAAGATGATCTGCTGGTAGGCCAGCGGCAGGTCCTGGAAGCTCGTGCCCGCCAGGTGGGTGTTCGTGGCCTTGCCCGCGATCGCGCTGTCGGTGAGGTAACTGATGTTCGGGGCGACCTCCGGCAGGCCGAAGTTCGTGGCCGCCGCGAACTGCACGAAAGCACAGTCGATGGTGTTGCGCTGGAGCGCCTCGAACGCCTCGGTGTACTGGACGGAGACGGGGTTGCCGTTCACACCCTGGATGACCAGCTCGTTCATCGTGGAACCGGCGCGGATGGAGCGGCCCTGCCAGTGGTCCATCTCGACACCGGTGTGGTCGGGCCCGCACATCATGTAGTACTCCCCGCCGCTGACCATCGAGGAGAGGACGGTGAGGCCCTTCTCCTCGAACCCGCCGATCACGTCGTCTTGCTCCCAGGCGAGCTCCTGGAGCATCGCGCTGGTGACGAGCTCGCCGGTGAGCACCGAAGTCGGTGAGAACTGCGAGTAGGCCATGAGCCCGTCGAACTCCGGGTACTCCTGCGGCGAGTAGGCCGGGATGCTGAAGGCGAGGTCCAGGCGGCCGTCGACGAGCGCGTCGTCGACCTCCGTGTACCCGGCGATCGCCTGCGCCCAGACGATGTCGACGGTGATCTTCCCGCCCGAACGCTCCTCGATGTAGTCGGCGAACATGAGGGCCGCGGGGCCGGAGGTCGAGGTCTCCGACGGGGCGGCCGGCTGGTAGGTGAGGGTGACGGGCTCGAGGTCCGCGAGGACCGCGTCGACCTCCTCCTGCGAGGCGCCGTACTCGAATCCTTCGCCGCCTCCTTCACCTCCTCCCCCGCCACCGCCGGCGCCGCCGGCACAGGCGGTGAGCGCGAGTGCGCCGACGGCCGCTGCGGCGACGGGGCCTAGGGTGCGGAGGCGGGTGCGGGATCGGCCTTCGTCGGTTCGCGCTCGTGCGCGGGAGGGAGTGGGGGCAGGGCGCCTCGTGCGCGGATGGGAAGGCGGTGTGGTTCCGCGTGTCATGTCAGGACTCCTTCGTCCCCGGCGGGTGGTGGGCGCGCGTGGTGCGGTTCGATGGCGCTGGGCGTGCTGGTCGGACGCCCCGGTGGTGGTGCCACCGGGGCTGACGCCGGACCCTACTCGCGAGTATCCGGGTCGTGCAGTCACATGTGCCTACTTCAGGTATTCGAGGGATTCCGGCGGGGGCCTGGCGGGGTTCGGGCGCGGGCAGGGCACCTCGGCGGCGGTGGGCGTGGATAGACTCCGGGACATGACTGACACCTCCGCTTCTTCCGCGGCCTCCGCACCGAACCCGGTCTCCGAGATCTTCGATCCCTCGCAATGGCGCGAGGTCTCCGGCTTCGACTTCACGGACATCACGTACCACCGCGCGGTGAACCCCGACGGGGCGGACCTGGGCTGCGTGCGCATCGCCTTCGACCGGCCCGAGGTGCGCAACGCGTTCCGACCGCACACCGTCGACGAGCTCTACCGCGCCCTCGACCACGCCCGGCAGACTCCGGACGTCGGCGCGGTGCTGCTCACCGGCAACGGTCCGAGCGAGAAGGACGGCGGCTGGGCCTTCTGCGCCGGTGGGGACCAGCGCATCCGTGGCCGCTCCGGCTACCAGTACGCGGCAGGTGAGACGGCGGAGACGGTCGACCCCGCGAAGGCCGGGCGACTGCACATCCTGGAGGTCCAGCGCCTGATCCGCACGATGCCCAAGATCGTCATCGCCGTCGTCCCGGGCTGGGCGGCCGGTGGCGGGCACAGCCTGCACGTCGTGTGCGACATGACGATCGCCTCGCGCGAGCACGCGAAGTTCAAGCAGACCGACGCGGACGTCGGGTCCTACGACGCCGGATACGGATCCGCGTACCTGGCGAAGATGGTGGGCCAGAAGCGGGCACGGGAGATCTTCTTCCTCGGCCGGACCTACAGCGCGCAGGACATGTACGACTTCGGCGCGGTCAACGAGGTGGTCGACCACGCCGACCTGGAGACGGCCGCACTCACGATGGCCCGCGAGATCCTGGGCAAGTCGCCGAACGCGCAGCGCATGCTCAAGTTCGCCTTCAACCTCACCGACGACGGGCTCATGGGCCAGCAGGTGTTCGCCGGCGAGGCGACCCGCCTGGGCTACATGACGGACGAGGCGGTCGAGGGTCGCGACGCATTCCTGCAGAAGCGCGACCCCGATTGGGGTCCGTTCCCCTGGTACTACTGAAATTCAGCGTTCGGGCAGGTCAGGGAGATGGACTCCGTGCCCTGCCCACACTGGTCCCACAGTTCTAGTGAAAGGGGTCGACGATGACCCGACCGAACGCCCACACCAGCCGCCTGCGCGAAGGCGGGACCCTCCACGGAATGTGGATGATGACGACGAGTACCGAACTGGCACGTACCTCCTCGGCGCTCGGGTTCGACTACGTCTGCGTCGACATGCAGCACGGGTACGCCCGGTCCTCCGACGTGGTCCGACTCTCCGACGCGGTGCGTGCCGCCGGGAACGCCATGGTCGTCGCCCGCGTCCCGGACAACCGCTTCACGGAGATCGGGATGCTCGCGGACGCCGGCGTCGAGGCGATCATCGTCCCCCTCGTCTCCTCCGCCGACCAGGCGCGGGCGGCCGTGAGCGCCCTGCGCTACCCGGACGAGGGCGGCACCCGGTCTTACGGGCCCACCCACGTGATGATGAACGGGTTCGACCCCGATCCCCTGCACACCCGGCCGCTCCTCTTCGTCATGATCGAGAACGCCGAGGGGCTCGCTGCGGTCGAGGAGATCTGTGCTGTCGAGGGCGTCGACGGCATCTACATCGGCCCCTCCGACCTCGCGTACTCGCTCGGGTCCCGGCCCGGTCCCGAGGAGCCCGTCACGACCGAGGCGATCGCCCGGATCCTCGCCGTCGTTCAGGAGGCCGGCGTCATCCCCGGGATCCACACCGGTTCCGGAGCGGATGCGGCCGCCCGCCGTGAACAGGGCTTCCGGTTCGTCACCGCCTCGAGCGACATCGGGGCCGCCCGGGCCGCGTACGAGACGGACCTCGCCGCGACGCAGGGGTGAGGTCGCGTGGCGCTTGGCCGAACCGGAGTGGCTTCCGTACGTCGAGGGTCTGCCTCGGACCACGGAGTTCGACCTCGACTCCCTCGAAGAGGACCGTGGTGTGCGGCTCCCGCGTGCCTACCGGGAACTCGTCACTCGACACTCGGGTGACGCTCCGGAGCCCGGGGGGTCACTGTCGGTTCCCGCATCCTGCCCGTCGGTGCGTTGTTCTACGTGGCCTCTGACCGTCCGGAAGGTCGCAACCGGTCCTACGGTGTCCGGTTCTGGTTCGAGGAATTCGATTCGTACCCCGAGGTGCTCGGTCACCGGTTCGTCCCGTTCTCCGACGACACGTCCCAAGTGCTCTTCGCCTTCGACTACCGAGCCGGATTCCCTCCGGCCGTCGTCGCGATCGACCGCGACTACGACCCGGACGACCGACCCGACAAGGTGGTCGTCCCGGTCGCGCGGTCCTTCGAGGACTTCCTCAGGATGCTTCACGAGTGAGTGTCTGACCGGCGGTGAAGTCTGTGCCGCTCGATCATCGAGGCGTAAAATCGGACGTATGACCATGAACGCAGCGGAGCTCTTCGACGCAGGCATGTCCTTGCCGCCGACTGAGCGTAAGGATGTGGCGCTCCGTCTACTCGAATCGATCGATGTCGCTGACTCGACGTCGGTCGACGAGGCGTGGTCGGAAGAAATCCGCAAGCGCCTCGACGAGGTGCTCGACGGGTCGGTACACACCATTCCGGGTGATCAGGTATTCGAAGAGCTGGCCACGCGTCGAGCGCGACGGCAGGACTCACACCGGGCGTGACCATGGACCTCGTGTTCCACCCGAAGGCCCGGGCGGAGTTCCAAAATGCCGTGGACTGGTACGAGGATCGTGATGACGTGGTCGGGACTCGCTTCGAACAGTCCGTCCGATCAGCGCTCCATGATGTGACGACCTCTCCGGGCTCTTGGCCTGCATGGCCCGGAATCGAAGGCGTGGTGACAGCGAGGTCCCGTCGAACCGCAGGATTCCCGTACCGCGTGGTCTATACAGTCCACGATGAGCAGGTGATCGTTCTCGCCGTCGCACACACGAGCCGACGTCCCGGATACTGGCTCAGTCGCTTGAGCTGACACGATTGCCCCACCGGGCGACTCTCCTAGCTGCTGAAAGCTGGGCATTGAGGAGATCAGGTGCTGGGTGGGTGGAGGAATCCGGGCTCGGAACCTCAGGATTTCGCGCACCTGATCGGCTGGACCTCCGACCTTCCAGCAGGTGAACGGCCGAACCTCCAATCCTCCAGCACCCGATCTTCCAACACCCGCCCGGTCCACATGGGCGGCTCACAGGTTCCGCCGAGCCTCCTCCGATCCACCGGGAGCACCATTCCGGCATGTCCATCCACTCGACCACCCGCCCACGCGCCGTCAGGACCGACGGAACTCACAGGACCGACAGGACCGACACCACCCTCGTCCTCCTCGGCGGGGTTCCGGGCGCCGGGAAGACGCAGACGCTCCGGTCGCTCCGCGCCGCGCACTCCGGGATCCGTACCAACGACCCGGAACGCTGGCGCTCCCGCATCGAGCGGTTCCTGCCCCACGTGCCCTACCCCGTGATCCGCCCGATCGTCCACGTGCTCGGCCATCTCGACGCACTCCGCCTGGTGCTCGGGTCGGTCGACGTCCCGGTGGTCCTCCACGATCCGGGCACCCGCAGGTGGACCCGACGGGCGATCGTCACTCTCGCCCACGCCCGTGGTCGTCGGCCCTCCGCGGTCTACCTCGACGTCCCGCGCGACCAGGCGCTCACCGGCCAACGCGATCGGGGCCGGATCGTCCGCAGTCGGGCGTTCGACCGGCACTGGACCCACTGGCAGACGATCCGCACCCGCATCCGCGCCGGCCGGCCGCCCGGTGACGGCGAGCGCTGGGCCTCCGTGCACCTCGTCGACCGCGAGCACGCCCTCGGAACCGTAGCTGCCCTCCTCCGCTGCCACGGCGACGCGCTCGACGACCGAGGCGCACCCACCCCACCACAGGCGCTCACGACGAGGTAGATGCATTTCGACGACGCACATGTCTCGTCATCGCACGGGACTACGAGACATGAGCCCCGTCGAACGACATCCCCCTCGTAATCCCGGTCGGGACCCTCCCGGATTCCGCCGCCGAGGCGCCCCGCCGCCGATCACTCGCCGCCCAGCGCCACCGCCATCTCGTTCGGCGCGAAGTCGACGTCCACGCTCGCGATGACCTCACCGGCGGCGAGGTCCACCGCATGGATCCGCCCACCACCAGACCCACCCGGCTCCGCCACGTACGCGATCTCCCCGTCGGTCGTCATCGCCGGGTGCGGGTCCTGCCAGTCCTCAGGTCCTTCCCAGGCCTCCATCACCGGCACGCTCGCGCCCAGTTCACCCGTGGCGGGGTCCAGCGTGTGGATCGCCCCGTCGGTCGCGAGCACATGGGCTCGGGCGTCCGGACCCCGCACGATCCCGCGCCAGGTGTACCCCAGCCCGTCCGGCAGCTCCACCACCTCGTAGCTCTCCGCCTCCGTGTCGATGAGCGCCACGTGCTCCCGCACGTACCCCGCGTACTCCGGGTCGTCCTCGTAGTCGCCGACCACCAGCGGGCTGTCCTCGGACACGTAGGCATTGCCCATCCGCCCGTAGTCGTCCGGCGCCCGGAACTTGGTGAACTCGCCGTCCGCGTACATGAGCGCACCGTCCTCGCAGCCGAACACCACGTGCTCGTCGGCCGCCGTGCCCTCCCCGTGGATCCCCGGGCAGTCGGTGGTCGTCGCGCCCTCGTGGAAGTGGTCCTCGTGCGCCTCCAGCACGCGCACCCCCGTCGTCCCGTCTTCCTCGGTCGTCGACACGAGGTCGCCTCTCCAGCACGACCGACACCCCGTGGTGGGCCGTCTTCGCGGGGTACTGCTCCATCCGCGGCGCCCCCTCGGACTCCGCGAGCGCCTCGGTGTCGAACCACCGCGTCTGCCCCGTCCCGTCGTCGAACAGCACCGTCTTCCCCGCGTGCCGCACCACGTGGCCGGGCACCTGCGCGTCGATGACCGTGTCCGTGAGCTCCGGCGTCGCCACGTCGAGCACCTGGAACCCCTGCGAGGTCGACACGAACACGTGCTGCCCGTCCCCCACCGCGTTCAACCGCGTGAACGCCTCCGACTCGAAGGTCCCCAGGTCCTCCAGGCCCGCGTCGAACACGGTGAGTGCCCCGTCGTGGGACACCACCAGGTGTCCCTCCGCTCCCGAGGCGCCCTGACCTCCCGCACCGACCGAACCGCTACCACCCGTCGCTCCGGCCTGGCAGCCGCTGAGCAGCAGCACACCCGCCAGGGTCACCGCACTCGCACATGTCGTCCCACGCATGGGTTCCACCTCTCGTTCTTCCTGGTGAGAGGCACATGTCTGTGGTGCCTCCCGCGGTCGCCGTCAGTCTGGGAGGCGAGAACGATGATGCTCAACGGTGCATATGCACATGTGCGCACCCGTCCGACGCGGCGCGCCGGGCCG
Organism: Brevibacterium litoralis; assembly: GCF_040212315.1. Classification (NCBI taxonomy): domain Bacteria; kingdom Bacillati; phylum Actinomycetota; class Actinomycetes; order Micrococcales; family Brevibacteriaceae; genus Brevibacterium; species Brevibacterium litoralis. The sequence goes on along the minus strand of NZ_JBDIUY010000011.1, from coordinate 7,628 downwards.
GTTGCGGCGGTGGCATGATTTCGGTGTCCGAGCCGGGGAGTAGCCTGTCGACCGTGCTCACGACCGTCGAACTCTCCTCTCTCCTCACCCGCGCGATGGCCGGGGAGATCGCCGTCGTCCTCCCTCAGGACCGCACGGCTCCGGTCCGTGTGACGCCACCGGAGCTCTACGACTCCACCGGCGTCCCGGGGCGGACCGCTCCCCCGGCGCTCGTCGTGTTCACCTCCGGCTCGACGGGTGCACCGAAGGGGGTCGCACTGTCGTCCCGTGCTCTGCGGGTCAGTGCCACCGCGACCGAGGAGCACATGGGCGGCCCCGGCCGCTGGTACCTGTGCCTGCCCACCAACCACGTCGCCGGGGTCCAGGTGGTCCTCCGTTCGCTGCAGGCGGGCACCACTCCGGTCACCGCGTCCGGTTCCTTCACCCCCGCGACCTTCACCGCCGACGTCGAGCACCTGGCCGCGACGACGGCGGGTGGGGTCCCGCTGTACACCAGCCTCGTCCCCACACAGCTCGTCCGGATCCTCGACGACCCCGCGGCCACGCAGGCGGCCGCACGCTTCACCGGGATCCTGCTCGGCGGGGCCGCTATCTCCCCCGCGCTGTTGGACCGTGCCGATGCCTCCGGCCTCCGGATCATCCGCACCTACGGCATGTCGGAGACCTGCGGCGGCTGTGTCTACGACGGCATCCCCTTCGCCGGCGTCACGGTCCGGATCCTCGACGAGGACGGGAACACCGTGGACTCCGGTGCCACAGCCGGACCCGATACCGCCGGCCGGGTCCACCTGTCGGGTCCGGTACTCGCCGACGGCTACCTCCGCGTCGAGGACGACCCCGAGGACCCGATGGCAGGTCCACCACGCCTCATCGCCCTCCCGGACGTCGATCCCGACACCGGCTCTCCGAATGGGTTCGGATACTGCGCGCCGGGAACAACTGTCCGCACCTTCCGCACGAGCGACCTCGGGCGACTCGACTCCACGGTGACCCCACCACGCCTGGAGATCCTGGGCCGCGCGGACGACGTCATCATCACCGGTGGGGAGAACGTCTCGCCCCACCACGTCGAGGCGCTCCTGCTCCGTGCCCTCGAACCCCACGGCATCGCCGAGGTGCTCCTCACCTCCGTCCCCGACCCGCAGTGGGGCGAACGCCTGGTCGCCCTCCTCCGGCCGGCCACCCCCGCGGTGTCACGGGAGCCGGGGTCCGCTACGGGTGAGGGACAGGGTGAAATCGCGCCACACGCCGTCTCCACTCGTACCGGAAAGGCCCTCGACGCCGGTGCCGTCCGTAGGATCCTCGGGGGTGAACTCCCCCGTCCTCACCTGCCACGGGAGGTCCTTGCGGTCGATCGGATCCCGTCCAGGTCGATCGGCAAACCCGACCGGCAGGCGGCCCGCCGTCTCGTGACGGCACGGTGTGAGGAACGGGGGCAGGGCGCCTCGACGACGGCGAAGGATGTGTGACGCCCGTCCCACCTGCGGTGATACAGCACAGGAGCGGGTGGGCGGCCGTCATCAATTCGTGTCCGAACCGTTGTCGCCCGGCAGGGTTCCTGTGGTCGGCTCGTGACCGACGGCTGAGTACCATTGACGGGTTCACGACCGGGCGGAACCGTCCGGTCCGAAGCGGCACCGGGTGGCGACACCCGATCCGCACCGATGGAGAGGAAGGCATGGCGACTGTCGCGCAATGGGTGGCCGGGGCCCGTCTCCGGACGCTCCCGCTCGCCGTGGCACCCGTCCTCATCGGGACCGGCGCGGCCTTCGGGGCCGACCAGGTGGGCGGTTTCGGCTCGCTCATCATCGGCTCGCTCGATCCGACGGTGGAGTCGGAGTACCGGATCAGCGGGCTCCTCGGCAAGGCGCTCCTCGCCCTGCTCGTGTCACTGTTCCTCCAGATCGGCTCGAACTACGCCAACGACTACTCCGACGGGATCCGTGGGACCGACGACGTCCGGGTGGGGCCGCTGCGACTCACCGCCTCGGGCACGGTCCCGGCCGTCAAGGTGAAGCAGGCGGCGTTCCTGTGCTTCGGGATCGCGGCCGTCGCCGGGGTCGTGCTCATCATCGTCGCCTCCGCATGGTGGTTCATCCCTGTCGGCGTCGCCGCGGTGCTCGCCGCCTGGTTCTACACCGGGGGCAAGCGACCGTACGGCTACATGGCCATGGGCGAGCTGTTCGTCTTCGTCTTCTTCGGTCTCGTCGCCACGCTCGGCACCACCTACGCGCTCATCGGTTCGCTCCCGATCGCCGCCTGGTCCGGGGCCGTCGGCATCGGCATGCTCGCCTGTGCCGTGCTCATGGTCAACAACCTGCGCGACATCCCGACGGACTCCGAGGTCGGCAAGACGACGCTCGCCGTCCTGCTGGGTGATCAGCGCTCCCGCCACGTGTACGCCGCGCTCGTGTTCGTCCCGTACATGTTGCTGCTCGTCCCGATCCTCACCGGTCACGCGTCCGCGGTCCTCGCCGCACTCTCCCTCGTGCTCGCCCTGTCCCCACTGCAGACCGTGCTCAGCGGCCGGACCGGTGCGGACCTCATCCCGTGCATCAAGTCGACGAGCATCACCGCGCTCGTCTACGCCCTGCTCCTCGCCCTCGGCATGTCCCTCTGATCCTCGCACTCGACCACGGCCGGAACCCGGCAGGTGGATGGGACGATTCGGGACGCCTCGGCGGCGGTGAGACGGCCGTGCACCATCCCGTGACCCTCCGGGGCCTGGGACGGCGGGAGCGCGCACTCTGGATCGCGGACACCCCGCACGGACCTCCGGAGACCCTCGTGAACAGCCCGACCTTCCGCCCCTTCCACCCGACGCCGGACCCCTACGCCTTCGTCCTCGTCCCCCGGTACTTCTCGGACCTCGGGGCCGACCCCGATGCGGACGGGCACGTGGTGTTCGGGTTCCACGGATGGAGTCGGGAGGACGTCGTACGGCTGTCCCGGGTCCTGCAGTCGCCGCGGGGCCTCATGCTGGTCCACCGCGGGATCGCGATGGCGATGGGGATCGATCCGGACTTCGTCGCCGGCGACGAGGCGGGCCGTGCCTTCCGACAGGTGCGCCTCGACGAGCCCTATTGTCTGCGTCTGCCCCTGTCCTTCCGCGGGCAGGCCGGCACGGTCGAGGCCGAGGAGTCCTTCACACCCGATGTGGACGTCTACATCGAGACCGCGTCCCTGGACATCGCCGCACCCGGCGAGACGGTCGGGGAACTCCTGCGCATCCTCGCGCGGTCACTCACGCCCCAGGCTCTGAAGTTCCTGGCCGGCGAGGTGCCCACCGCTCCCGAGGCGCCCTCCACTCCCATGGAGTGACCTCCCGGTGCAGCGGGGTCCGGGCGGCAGTGAGCTCAGCGGTGGGGTGCCGGGGTCCGGGCGGCGTTCAGAACAGCTCAGCCGTCCTCGCGGTTGCGGCGCTCGAACTCCTCGCGACGGCGACGACGTTCCTCCGCCTCGCGCTGTTCGGCCAGTCGGGCCAGGAACTCGGGATCGTCGTCGGGCGCGGTGGGCCCACTACGCCGGGTTCCCCCACCGGGGAACGACGAACGGCCGAACAGGTACCAGAGCACCAGGCCGATGACCGGCACGAACAGGATCACGAGGACCCAGGCCGGTTTGGGCATCACCTTGATGTACGTCCGGTCGCGCGTGAGGCAGTCGAACACCCCGAAGAGCGTGATGGCGACGAGCAGCACGATGCCGCCGATGAGAATCCTGGGCATACCCTCCAGGATACGGGCCCGCGGGGTCCCGTGCTCGTCGGGCGCACTCAGGTCTACCCTTTAGAATCGTGGGGCTATGCGTGACTTCTGGATGTACCTCGTGGCCCGTTTCGGCCTTCTCGTCGTCGTGGTGGGCCTCATTTGGCTGGTCACCGGTGGGCCGACCCTTCTCAACACCGTCATCGGCATCGTCATCTCGATGCTCCTGAGCTACGTCGTGCTCGGTCGGCTGCGGGAGGCCTTCACCGACCGCGCGGTCGACGCCGTCGAACAGCGCCAGGCCAAGAAGCAGGAGGCCGCGCGGAAGAAGCGAGCGAGCCAGGAGGACCTCGAGGACCGCGACCTCGATTCCTGAGGCTTCCCGGCGGCCCGCTCGAGCTCGGAGGGCAGGGCGCCTCGGCCGCGGGTGCGGTCCGGGGCGGTCAGATGGAGATGCCACCGTCGACAGGGAGGACCACGCCGGTGATGTACCCGGAGGCCTCGCTCGCGAGGAAGGCGACGGCGGGTGCCATCTCCTCCGGTTCGCCGAACCGGCCCATCGGAATCCCGGCTTCCAGTTCCGCCATCTTGTCCGGCGGGATGGAGGCGACCATCCGTGTCTTCGCGTTCGGGGAGATCGCGTTCGCCGTGATCCCGAACCGCGCCAGCTCCTTGGCCGCCGTCCGCGTGAAGCCGATGATCCCGGCCTTGGCGGTCGCGTAGTTCGCCTGGCCGGTGTTGCCGTGGAGACCCGTGAACGAGGTGACGTTGATGATCCGTCCCCAACCGGTCTTGCGCATGTGCGGGACGGCGGCGCGGGTGAAGCGGAAGGTGCCGCCGGCGTGGGTGTCGAGCACGGCGTCCCAGTCGGCGTCCTCGAGCTTCCACAGGACGCTGTCCCGCAGGATGCCCGCGTTGTTCACGACGATGTCGACGCTGCCGGCTTCCTCGGCGACGGTGTCGACGGCCGCGTTCACGGCATCCGTGTCGGTGACGTCGACGGCCAGGGGCTCGGCACCGATCTCCTTGGCAGCCGCTTCCACCTCGGCCGCGTCGAGATCCGCGAGATAGGTGGTGGCGCCCGCCCGGGCGAAGTACCGGCCGATCTCCAGGCCGATGCCACGGGCGGCCCCCGTGACGATGACGCTCTTACCGGTGAAGTCGAATGTGACGGACATCCTCGTCCTCTCTCGCGGGTACATGTGTCCGTGTCGGGCTGCAGTGACGATCACTCGCCCTCAGCCTAGGACACCCGACAGGACGCCGCCGCGGGTCACACGGACGTCTCACCTTCGTCGCTCCCGCTCCTCTCGCTGCGGCACCGCTCTTCGCCGCACCGCCGATGATCGCCGCGATCACGGTCGTCCCGATCACCCCGACGACCAGGACGAGCAGGGTCGACCAGCCGATCACCGCAGTGGGCCACCCGGTCCACAGGGTGAAGCCGATCCAGATCACCGCCGCGGTCACACCCGCGACCAGTCCGCTGAAGAAGTGCGTTCCCATCGTGCTTCCTTCCGTCGACGTCCGTCGACCCGGGAGACCGTGGACCACGCGAGCCCACTTTCCGAGATCCGATTCCTGATACTCCGTGCCACAGAGTTTTTTACTCTGCGTCACGGAGTGTAGGGCAGATCGACCCCCGGGACGAGGAGTAGCGGAAAACTGGAGAAGAACATGACGACTTGAGCCCATCCGGCCATGAACACTCGTCCCGCGTAGACTCGTCCCCGTGTCAGGCGAACCGGACGACGTCGTACGCTCCCTGCGCGAGGTCGAGGAACTCACCGACCGGACGCGCCGGGCGGGCCTTTCCGCCATCACGGGTCTGCCACTGCTCGGCTGGGGACTCGCGATGGCCCTCTACGGCATCGCGACCTCGGACCGGGTCTTCACCGTCATCGCGGGATCCGGAGTGGTCGTCGCCGGACTCTCCTCGATGTTCGTCCCCGAGATCGCGCTCACCGTCCAGGGCGTACTCTCGGGCCTGCTTCTGGCGGCGCTCGGCGCCGTCCGCATGATCCGTGGAGGTACCCGTGTCTGACCCCCGCCCCGAAGTCCTGTCCTCGACCGTGCCCGACGAGATCGGCGAACGGCTGCGCACGCCCTTCGACCCCACACTGTCCGACCCCAACCGCCTCCGGATCCAGGCCGCACTCCACGGTCTGCCCACGGAAGGGTCCATCCGCTTCACCGCCCTCGCCCGGACGCTCGGGCTCACGGACGGCAATCTCGCCACCCACCTCGCAGTGCTCGCGGAGGTCGGATACGTCGACGCGCGCGCCACCTACACCGGCAAGCGCCGCACCCGGTGGTATTCGGCCACCGCCCTCGGCCGCGAGGCCTTCGAGGCACACGTCCGCGCACTGCGGCTCATCGTCGATGCCACACGGCAGTCCGAGGACGGTCCCCCGGACCCCGCTCCCGAGGCGCCCTGATCCGATCACCGACGCACGTGGTCCCTCAGAGTCCGGCGCTCGCTCCCGAGGCGCCCTGATCCGATCACCGACGCACGTGGCCTCGTCGTGAGGCCACTGCAAGGCCGATGTCATCTGCCGTACCGATGCCCGGCAGACGGGCAGGACTGCCGGGCATCGGTACGGCAATGTGCAATGAGGTCACGGCCGACTGCGGCGGTGGGGTGCCGGGCTCCGGCGGCAAACAGTCCAGCGATGGGCCGCCGAGGTTCGGGCGGCGTTCAGCTCAGTGCAGGCGATCGAGCTCGTCCCAGAAGGCCGCCCGCAGATGCCGTCGGATCCACTGTCGGTCGAGCAGGTCCTCGCCGATGAGGGCGCCGCTGTCGCGCAGGAGCGTCTGGTCGATCTCGACGGGAATCTCGGGGCGCCCCTCGAGCGCCTCGCTCAGTTCCGTCATCGTGCAGGTGGCGTACCAGCTGCGCGCCACGGACTCCGCGACCCCGGCGACCTTGTCGAGCACGTTCTCCCGACGGGCCGCCTCGTGGTCCCCGGTCCGGGTGCTGTGCACCGGATGCTCGGAGACCGAGGGGTGACCGGGCGAACTGGACGAGGGCCCTGAACCGTTCCCGTTCGGCTGACCGTTCCCGGTGCCGGTGACCGTCGTGTGACCACGGCCGGCGATCTTCGCGGCGACCTCGGCCGGGGAGGGCACGCCGTGGTGACCGTGCCCGTGGTGGTCGTCCGCACGGTGACCCGGGGTGGGCTCACCGGGGTTCGCGGCAGGGGCACCCGGGGCAGGTGGTCCCGGGGAGGTGGAGGGCGCCTCGGCGGCGGGATCTGCGGACTCCGTCGCTGTGCCGTCGGAGCCCGTGTCCTCGACAGCGGGCGCCTGGGGCCGGGAGCGGGGTGAGAAGACCTGCTCGACGAGGGAGTCGGGCAAGGTCAGGATCCGGTCGACCTCGTAAGCCAGGTGGGAGGCGACGGAGTGCGCACCGTGCCGGCGGTGCGGATCCTTGAGGGCGACGAGCACGACCTTCATGCCGAGGTCCTGGGCGGCGATGACCGCTTCGGCCAGGTCGTCGTCGCCGGTCACCACATAGGCGATGCGGGCGGCGCGGTGGCGGGCGATCTCGACGAGGTCGAGGCCGATGCGCAGATCCACACCCTTCTGGTTGCCGTTGTAGCCGGTGCGGCCCAGGCGGACCTTGACGTCGGGCAGCAGCGCGATCCGCTTGTGCTCGTCGGTCATCACCTGGTTGTAGGAGGCGTCGCACCAGTAGACGCGTAGGGGGTCGAGGCCGGAGTCCTCGCGGGTGGCGCGCACGATCCCGTCGATGAGCGCGGGTTGGTCGACCTCCACGGCGGAGCGCAGGGAGGTCCCGGTCGTCTTGGCCGCCCCGACGGCGAGCAGGTACCCGGCATCGATGAAGACGGCGCTCTGTTGGTGGAATGTCATGGTGTAACCACCCTATGCGGTGAATCCCCCGGTGACCTCCCCCGTCCG
>NZ_JBDIUY010000010.1:0-315757 GCF_040212315.1 Brevibacterium litoralis | reverse complement strand
TACGCGGCCTACCTCCACGCCCGCGCCACCCGCGGTTGGGGTCCGACCCGCGTGGCGGTCCTCAACCTGATCGGCCTGGCCACGGTGCTCTTCAATTTCACCGTCGTGAACGTCTACTTCAACGGGCTGCACTCCTACTCCGGGATCTGAGTCAGGGCTCTGCTCTCGGGGCTCTGGCGAGCGCTGAGCTGGCCCGCCCGCGTGAAATCACGGGGTTTGTCGCGGATGCCGTGAAACGTTTCACGGCATCCGCGACAAACCCCGTGATTTCACGCGGGCGGGCCAGCTCAGCGCTCGCCAGAGCCCCGAGAGCAGAGCCCTGACTCAGATCCCGGAGTAGGAGTGCAGCCCGTTGAAGTAGACGTTCACGACGGTGAAATTGAAGAGCACCGTGGCCAGGCCGATCAGGTTGAGGACCGCCACGCGGGTCGGACCCCAACCGCGGGTGGCGCGGGCGTGGAGGTAGGCCGCGTAGACGACCCACACGACGAACGTCCAGATCTCCTTCGTGTCCCACCCCCAGTAGCGGCCCCAGGCCACCTCGGCCCAGACCGCACCCGCGATGAGCGTGAACGTCCAGGTGATGAACCCGACGGCCGCGAGCCGGTACGACACCCGCTCGATGTCCTCGCTCGCGGGCAGACGATCCAGGAAGGACAGCCACCGCGGTCCCAGACCAGGACCACGCCCGGCTCCGGACCCTCGCCCGGAGGCCGCACCGTTCTCCCGCCCCGCCCGCGCGATCTGCACGAGCGCGAGGGCCGCCGAGATCGACAGCAGGGCCGTCGAGAGGATCGCGATCGGGACGTGGATGACGAGCCAGTAGGACTGGAGGGCCGGAATCAGCTCCGCGGCCTCGGTGTAGTACACGGTGATGCACAGACCCAGCGTCACGAGCAGCCCGCCGGACACGAAGGTGCCCAGGTACCGCAGGTCCTTGAACCGCAGCGACACGACGTACAGCAGGCCCACGATCGCGCTCGCGGTGAGCGCATACTCCATCATGTTGCCCCACGGCACCCGCATGACCGCGAGTGTCCGCGTGGCGACCGCACCCGCATGCAGCAGGACCGCGATGACGAGCAGTCCCGTCGCCACCCGTGCCCAACGATCCCCCGCTCCCGAGGCGCCCGTCCCCCCGGCACCGGACCCGGCCTTCCCGGCCGCGTCCACGGAGGACCCGACCGACCGGTCCGTCCCGGCCTTCCGCCCGCGGGCGTCCGCGGCGGCCTTCGCCCCGGCACCCCAGGTGCCCGAGGCGTCCTGCGGCCGACCGTCGTCGGCGAGCACGTCACTCGTGGCGGAATCGTCGGCACCGTCCTTCTCAAGGACGGCGACGGACCCACCGGCCGAGCGCCGGGCAACCTTCGCACCCGCGGCCTCACGTGCCGCCGCGGCCTGTTCCGGGTCGAGCCTGCGCCCGCCGAACAGGTCCCAGGCGTAGACGAGGAACGCGATCGCGTACACCGCCATCGCGGAATAGATGAGGAGATTCGACCAGGAGGCCATCTCGTAGTCCACGTTCATGAAGTCCTCTTCCGACCGTCGTCGTCACCGTCCGTCGCGCCGGGCGCCGTGGCCCCGGCCTCACCGGTGGAGCTCGCCGCCCCACCGCCCCAACGGCGCTGCAAGTCTACCGTCAGGTCCTCGACCGCCTTCTCGACCCCGGGGTCCTCGCCCCGGGCCAGGGCCGCCACCTCGACATGCCCGTCCTCCACCCGCACCCACACGCGCCGGCGCGGGACGAACAGGGAGCCCGCCAGGCCGAGGAACAGGAGTACGGAGAACACGAGCACCGCACCCTGGAAGGGGTCGTGGCGGATGTCCAGCGACACGAACCGCTCCACGCCCTCGAAGGTCACCGTGCCGAGCCCGTCGCCGAGTTCCACCTCGTCCCCGGGCAGCAGCTGCATGGTGAGTGGCTGTCCGTCGGGAGTCTCCACCTGCGTGAGTCCGTCCGTGTCGAGGGAGTAGACCGACTGCGGTACGCCCTCGTCGAGCCCCAGGTCCCCCTGCCAGGCGTTCATCACGAGCACCGGGTACTCCAGCGCCGGGAACACGGATTCCAGCTCGTTCCGCTCATTCACCGAGGCGGTGGGCAACAGGACGCCGGCGAAACCCAACTGGGTGTCGACGGAACCGGCGTCCGGCACCTTGACGACACCGCGCGAGGTGTACATCGCGTCCTCCGGCAGGAACACGGTGGGACCGGAGAACGTCACGTTCCCGTCCGCGTCCTTCACCGTCACGACCGGGGCGTACCCGTTGCCGAGCACGTAGACCCGCGAGCCGTCCACCCGCACGGGCTCGTTGGGCCGGAGGACCTGCTGGTACTCCTCCCCCTCGCCGGTCGTGACGGTCACGTTCGCGTCGAACTTCCGGGGCGCGCCGAACTGCGCGCCGTTCGGGTCCGAGGTCGAGTCGAACTCCGTGTCGAAGGAGTCGAGCCGCAACCGGAACTGGTCGAGGTCGTCCGTCCCGGAGAACCGCCCGGTGTCGAAGGAGTCGTAGGCGACCAGCGAGTTCGTGAAGGTGTCCCCCTCGACGAGCACGCGCTGGCCGGAGTACCCGAAGAAGGACCCCAGCGCCATCGTCACGACGACGCCCAACAGCGAGGCGTGGAACACCAGGTTCCCGGTCTCCCGCAGGTACCCCCGCTCGGCGGCCACGTGGTCGCCGTTCACCGTCGTCCGGTACCCGAGCTTCCGCAGTCGTTCCTGCGCCAGCGCCAGGAAATCCGCGTTCCCCGCCGCCGAGGCGCCCTGGCCTTCCGGACGGCCCGCAGGCTCCGCGTCCGCAGAGCCGACGGTTCCGTCCGCCAGGTCGAACTCCCGGTACCCGGGCATCCGCCCCAGGCGCTTGGGAGCCCGCGGCGGCCGTGCCCGCATCGCCTTCCAGTGCTGCTTGGTCCGCGGCAGGATGCAGCCGACCATCGAGACCATGAGGAGGATGTAGACGGCGGAGAACCAGAAGGACGAGTAGACGTCGAAGAACTGGAAGGCGTCGAGCACCTGCCCGAGCGTCCCGTTGCCCTCGATCCAGTTGTTCACCGCCGCCGGGTCCTGCACCCGCTGCGGGAACAGGGAACCCGGTACGGCGGCGAGGGCGAGGACGAGCAGCAGGATGAGCGCCACCTTCATGGTGGTGAGCTGCCGCCACGCCCAGCGCAGCATGCCGATCACCCCGATGTCCGGCTGCGTCACGGCGGGATTCTGCCCACCCGACTTCGGCACGGGCGACTTCTTCCCGGTCTCCGTCGTCCTCATGTCAGATCGCCACCTCGTAGTCCGCGATGAGTCCCTGCAGTGCGTTCATCCACATCTCCCAGACCCCGCTCACGAGGAGCAGTCCGATGATCACGAGCATGCCGCCACCGATCCGCACGATCGCGGTCTGGTGCCGACGGATCCAGGCCAGCCGGCCCGCCCCCTTCTGCAGCCCGATGGCCACGAGCAGGAACGGCACCCCGAGTCCCAGGCAGTACACGAAGGTGAGCAGCGTGCCCCGCCACAGCGCGCCGTCCGCCCCGAATCCGGTCGACAGGGCGAGCACCGCGGCGAGTGTCGGGCCGATGCACGGGGCCCAGCCGAGGGCGAAGGTCGCGCCGAGCACAGGGGCGCCCCAGAGTCCGGCCCTCGGGCGGGCGTGGATCCGGCGTTCCTTCTGCAGGAACCCGAGCCCGCCCATGAAGACGATGCCCGCCACGACGACGAGGACACCCATGAGGCGGGTGACGAGACCGATGTGGCCCGACAGCACCGAGCCGAGCCCGGAGAAGGCCGTCCCGAGGGTCACGAACACGACCGCGAAGCCGAGCACGAAGAGTCCCACGCCCGTGACGACCCGCCAGGTCTGCTTCTCCTGGAGGGAGGACCCGGTCAGTCCCGTCACATAGCCCACGTAGCCGGGCACGAGCGGGAGCACGCAGGGTGAGACGAAGGAGACCGCTCCGGCGAGCAACGCGACGAGGACCGCCACCAGGAGCGGTCCGTCGAGGGCGATCTGGGCGAAGGTCTGTCCGATCACGAGCCGGCGAGCACGTCCTCGACGATGCCCCGCAGCGTCGACTCCTCGACCGCACCGACCACGCGGGCCGCGGCCCGACCCTGTGCGTCGAGCACGACGGTCGAGGGGGTGGCCTGCGGCGGCAGGATGCCCGACAGCAGCGACACGACGGCCCCGTCGGTGTCGAGCATGTTCGCGTAGGACACCCCGAAGTTCTCGATGAAGGCGTTCGCGGCCGCGGCCTGGTCCCGGACGTTGACGCCCAGGAACTCGACCTCGTCGGCGAACTCGCCGGCGACCGCCTCGAGCGCGGGTGCCTCCTTGCGGCACGGCGGGCAGGCCGCGTACCAGAGGTTGAGGACGACGGCCTTGGGCCGCCAGTCGGCCAGCGACAGGTTCTGCCCGTCGAGGGTGGTGAAGGTGAGGTCGAGCGGTTCACCGCGGTCGGCCTCGGCGACCTGGGTGATGACACCCGTGCCGCTCACGTAGCCCTGGTCGGATCCGGCCTGTGCGGCCAGCCGGTCATCGGTCGCCGACCCGCAGGCGGCCAGGAGCGCCCCCGCACCGAGCACACCGATACCGGTGGCCCCGAGGCGGATGGCACCCCGACGACTCATCGAAGAACCCTGCTTCACGCGCCGGCCACCGCCTTCTGCGGCTGGAGGTCGGCGCACACGTCCGTGTACTGCACGTCGTCCAGTGTGGCCCCGGAGTATGTGAAAGTCGTGACCGAGGCGAGAGCGCACTCGCGCCGCCGAGGGTCGCCCCACAGGGGTCGGCCCTCGGCGGCGAGCCGGGTGACCCAGATGGGCAACTGGTGGGAGACGACCACCCCGTCGACGGTGTCGAGCCCCTCGGCATCGGCCGCCCGCTGCAGACGCGACCGCAGCGTGGCGATCGCCGCCCGCATGCGGCGGACCTGCGCGGTGTAGGGCTCGCCCCAGGAGGGACGGAACGGGTTGTACACGCGGCGGAGGTGTGCGGGCCGCTTGAGGTCACGGCTGAGGACCAGGCCCTCGAACCGATTGGCCGCCTCGATGACGCGATCGTCGGTCACCGGGTCGAGCCCGGTGGCCCGGGCGATCGGGGCCACCGTCTCCTGGGCGCGCTGGAGCGGCGAGACGACGAGACCACGGACGGCCTTCGTGTTCTCCGGGTACCAGCGGCCCAGTCGCTCGGCCATCTCCCGGCCGGTGTCCGACAGGCCGTACCCGGGCAGCCGGCCGTAGAGCACGCCCTCGGGGTTGTACACCTCGCCGTGACGGGTGAGGTGGATGCGCACCGTCGTCATCAGGCGTCCTGCCCCGCACCACCGGACTGCGCGGCGGCCGCGGCACGGGCGGCGGCCGGCAGTGCCGCGACGATCTTCTCGAGCACCTCGTCGGTGTGGGCCAGGGACAGGAACCACACCTCGAAGGCGCTCGGCGGCAGGTGCACGCCCTGGTCGAGCATCGAGGTGAAAAACGCGGCGTAAGCGCCGGTGTCCTGGGCCTGGGCGTCGGCGTAGTCACGCACCACGCCGTCGCGGCCGGGGGTGAAGAACACGGAGAACATCGAGTTCGCGCTCTGGATCACGTGCGGGACACCCGCAGCGTCGAGAACGTGTGCGATCTCCGGGCGCAGGACGTCCGCGGCCCGCTCGACGTGCGAGTAGACGTCGAGTTCGCGCGTCAGCCGCAGGGTCGCCAGGCCCGCCGCCGTGGCGACCGGGTTCCCGGCGAGCGTGCCCGCCTGGTAGACGGGGCCGGTGGGGGCCAGGTACTCCATGACCTCGCGGCGACCGCCGAAAGCCGCGGCCGGGAAGCCGCCGCCCATGACCTTGCCGTAGGTGAAGAGGTCGGCCGCGCCCTCGGGGTAGCCGAGCGTGGCGGCCTCGTGGCCGTACCACCCGGCCTCGGAGACACGGAACCCGGTCATGACCTCGTCGGAGATCATGAGGGCGCCGTGTTCCTTCGTCACCGAACGGATCACGTTCGTGAATCCGTCGAGCGGCGGGACGACACCCATGTTGCCGGGGCTCGCCTCGGTGATGACGCAGGCGATCTGGTCCCCGTGCTCGGCGAAGGCGGCCCGGAGCGCCTCGGCGTCGTTGTAGGGCAGGACGAGGGTGTCCGCGGCCGAGGCGCCCGTCACTCCCGGCGAATCCGGCAGGGAGAAGGTGGCCAGGCCGGAACCCGCGGCGGCCAACAGCGCGTCGACGTGACCGTGGTAGCAGCCGGCGAACTTCACGACCTTGGGACGGCCGGTGAAACCCCGGGCCAGGCGCACCGCGCTCATCGTCGCCTCGGTGCCCGAGGACACGAACCGGACCTGTTCGACCGGTTCGACCCGGTCCACGATCTCCTCGGCGAGGAGCACCTCGTTCTCGCTCGGGGTGCCGAAGCTGAAGCCCTTGTCCGCAGCGGCGTGGACGGCGGCCAGCACCTCCGGGTGGGAGTGTCCGAGGATCATCGGGCCCCAGGAGCCGATGAGGTCGACGTAGGAGGTCCCGTCGACGTCGACGAGTTCGGCACCGCGCGCGTGGTCGATGAAACGCGGGGTCCCGCCCACGGAGCCGAAGGCACGCACCGGCGAGTTCACGCCACCGGGGGTCACCGTGGCGGCGCGGGTGAAGAGGTCGGTGGAACGGGTGGTCTCTGCGATCATCGGGTCTCTCCTTCCAGGTGGGCGTTGACCTTCGCGAAGGCACGGCCCAGCACTGCGATCTCGGTCTCGTCGAGCAGGTCGATGAGGTGGCGGCGCACCCCGTTCACGTGTTCGGGCACGGCGGCGACGTGGGCGTCCCAACCGGCGGCGGTCATCCGACAGTCGACACCCCGGCGGTCGTCCAGGCTGCTCACCCGTTCGACCCAGCCGTTCTTCTCCATCTTGGCCACCACGTGGGTGAGCCGGGAGCGGGAGACGGCCAGGGAGTCGGCCAGGTCCGCCATGCGCATGGTGCGGTCGGGGCGTTCGGCCAGACGCACGAAGACCTCGTACTCCTGCAGGGTGAGGCCGTGGGCGCGCCGCAGTTCCCGGTCGAGCACCGAGACCAGGTTCTCGTGGCTGAGCATGAGATTGCGCCAGGCACGGATCTCCGCGTCGTCCAGCCACTGCGGTTCCGGGCCGTCACCGTCCCACATGGGCACCACGCGTCCGGAAGTCTCCCGGGTCAGACGGGACTCCGCGGAATCCGCCGGGTCGGCCGGGTCCGGTGCGGTGTTCACGACCCGATCTCCCGGGCCACCTCGGTCGCCCAGTACGTGAGGATCGTGTCGGCACCGGCACGCTTGAAGCACAGGAGGGACTCGAGGATCGCGGGCATCCGGTCGATCGCACCGGCCCGTGCGGCGAACTCGATCATCGCGTACTCACCGGAGATCTGATAGGTCCAGACCGGGACGGGGCTGGACTCCGCGACCTCGGCGAGCACGTCGAGGTAGGGCAGACCAGGCTTCACCATGACGACGTCGGCACCCTCGGCGAGGTCGAGTTCGAGTTCCCGGATCGCCTCGCGGCCGTTGGCGGGGTCCTGCTGGTAGGTCCGGCGGTCGCCCTCGAGCTGGGACTCGACGGCCTCCCGGAAGGGTCCGTAGAAGGCCGAGGAGTACTTGGCCGTGTAGCCCATGATGACGGTGTCGGTGTGCCCGTGCGTGTCGAGGGCGTCGCGTACGGCGGCCACCTGGCCGTCCATCATGCCCGACAGCCCGAGGACGTGGGCGCCTGCCGCGGCCTGGGCGAGTGCCATGTCCGTGTAGCGGGCGAGCGTGGCGTCGTTGTCGACGCTCCCGTCGGCGGCGAGCACCCCGCAATGACCGTGATCGGTGAACTCGTCGAGGCACAGGTCGGCCATGACGACCGTGCGATCGCCGACGGCCTCGACACAGGCGGAGATCGCACGGTTGAGGATCCCCTCGGGGGCCCATGCCTGCGAACCGATCGCGTCGCGTTCGGCCGGGATGCCGAACAGCATGATCCCGCCCACCCCGGCGTCCGCGGCCTCCTTCGCCGCATCGACGAGGCTGGTGAGCGTGTGCTGGAGGACCCCGGGCATACCCTGCAGCTCCACCGGTTCCGTGAGCGTCTCCTTGACGAACATCGGCAGGACCAGATCCGCCGGATGCAGACGGTTCTCCGTCACCAGGCGTCGCAAGGGCGCGGTCGCGCGCAGACGGCGGGGACGGACGGTTCCGGGGGCCAGCGAGTAGGCGCTCATGTGGGTCATTTCCTCCTGCGGACGCGTGAACGGGACGGCCGGGTCGGGGTTCGGCCCGCGGCGGAGTCCTCGGCCCGCAGCTTCCGGGCGTGGTCCGCCAGTCCCTCGACCAATGATCCCAGATTCGCCTCGGCGGCGAGGACGTCGACGGTGAGACCGTGGTCGCGGGCGGTCTGCGCGGTGGCCGGGCCGATGCAGGCGACGACGGTGTTCCGGTGCGGTTTGCCGGCGATGCCCACGAGGTTGCGCACCGTCGAGGACGAGGTGAACAACACGGCGTCGAACTCCCCGGACTTGATGGACTCGCGCACCGGTGCCGGCGGCGGGGCTGCCCGCACCGTCCGGTAGGCGGTCACGTCGTCGACGTCCCACCCCCGGTCGAGCAGCCCGTCGACCAGGACGTCCGTGGCGATGTCGGCCCGCGGCAGCAGCACCCGGCCGAGCGCGTCGATCTCCGGATCGAAGTCCGGCCACTCGGCCAGCAGACCGCGTGCGGAGTGTTCCCCGGACGGCACGAGGTCCGGTTCGATGCCCCACTCCCGCAGGGAATCGGCGGTCCGCCCGCCCACGGCGGCGACCTTGAGACCCGCGAGCGCCCGGACGTCGAGGCCCAGCTCGGTCACCCGCATCCGGACGGCGCGGACGGCGTTGACCGAGGTGAATCCGACCCACTGGTAGTCACCGTCGACGAGCGCCCGGATGGCCTTCTGGATCTTCGTCGGGGTGCGCGGCGGCTGGACGACGATCGTCGGGACGACGGTGCCCTCCGCGCCGTAACCGGCCAACAGTTCCCGGGTGGACGCGCCCTGTTCCTTGGTCCGGGGCACCAGGACCTTCCAGCCGAACAGCGGTTTCGACTCGAACCAGCTGAGGTCGGCCCGCTTCTCGATCGCGTGGCCGAGCAGCATGTGGACGTCGCAGTCCAGGCACTCCCCCGCCGCGCGTTCGGTCTCCAGACGCTCGACGGCCGTGCCGAGGGTCGCCTCGATCGTCACCTGTTCGAGGGTCGACAGCCCGGTCGTCATGAGGACGGGGACGTCCGCGTCCCACCCGTCCTCGAGGAGGGCGGCGACCGCCTCGGCGATCCGCGCGGGCCGCCCGGACACCACGTGCCCGGTGTTGCGGTGGCGCGACACGTCCGTGTGGGTCTGCGGACCGGCCTCGACGAACCGGACCGACCGGGTGCGGTTCGTGGTGATCGGAGTACCGGTGAAGGCGGAGATCGACGAGCTGATGCCCACACCGGGCACCATCTCGACGTCGACCTCGGCGCGCATGACGGCGGCCGCCTCGTCGGTGGTCGTCGAGAACAGCACACCGTCGTGCGGCACGATCCGCACGACGGTGCCGTGGTCCCGGGCCAACGCCACCAGGCGCCGACCCCGGGTGGTGGTCGTCTGTCCGAGGTCCGCCGAGGTGATCCGCTCGACCGCCGCCGGCACGGAGGCGTCGACGATGTCGTCGGGCACACGCTCGTCGCTCACCCCCGCCGAGGCGCCCTGCAGTAGGTCCGCCCCGCGCAGTGTCATGAGGCCCGGGTCCCCGGGGCCGGCCCCGAGGGAGTGGACGATCGCACGGCCCGGCACCAGGCGGGTGGGACGCCGGACCCCGTCCGGGACGGCGGTCATCGGGAGACCTCCGAGGGCGCCTCGGCGGGCTCCTGCGCGTCCTCCGGCAGGGTCGCGACGTGGCTCTCCGGAGCGTTCGAGGTGATGGTGTCCGGGACGGACCCGAGGGAGCCCAGCAGCGCGTCGGCGACGCGGTGGCCCAGGCGCTTGGCCGCGAGCACGACCTCCGGTTCCCCGGTCGAGGCGGAGTGCTTGGGCAGTTCCTCGACGTCGCTGATCCGGCGCAGGCGGCCGGCGTCGTCGGCCATCACCGCGGTGAGGGTGAGCGCGCGCCCGTCGAGCTCGGCGAAGGCGCCGATCGGGGCGGAGCAGCCGGCCTCCGCGCGGGAGAGCACGGCGCGTTCGCACAGGACGGTGAGCGCGGTCGCCTCGTCGTGGACGGACTTGAGAGCGGTACGCAGCATCGCGTCGTTGGCGTCGATGTCGGACTCCGCCGCGCGGCACTCGACGGCCAGCGCACCCTGGCCGGGGGCCGGGAGCATGACGGCGGAGTCGAGGACGTCGGTGACCTCGTCGAGACGGCCCAGACGGCGGACACCGGCGGCGGCGAGGACGATGGCGTCGAGGGAGCCCTCGGTGACGTGGCGGATGCGGGTGTCGACGTTGCCGCGCACGCCCTTGACCTGGAGGTCGGGGCGCAGGGCCCGGATCTGGGCGGCGCGGCGCGGCGATCCGGTGCCGATGGTGGACCCGGCCGGCAGCTCGCGCAGGGTGAGGCCGTCACGCGCGATGAGGACGTCGGCGGGGTCCACGCGGGGCGGGACGGCGCCCAGGTGGATGCCGGCGGCCGGTGCCGTGGGCAGGTCCTTGAGGGAGTGGACGACCAGGTCGACCTTGCCGGTGAGCAGGGCGGTGCGGACGGCGGAGACGAACACGCCCGTCCCACCGAGCGAGGCGAGAGGGGTCATGTTGACGTCGCCCTCGGTGACGACCTCGACGATCTGCACGCGCCAGCCGGTGTGGCGGGCCAGCTGCTGGGCCAGTGCGATCGACTGGGAGCGCGCGAGCTGGGACCGGCGGGTGCCCAGGCGCACGGTGTGACCGTTCCACTCCGGCGGCTCGACCGTCTGCAGCGTGTGGTCGGCGACCGGGCGTTTGCCGTCGGCCGTCGGGTCGACCACCTGCTGCGGGACGGCCGCCGGCAGTCCCCCGTCCTCGTCCACCGGCAGCTTGGTCGCGTCGACGGGTCCGGTCCCGCGGTCGCGCAGGTCGAAGAGGGCCGACAGTGCCGCGGCGTAGTCGACACCGGAGTCGTCGGCGACGAGTTCCTTCACCTTGACGGTCGGCGTGTGGATGATCTTGTCGGAGGCGCGGCCCAGGGTCTTGCGGATCTCCGTCAGTGCCTTCTCGTCGACGGTGTCACCGAGCTTGTTGCGCAGACGGGCGAACTCGGACTCGACGACCTCGACGGCGTGGTTGCGGAGGGCGGCGAGCGTCGGAGCGATCTCGCGGGCGCGGCGGCCGGCCTCGATCTGTTCCATCTCCTCGGCGATGATCCCCTTCACCTGGCCGAGGATCTCCAGGACGTCCGCGCTCGAGGCGGCCTCCGACTTCTTGTACAGGCCGGAGAGGTCGTCGAGGCCGAGCAGGCGCACGTAGGGCAGTTCACCGACCTCCGGGTCGATGTCGTGGGGCAGCGCGAGGTCGACGAAGAACTTGTGGGGCTGCTCGTCGAGGTCGGTCTGCATGCCCTCGATCACGAGGTCCTTCCCGAGCACGGTCCCCCGGGCACCGGTGACGGAGACGATGAGGTCCGCCTCTCCGATCTCCCGCACGAGGGAATCGTGGTCGAGGGCGACGGCCCGGCCGCCCACGGGTTCGGCCAGGCGTTCGGCCTTCTCCAGGGTCCGGTTGATGACCGTGATCCGCTTGACGCCGGCCCGGTGCAGGCTCGCGACGGTGAGCCCGGACATCGCACCGGCTCCGACGACGAGTGCCTGGGCCCGGTCGAGGGGACCGATGTGGCGGCGGGCCGCGGCGAAGGAGGTGTCGAGGAGGGACTGCGAGACGGAGTCGAGGCGGGTCTCGGAGTGGGCACGCTTGCCGACCCGGAGGGCCTGCTGTATGGCGTCGGACAGATGTCCGGTGAGACGGTCGGCCTCCTGGGCGCGGGTGAAGGCACCACGCAGCTGACCGAGGATCTGGGCCTCGCCGACGGCCATCGAGTCGAGTCCGGCGGCGAGCGTGAGCAGGTGTTCGACGGCCTTCTCGTCGAAGTACACGTAGACGTGCTCCGAGAGCGTGTTCCAGTCGATCCCGACGGTCTTGACGAGCGTCCCGCCCAGGTCCGCCAGGCCCCCGTGGAAGGCACCGACGTCCGCGATGATCTCCAGCCGGTTGCAGGTGGCGAGCACGGTCGCCCCCTCGACGTACTCCCCGTGCAGGGCCTTCTCCAGGAGCGCCTCCGACTGGGCGCCGTCGATCGCGAGGGCGTCGAGGAGGGACATGGGGGCCGAGCGGTGCGAGATACCCAGGACGAGAAGTGTCACAGCGATTCCCTGATCGTGTTACCGGTGGTGGACGGTGCGGCGGTGTGGTGGGCGAGCACCTGGAGCTCCGTGGCGAGGTCCACGTGCCGCACGGGGACCTCCGGGGGGACGGACAGGACCACGGGGGCGAAGTTGAGCAGTCCCCGCACCCGGGCGGCGACGGCGCGGTCCGCCACGTCCTGCGCGGCGGGCGCCGGAACGGCGATCACGAGGAGCTCCACCCCGTGGTCCCGGACGAGTCCGTCGAGGGTGTCGAGGTGGGCCACCCGGACTCCTCCGACCGCGGACCCGACCAACCGGTCGTCGACGTCGAGCACGCCCACGAGCTCGAAACCGGAGTCGTGGATACCCGCGTAGTCGGCCAGGGCCGAACCCAGGCGACCGGCACCGGCGATGGCGATGCGGCGCGTCCGGTCGAGGCCGAGGAAGGTCCGCAGTCGGGCGGCCAAGGTCGGGCAGTCGTAGCCGACACCACGGCGTCCGGTGGCCCCGACGTGCGAGAGGTCGCGACGCAGAACGGCGGACGAGACACCACAGCGACCGGCGAGTTCCTCGCTGGAGACGGTGACGACCCCGGCCGCGGCCAGGGCCTCCAGTGCCTGCAGGTATCCCGGGAGTCGTCCGACGACGGGCGCGGGTGTGCTCACGTCGGGATCTGCCTCCTCGGGGTGGTCTGCTGCGGTGTCGGTGCGGGAGATGGGGTGGGACGTCAGCGGGCGGCGAGACGGTCGAGTGCGGAGCGCAGTCGGCCGGCATCGACACGGTGGACACTGTGCTGCCTGCCGTCGAGGACGACGACGGGCACGTCCCAGTCGTATCGTGCACGCAGGTCCGCCGGGGTGTCCGGGGCATCGATGTCGATCTCGTGGAAGGTGACGTCGTCACGGTCCGCGAGCACCGACCCGACGACGACACGGGCGTCGTCGCACAGATGACAGTCGGCACGGGTGTAGAAGTGCAGTGCGGTGCTCATGGTGTCTCCCCGTCCTGTCCACGCCTCCGGACGCGGGTCCGGGTCGGACCGGACTGTGACCGCGCAGGTCACACCAGGCGCCCGTACGCGGACACGCCCCCACACGGGTTCACCGGGCGGGGGCGCATGCGGAAGTCTTACTTCTTGTTGCGACGCTGGTGGCGGGTCTTGCGAAGAAGCTTGCGGTGCTTCTTCTTGGCCATACGCTTACGACGCTTCTTGATGACGGAACCCACTGTGTAACCTCCAGCGGTCGATGACGAGGGTGGCACCGAGGGCCCCTGTGAGAGGACCTCCGGGTGTCCACACGGTGAACATAACCGCTCGATTCTATCTCTTCGGGCCACCGGCGCCCAAAAGAGTCGCTCATCTCACAGCCCGGTGATGCCGGACCGTGACCTCCGGCGCCCCGTCCGGATCCTGGACGCGCTATGTGTTGCAGCCGCGCTATACGGCCAAATAGCCCGTCCGCAGCACATATCGCGGCCGGGTTCCGCTCAGTCGAAATAGGGATCCAGGCCGTAGAACGGGAACACGTTCTTGCGCACCGCCATGACGGCACGGTCGAGGTCGGACTCGGGGTCGAACCCCTCCGTCCAGGGCTTGTACTCGCCCTCGTAACCGTCCGTCATGATCTCCGGGGCCGGCCGCCCCGTCTTCTGGCGCACGTAGTGCTGCCACTCCGGAGGGGTCGGTTCCCACGGCCCGATGTCGAGGCCCGCGGAGATCCCCACGAGGCTGCTCCACACGCGGGGGACAACGTCGACGACCGCGTAGCCGCCACCGCCGGTCGCCAGCCACCTGCCGTCGCACAGTTCCTCGGAGAGGTCACGGATCCACGTCGAGGCGACCCGCATGGCGTCGATGCTCAGACGCAGGTGGGTGAGCGGGTCCTCACGGTGACCGTCGCAGCCGTGCTGGGAAACGATCACCTGCGGGTTGAACTCGCGCAGGACCTTGGGCAGGACCGCGTCGAGGGCGCGCAGCCAGTCCTCGTCGCGGGCCCGCGGGGGCATGGGGATGTTCACCGCACTCGCGGCGGCCTTGAGACCCCCGATGTCGTTGGGGAACCCCGTGCCGGGGTAGAGGAACCGGCCGTTCTCGTGGATGGAGACGGTGAGGACCCGCGGGTCGTCCCAGAAGAAGGTCTCGGTCCCGTCGCCGTGGTGGGCGTCGAGGTCGATGTACACGACCCGCTGGTACCCGGCGTCGAGGAACTGCTGGATCGCGCCGGCCGCGTCGTTGTAGACGCAGAACCCGCCGGCCTTCGCGGGCATGGCGTGGTGCATGCCGCCGCAGAAGTTCACGGCCCGGTCGTACCGACCGGAGATGATCGCCCGGGCGGCGTCGACGCTGCCCTGGTAGATGCGCGCCGAGGCCTCGTGGATGCGGTCGAAACGGGGCACCTCGTCGGTACCGAGACCGTAGGTGGCCGTGGTGATCGCATCGACGCTCGTCCGCTCGCCCGCCTTCTTGACCGCGTCGACGAAGGCCTCGTCGTGGAGCGCCAGGAGGGTGTCCTCCTCGGCCTCACCCACCCCGTGGACGTGCACCCGGGAGTTGTCGAAGACGCCGAACTCGGTGGCGAGCGCCGCCGTGAGGTCCAGGCGCAGGGGGTGCATGGGGTGCCCCGGCCCGAAGTCGTACTCCGTGAAGGTCGGCTCCCACACCACGTACACGTCCGTGGGCTCGGCCACCCGCTCCCTGCTGGTCATGCGGACCACTGTAACGCCTGTCACTCCCGGGTAGCGGGGCCGGGTCGCCGGTCACACCGCCCAGGGGTCGAGGGTGATCTTGCAGACCCCCTCGGCGCGGGTGTCCATGAGGGCGTAGGCCTCTCTCCCGGCGGACAGCGGCAGTCGGTGGGTGACGATCCGTCCCGGGTCGAGGCGGCCGGAGGCGACGAGCGGCAGCAGGGTCGGCAGCTCCGCCTGCACCGAGCACAGGCCGATCGCGAACTCCAGCTCCTTCACCTGGGCGAGTTCCATGTGGAACGGGAAGGCGTGGTTCCGGTTGACGCCGACGACGCTCACCCGCCCCTGCCGCCGCACCACCCGCTGGGCGGTGCGGATCGTCGCATCGGCCCCGACCGCCTCGACGGCGGCGTGGACTCCCCCGTCGGTCGCCGCGCGGATCACCCGGACCGGATCGGGCACCTCGGCGGCGCCCTCCGCACCGGCGGTTCCCTGCTCACCGGCGGCGCCCGTCGGCACCGCCACCGGGATGATGCCGGCCGCCTCCGCCATGTCCCGCCGCTCGGCGACCGGATCGATCCCGTACACCGCCGAGGCGCCCTGCAGCAGTGCCAGGGACGCCGCCATCTGCCCGATCGGACCGAGCCCCACGACCGCGATCGACTCCCCGGGCCGGGGGCGTGCGCGCCGCAGGCCGTAGTGGGCGGTGGCCGTCGCGTCGGTGAGGGTGACGGCCGCGTCGTCGTCGACGCCGTCGGGGATCGGCACGCAGTTGACGTCGCCGTCGGGCACCGCGAGGTACTGGGCCTGCGAGCCGGGCAGTGCGGCACTGAGTCCGTAGCACTTCTCCAGGGAGCCGGACCGGGTGGTGCACTGTCCGACCTCACCCCGGCCGCAGGCGGCACACCGGGTGCAGCCGACGGAGGCCGGCACGAGCACCCGCTGTCCGACGCGCACCCGGTCGACCTGCGCGCCGACCTCGACGATCTCGCCGACGGCCTCGTGCCCGACGACGTATCCGGGCTCCGGGGAGAAGCCCTCACCGTGGTAGATGTGCAGGTCGCTGCCGCAGATGCTCGCCCGGGTCACCCGGACGATCACCCCGCGGTCGTCTGCGAGGTGCGGGTCGGGCACCTCGTCGTATCGGACGTCGCCGGGGCCGTGGAACACGAGTGCTTTCATGCCCTCATCCTCTTGAATTCGGACCGAACGATCAATAGGTTGGCTTTAGATTCCGGGTGGTTCAGGCCGTCCCGGCCGCACCCGCGCCCCACTCTTCCCGCCGCCCCGTGCACCGGAGTGCACGGGGCGTGTCGGAGGGCAGGGCGCCTCGGGCGCGGATCCGCCTAGAGTGGTGCCCGTGACCGAACCCGTACCGTACAGGTCCCGGGCCGACCGGATGGTGACCACCGGCCGCCGGTTCCGCGACTTCCTCGACCGACTCGCCGCCGCCTCGCCCGCGCGCCTGGCGATCCTGTCGTTCGTCGGCGTCATCCTCGTCTTCATCGTCCTGCTGTGCCTGCCGGTGTCCCACCGGAACCCGGAGGACTGGCACTTCGCCACGATCGTGTTCGTCGCGGTCTCCGCGGTCTGCGTCACCGGCCTGACCCCGGTGAACACGGAGGAGTACTGGTCGGACTTCGGAGTCTCCGTCATCACCGCCGGCATCCAGGTGGGCGGCCTGGGGATCCTCACCCTCGCCTCGCTGCTCGGGATGGCCGCTTCCGGCAAGCTCGGGGTCCGGCAGAAGCTCATCGCCGCGCAGGCGACGAACACGTACAACGTCGGACAGGTCGGCACCCTGCTGCGGACCGTCGTGTACACGGTGCTCATCGCGGAGGGCGTCATCGCCAGCCTCCTGTTCCCCCGCTTCCTCATGCGCGGCGAGGAGTTCGGCGACGCCCTCTGGTACTCGGTCTTCTACGCGATCTCCGGGTTCAACAACGCCGGGTTCGCCATCCACCCCGGCGGCATGGAGTACTTCGCGGACGACCCGTGGATCATCTCCGTCATCATGGTCGCCGTGTTCGTCGGGGCACTCGGGTTCCCCTGCGTGCTCGTCATGTCACTGTCGTGGCGGACACCCTCCAAGTGGGACCTCCACACCAAGCTCACGCTCGCGACCTCGGGCATCCTCGTCGCCGTCGGCGCCTTCCTCCTCTACTTCTTCGAGGGGTCGAACCCGCGCACCCTGGGCGACAAGGGATTCGGGCAGACGGTCCTGGAAACCCTGTTCCTCGCGGTGATGCCCCGCTCCGGCGGGTTCAACACGATGGACGTCGCGGAGATGAACCAGACCACGCACCTCGTCACCGACGTGCTCATGTTCATCGGGGGCGGGTCGTCCTCGACCGGCGGTGGCATCAAGGTCACCACGCTCGCCGTCCTCGTGCTCGCCGCCTATGCGGAGGCCCGCGGTTTCACCGACGTCACCGCGTTCCGGCGCCGGATCGACCCGGGGGTCGTGAAGATCGCCGTGTCCGTGACCCTCGCGGGGTTCTTCATCGTCATCGCCGGGACACTCGCCGTCCTGCAGGCCACGCGGATGCCGCTCGACCTCGTCCTGTTCGAGGTGATCTCCGCCTTCGGCACCTCCGGACTGAGTTCCGGGGTGTCCGCGGCGGCCAACACCCCCGCCCTCTTCATCCTCAGCTTCCTCATGCTCCTGGGACGCCTGGGTACGATTACCCTGGCCGCGGCCCTGTCGAACCAGAACACCCGCCGCTTCTACCGATACCCCGAGGAGAGACCGATCATTGGCTAAGCGCAAGAACGACCGGCGGGACCGCGCGCCCGAGGACTCCGTCCTCGTCGTCGGTCTCGGTCGGTTCGGCTCCTCCACGGCGCAGCAGCTGACGACGATGGGGCGTCAGGTGATGGCGATCGAGCGGAACCCGGAACTCGTCCAGACCTGGTCGGGCCGCCTCACCCATGTCGTCGAGGCGGACGCGACGAACATCGACGCGCTGCGCCAGGTCGGCGCCGACGACTTCTCGACCGCCGTCGTCGGGATCGGTACCTCGATCGAGGCGAGTGTGCTGGCGACCGCGAACCTCATCGACCTCGGACTCACGAAGGTGTGGGCCAAGGCGATCAGTGCGGCCCACGGCACCGTGCTCAAGCGGATCGGCGCCCACAACGTGCTCCATCCGGAGAAGGAGGCCGGTGCGCGTGCCGCCCGCCTCGTGTCCTCGAACATGTCGGACTACATCGAGTTCGACGAGGGCCACTTCGCGGTCGTGAAGATGCTGCCGCCCAAGGAGGTCCGGGGCTTCACCCTGGCGGAGTCGAAGATCCGCGAGAAGTACGGCGTCACCGTCGTGGGCGTGAAGTCCACGGATCGCGACTACGTGCACGCGGAACCGGCCACCCGGATCGGGGAGAACGACCGGATCGTCGTCGCCGGCCACGTCGAGCTGCTCAACAATTTCGCTTCCCGCCCCAGCTGAGCCGGGCCCGGGTCCTGGTCCGTCTCGGCTGAAGTACCGGACCGTGAGATGCAGGTTCTGCCTCGAGATGTCGCCTGCGCGGGCCACGTCTCGAGGCAGAACCTGCATCTCGCTTCACCGCCGGGGCAGAGACGGCCCGGTCAGCGGCGGACCGGTCAGCGGGACTCGAAGGCCGCCCGCGCCTCGGCCACGAGGGCCGGGTCACGGAAGGCCGCCAGTGCCGTGGCCGCGATGATGACCGAACCGTCGGCGATCGTCGGCTCCGCCTGCTCGGCACCGGCCGCGGCCGTGAACTCACGGGTGTGGTTCTCGATCCCCGGCTCCAGGCAGATCATCGGGTGCAGGGAGGGCACGAGCTGGCTCACGTTGCCCATGTCGGTCGATCCACCGACGATCGGCTCGGTCTCGACCTCGCGCCCCACCGCGACGAAGGCCTCCTCCGCCAGGCGCACGAGGACGGGGTTCGAGACCATCGACAGGTACGCGGGCGTGTTCTGCGCGATCGACACCTCGCACCCGGTGGCGATCGCCGCACCCTCGAAGCACTTCTCCACCTTCGGCACGAGCGTATCGAGCAGGTAGTCACGGTCGGCGGCCCGCACGAAGCAGCGCAGCGCCGTGTGTTCCGGGATGATGTTCGGTGCCTGCCCACCGTCGGTGACGATGGTGTGCACCCGGGCGTCGTCGCGCAGCTGTTGGCGGAGCAGACCGATGGCGGTGAGCGAGAGGGTCGAGGCGTCGAGCGCGTTGATCCCCGCCTCCGGGCTCGCGGCCGCGTGGCTCGCCCGACCGGTGAAGTCCACGTCGAGGGCCACGCGGGCCAGGGACAGGAAGTCCGCCTCGTCGTATCCGGACGGGTGGATCATGAGCGCCAGGTCGATGCCCTTGAGCACACCGGCCTCGATCATCGGCACCTTCCCGGCCGCGCCCTCCTCACCGGGCGATCCGATGACGACGATCCGCGCCTCGACCGACTCCTCGGCCCCCGCCATCGCGCCGGCGGCAGCGCCCGCCCCGGCTTCGAGTGCATCCTTCGTGAGCACCGCCGCACCCAGGCCCGAGGCCGCGATGATGTTGTGCCCGCAGGCGTGACCGATGCCCTCGAGCGCGTCGTACTCGCAGAAGAAGGCGATCGTGGGCGTCGTGTCGTCGGCGCCGGGGGTCTCCCAGCGGCCGATGAAGGCGGTCGGCAGGTCCGCGTAGCCGCGCTGGACGTCGAAGCCGAGGGTCTCCAGCTCCACGGTGAGCCGCGCGGCCGCGTGCTCCTCGGTGAACCGGATCTCCGGGTGGGCGTGGATGTCCGCGGCGACGTCGAGCAGCACCGGCAGCCGGGCCGGCAGGAACCGCTCGCGCAGGTCCGCGACGATCGGAGCGGTGACGGAACCGGTGGGGATGGTGGTCATGGGGATGCGTCCTTGTCTGTCTGGGGAGGGATCAGGAGGGGCGAGGAAGCGTGCGGGGACACGCGGGGACTCCGGTCACAGCATGATCCCGTGACCCGGACCGACGGGCAGACCCAGCAGACCCCAGACGAGGAACTGCAGCAGCCAGACGATCCAGATGACGGCGGTGAACGGCAGGATGAGGGAGAACAGTGTGCCCAGGCCCGCGCGTGGCTCGAACTTCTGCATGAGGCCGAGGATCACGGGGATCATCGGATTCATGGGCACCAGGGTGTTCGTCGAGGAGTCGGTGATGCGGAAGGCCGCCTGGGTCGCGGCCGGGTCGACGCCGGCGAGCATGAACATCGGTACGAAGATCGGCGCGAGCAGGGTCCAGAGTGCGGAACCACTCGTGATCATGAGACCCGGCAGCGTGACGAACAGGGCGAAGATGAGCAGACCGCCCACACCGTTCAGGTTCGCCGACTCCAGGAAGTCAGCGCCGTTCGTGGCGATGAGCATCCCCAGGTTCGTCCAGCTGAACCAGGCGATCGCCTGGGCCGCTGTGAAGATCACGACGATGAACGGCACCAGTTCCTTCACCGCGTCGGCCATCATCCGGGGCACGTCGTCCCAGGCGGTGAGGGTCTTCGCGGTGATGCCGTAGGTGACACCGGCGATGAGGAACAGGAGCATGAGGAAGACGGGGATCGAGCTCATGAACGGCGAGCGGAGGATCGCACCCTCCTCACCGCGGAAGGGCGACCCGGCCGGCAGCAGGGCGAGCACGAGCACGGCGAGGTAGACGAGGATCGCCAGACCCGCGCGCAGCAGCCCCTTCTTCTCCTCGGGACGCAGCTGTTCGGAGTCCGCCTCGGCGTCACCGGTGTACGTGCCCAGGCGCTTCTCGACGAACCCGGTGACGAGGGTGATCGACACGGCGAGCAGAAGTGTCGAGACACCCATGAAGTAGTAGTTGGCGATCGGCGAGATCACCGCTTCCGGGTCGACCAGCTGCGCGGCGGAGGTCGTGATGCCCGAGAGCAGGACGTCGGTGCCCGCCGGGATGAGGTTCGCACTGAATCCGGCGGTGACCGCCGCGTACGAGGCGCCGAACCCGACGAGCGGATGCCGCCCGGCCACCATGAAGGCGACGGCGGCCAGCGGCGGCACGATCACCATCGCGGAGTCGCTCGCCAGGTTGCCGAGCAGGGAGATGAGCACGACGACGAAGGTGACGGCCCAACCCGGCGCGGCGAGCACGGAGCCCCGCATGAAGGTGCTGAGCAGACCCACGCGCTCGGCCAGACCGATACCGAGCATCACCGTGATGATGAGGCCCAGGGGCGGGAACTCGACGAAGTTGTCGATCGCCGAGGTGAACGCGTAGGCCGCGCCCTCCCCCGACAGCAGGCTCTTGACCGGCAGTTCGTCACCGGTCGCCGGGTCGTAGGTCGTCGCGCCGGTGGCGGAGACGATCGCGGACACCACGGCGATGAGCGCCGCGATGATCGCGAACAGGTAGAAGGGGTGGGGCAGCTTGTTGCCCCACTTCTCGATGAAGGCGAGCACACGGGTGAGGCCGCGGACATCGGGCCCGAAGGCCACACCACCGGTGAGGTCGGGTTTCACGTCGTTGCCGGTCATGGGGATTCTCCTCGTCGTGGGGAGGCGGGAGTGGGTGGGGATGCGTCCGGGTACGGATGCGCCCGGGAAGGGGCCCGGGCCGGGAAGATTGCCCATACCTTAGGGTCTGGATCACACGAGCGCGAAATGTCGAGGAAACGGATCACAAGGACACTGAGAACGATGGAATCGCACATGCACACCCAGGCATACGGCAGCGGGTTGTCCGGATCGGACTACGCCCTGTCCGATGCCCTGGCAGACGACCCCCGTCGCCCCTGGTCCGATGTGGCGCAGATCACAGGATTGACCCCGGTGACCGCTCGTCGTCGGTGGCAGAAACTGGTCGACCGGGGCGCCGCGTGGATCACCACGTACCCCGGCCTCGACCGCCGGGTGGTGCTCTCCCACGTCGAGGTGCGGTGCGCACCGGACTCCATCGCCCGGGTCGCCGCCCATCTCAGCCGGCATCCCCGGATCCTCAGCGTCTCCGAGGTGACCGGCGAATACACCTTCCGACTCGTCGTCATCACCCAGGACGTCCGCGAGTTCCGGGAGGTCCTCAACGGACACGTGGCCGGTGGCCCCGGGGTCCTCGCGGTCCGGTCGGCGGCCATCACCCGCACCTACGCGGAGGGGTCCCGGTGGCGGGCCCTGCCGCAGACCCCTGCGCCCCCCGCGTCCCCCGCCGCCGAGGCGCCCTCCCCCGTCTCCTTCACCGATCCCCGGGCACTCACCGTGCTCCGGGTGCTCGAGACGGACGGGCGGGCCGGGTCCGCGATGCTCGCCCGGGACCTGGGCACCTCGGACGCGCACGCCCGCCGCCTGACCCGGGGGATGTTGCGCTCCGGGCTCCTCGCGCAACGGGTGGACCTCGGGCTGGAGGCGAGCGACTGGCCGCACGGACTCGCGCTCCACATGATCGCCCCGGCGCACCGACTCGACGAGATCGCCGCGCGGATCCGTTCGATCCCCGGGACGCGACTGTGCATCGCGGTGTCCGGTGGGCCCTACAATCTCTACGCGATCCTGTGGCTGCAGGACCTCGCGGAAGCGGTCGACGTCGAGGCGCGTCTGGTCGCGGAGCTCGACGTCGTCGTCGCCGACCGCAACATCCAGTTGCACTACCACAAGCGGATGGGGCACCTGTTCGACGACGACCGACGTCGGGTGGCGCACCTGAGTTGGACCGCGGAACCGGGCGCGGAGCCCACGCCCGTCGTGGTCGGATCGGGCCTCAGCCACGGGTCAGGAGCGTGAGCACCTCGTAGTGCCGCGTCTGCGGGAACATGTCGAACACCCGGGCGCGCACCGGCCGCAGGGAGGGCATCCGCTCCAGGTCCTTCGCGAGAGAGCGTGCATTGCAGCTGGAGTACAGGACGGTGTCGATCCCGCTGTCCTCCAGCCAGCTCGACAGCTCTGCTCCGAGTCCCCGCCGCGGGGGATTCACGACGACGAGGTCGGGGCGGTCGGACACCGGCTGTTCCCCGGCCCAGCGGGTGGCGTCCGCGGCGATCCACCGGGTGCCCGGCAGTCCGAGTTCCCGGGTCGTGAGCGCCGCGGAGTCGATCGCCTCGGCGGACACCTCGACGCCGGTGACCTCCCGGTCCTCCCTCGCCAAATGGAGCGCGAACCCGCCGACCCCGCAGTACAGGTCCCACACCCGCGCGGGTGCCAGGGCGTCGACCCAGTCGCGCCCGGCCCGGTACAGCGCGGCCGCGACCTCGGTGTTCGTCTGGAAGAAGCTGCGCGGCCGCAGGTGCAGGTCCATCCCGTTGACCGTCATCCGCAGCGACTGGTCCGCGGTGAGCGGGATCTCGGTCGGCCCTTCGATGACGGCCTTGTGCTCGGGCTGGATGTTCGCACTCGCGAGCACCGCGATTCCGGGCCGACCCTCCTGCAACTTCGCGATCGTCCCGGGCAGGTGCGCGCGCAGTGACGGGAGCTGATCGGTCGAACGCAGCACGAACCGCAGCTGCAGATCACCGGCCGGTGACTCCGTCACCAGCACGTACTTGAGCTCGCCGAGGTCGGCCCGGACGTCGTAGGGGGTGAGCCGCGCGATGCTCACGAGCATCGAGAGCACCCTGAGCGCGGCCTGCATGCCCGGCGAGATCACCCCGCAGCGCCGGAGATCGACCCCGTGCCCCTCACTGTCGAGGATCCCGAGCGTCGGGCGCCGGCGGGTCCCGCCGACCACCATCTTCGCCTTGTTCCGGAAGCCGGATTCCGCACCGATGAACGGGGACTCCCAGCGCAGGCCCTCCCCCGCGAAGGGGGAGAGCAGCGACTGTGCGTCCGCCTGTTTGTCGGCCACCTGCCGGTGGTGGTCGGTGCCCATGAGGGTGCACGAGGTGCACGTGCCGGCCTCGAAGTAGTCGCAGCGCATGACGGTGGTGACGGAGACGCCGGTCAGTTCCCGGCTTCCATCTCCTTCGAGCGGTCGACGGCCGCCTGGGCGGCGCGGGCCATGAGGCCGCGGATGTCGTCGTCCTCGAGGGATCCGAGTGCCGCGGCGGTCGTGCCGCCCTTCGAGGTGACGGCCTTGCGAAGTGCGACCGGGTCGGGGTTCTGCGCGGCGAGCCGGCCGGCGCCGTTGGCGGTGCCGACGACCATCTGCGTGGCGGCCTCGCGGGTGAGGCCCTGGGCGACACCGGCCTCGACGAGCGACTCCATGACGAGGAAGAAGTAGGCGACGGCGGACCCGGCGACGGCGATCGAGGCGTGGATCTCGGCCTCGGGGATCGGCACGACGACGCCGGCACCCTTGAGGAGGGCCGAGATCTCGGCGATCTCGGCCTCCGTGACGCCCCCACCCGCGGCGAGCGTGATGACGCCCAGGCCGATCGAGGAGGGGGTGTTGGGCATGATGCGCACGACGCGACGCCCGGCAGCGGCCGCGGCGAGCTGGTCGAGGGAGACACCGGCGGCCATCGAGACGACGACGGCGTCCTCCCGCAGTGCGTCGTGGAGCTCGACCAGGGTGTCGGCCATCATCCAGGGCTTGACGCCCAGGAACACGAAGTCCGCATCGGTCGCAGCGGCCCGGTTGGCCGCGGGGTCCTCCTCCTGCGACAGGACACGGATGTCCAGGTCGGAGGCGAGTGCCTGCGCGGAGGACTGCGAGCGGGTGGTCGCGACGACCTGGGCGCGCTTGCCCGCCTCGCCCGCGAGGACGCCGCGCAGCAGCGAGCCTCCCATGTTGCCGGTACCGATGAATGCGATCTTCATGAAGTCTCTTTCGTCCTGGCAGGTGGGCACCCGGTGACGGGCGCTCCACCCTCGTCGTGCCACTCCCGTGGCCTGGTCTTCCGACCCTCCACGGTACGCGACCCCTCACCGAAACACCGCCTTCACGCAGTCTGGATAGGTTGACCACGAGGTCGACCGTCCGTGCGGCCGTGCCCTCCCCTCCCGACCCCGTCCCCCACCCCAGGAGCGTTCCGTGGGCCTTCTCACCGTGAACTCCACCATCGACCGCATCCGATCCTCCTCCTTGCGCGGGCGCCCGGTCCCGGCCGTCGACGACCTCGTCGACCTGTCCCGCGGTGAACCGGACTTCGACACGCCTGCCCCGATCGTCGCGGCGATGAACACCGCGTTGGCAGCCGGTTTCACCCACTACCCCGATCCCCAGGGCGATCCGGAGCTGCGGGCGGTTCTCGCGGCGCATCTGAACACCCGGTCCTCCCGGGACATCACCGCGGCCGAGGTGGTCGTCACCCACGGCGGTTCCGCCGGACTCATGGCTGCTGTGCTGACCGTGGTGTCACCGGGCGATCGGGTCGTGATCCCGGAACCCACCTACTCGCTCTACGCCGACCTCGTCGAGCTCGCCGGCGGCAGCGTCGACCTGGTCCCCCTCACCCCGGATCACCAACTCGACCTCGCCGTCCTGGAGTCGCGTCTGCCGGGCGCACGGATGATCGTGCTCTGCAACCCGGGCAACCCGACCGGGGCGGTCTTCCCACGCGAGGACCTCGAACACCTGGGATCCCTGCTGGAGGGCACGGACACCCTGCTCCTGTCCGACGAGGCGTACGACAGTTTCGCGTTCGACGCACCGTTCACCTCGGCGCTGGCTGTCCCCTCACTCGCCCACCGCACGATCCACGTGCAGACCTTCTCGAAGACCTATGCGATGACCGGGTGGCGCCTGGGGTACGTGACGGTTCCGGAGCCCTTGGCCCCGGTCCTCACCTACGTGCACCGCACGATGAATGGTGGCGTGAACTCCGCGGTCCAACAGGCGGCCATCACCGCCGTGGAGATGGGCGAGGCGGCCTACACCGACATGGTCGCCGCATTCCGCGAGCGCCGCGACTTCGTCTCGGCACGCCTCGAACAGATCCCCGGGGTCACCCACACCCCGCCGCAGGGCGCCTTCTACACGTTCTTCACGTACCCGCAGGACCGTCCTTCGGAGGACATGCGCCTGGAGTTCGCCTCGCGAGGCGTCTCGCTGCGGGCCGGAGCCGAATACGGGCCCGGTGGCGAGGGCCGGTTGCGACTGTCGTTCGCGACGGACCTCTCCACGCTCTCGACGGCACTCGACCGGATCGAACTGGGGATCAAGGAGATCGACGGCTGATCGCGTGGCCCCGGACGGACCGCGGCGCTCGGACCCCAGGAGGTCCGTGCGCCGCGGTGCGTCCGGCACGGATACTCAGACCGTCGCGACCTTCGCCTTCCGCACCTGGCGCCTCTCCAGGAGCTTGGCGATCCCGGAGATACCCAGGTTGAGGCACACGTAGACGACGGAGCCGACCATGAAGGTCGGGAGCAGATTGTTGAAATCGCGCCCGATGTTGTTGACCACGTAGAGGAGATCCGTGTAATTGACCATGTACCCCAGGGCCGAGTCCTTGAGCATGACGACCATCTGACTCACGAGCGTCGGGGTCATCGCTCTCAGTGCCTGCGGAAGCTGGATGGTGCGCATGACCTGGGCCCGGGTGAGACCCACACTCAGACCGGCCTCCGACTGGCCCTTCGGCACCGACAGGATCCCGGCCCGGACGATCTCCGCGACGACCATGCCGTTGTAGGCGGCCACGCCCAGGCACACGGACCAGAACGAACTCAGGGCCCCCTGCCCCAGATAGAACATGATGAAGATGAGCAGGAGGACCGGGACGCCGCGGAAGGTCTCCATGACCACCTTGGCCGGGATCGCGATCCACCGGTTCGGCGACAACTGGAGCAGGCCGAAGGTCAGTCCGATCGCCAGGGTGAGGACCGCGGAGACCGCCGCCACACGGATCGTCGCGAGTATCCCTTCGAGAAGTGCCATCTGGATGTCGACGTAGAGGAAGGGCGTCCACTTGTCGGCTTCGAGCTGTCCCGTCACCTGGAACCGGTAGATGACGAAAGCGATGATGCCGAGGACGAGGACGATCCCGAGGACCGTGAGGGTCCGGATGGTCCGCAGGGTCCTCGGACCCGGCACGTCGAAGTGTTTGAGCGCGCTGTCCGCCGGTGCACTCATCGCAGGATCACCGCCTTGTGCTCGAGGTAGGTGAACAATCGACCCAGGAGCAGGTTGAGGGCGAGGTACACGAGGGCGGTGCCGAGGAGGATGGGGACGACGATGTCACCGCGTTTCTCGATCGCGTTCTTCATCGCGTAGATGATCTCCTGGTTGTTGAAGGCCGAGGCGATCGAGGTGCCCTTGAGCATCGTGATCATCACGCTCGCCAGTGGCGCCAGCACGGTGCGGATCGCCTGGGGCAGCACGACGAACCGGAGGCTCTGGAAGAAGCCCAGACCGATGGCCCGGGCGGCCTCGGACTGGCCGACGGGAATCGTGGCGATCCCGGAGCGGAAGACCTCACAGACGAAGGCGGCGGTGTACAGGCCCAGGGCCAGCACCGCGTAGAAGAAGGAATTGATCGCCGCGGAGTCACTGAAACGCACCGCCAGGAGCGGCAGACCGAAGACGCAGAAGAACATGAGCAACACGAGGGGCGTGTTGCGCACGATGGTCACGTAGACGGTTCCGATGGCGCGGAAGACGGGGATCGGGGAGACCCGGAGCACTGCGAGCACCGCTCCGAGGAGGAGGGAGATGACACCGGCGAGGACGAACAGTTCCAGTGCACCGAGCACACCGTGTCCGAAGTTCACCAGGACGTCGGTCGTGGTCATGAGGGGACCTCTCGGGGTTCACCGGCGACCGGGCCGTCCGGTGGAGGACACCCTGTGACCAGCGATGTCCTCCACCGGACGGCCCGACCCGGCGGGACGGACGGGGGTCGTGACGACGCGGTCAGTACCGGTCGACCTCCGGGTCCTGGTATCCGTCGGGTCCGCCGAAGGAGTACTCCCAGGCGGCGAGCAGGTCGCCGTTGCCGCCCTCCGCACCTGCCTCGAGGATGTCGTTCACGGCGTCACGGAACACGTCGTCACCCTTGGGCAGGCCGACACCGTAGGGCTCGTCGGTGAAGGTCTCCCCGATGACGTGGTAGCCCTCGTCCGTGGCGGCGAACCCGCGCAGGACGATGTCGTCGGTCGTCATCGCGTCGATGTTGCCGCTCTGCAGGTCCTGGAAGCACTTGGAGTTGCCGTCGTAGGTGACGAGCTCGGTGTCCGGGAAGTTCGCCTCGATGTTCTGCGCCGGTGTCGAACCGACGGTGGCGCACACGGACTTCCCGGCCAGGTCGTCCGAACTGGTGATGTCGGAATCGTCCGGCACCAGGAGGTCCTGACCGGCGGTGAAGTAGGGGCCGGCGAAGTCGACCACCTGTTTGCGTTCGTCGTTGATCGTGTAGCTGGAGACGACCATGTCGACCTGGCCGTTCTGGAGGAAGGGCTCACGGTTGGCGGTGACCGACTCGACGTACTCGATCTGGTCCTCCTCCAACCCGAGGCCCGCGACGATCACCTTGGCGACCTCCGCGTTGTACCCGGCCGGCACGTCGTCCGTCGTGCCCTTGTAGGACAGGCCCGGGGCGTCGAAGGCCATCCCGATCCGGATCGTGCCGTTCTCCGTGATCGTGTCCCAGGTGGGGCTGCCCTCCAGGGAGAAGTCCTCGGCCAGGGTGTAGGTGGGGGCCTCGCCCCCACCCTCGGACTCTGCCTCGTCGCTGGTGGGGCTGCCGCTCTGGCCACACCCGGCGAGGGTGAGGACGAGAACTCCGGCGACCGCGGAGGCCTTCCACGCAGTGGCCTTACCGAATCGTTTCGTGATCGTCATCGTGTTTCCTAGCTCTGTGAGAGGGGATGATGCGATCGAACCTACGAAGACCGTGTGACAGCCGGACGCCCGGAATGTTTCAGCCAAGAATCATCATGTGATCGCAATCACTTCGTGACCATCGAATCCACGGTGGACACCTCGAAGGCCTCCGGGTTCACCACGTGCGCAGGAGTCCGCCCGGACAGGACGTCGTCGACCGCCTCGGCCGCGGCGAGACCCACCCGGCGCATCGTCTGGTGGGTGAGACTGCCGATGTGCGGGAGCACCTGGACGCTCGGGAGGTCACGCAGCTCGTGGTCCGCCGGGACGGGCTCCACCTCCGTACAGTCGAGACCCGCGCCGCCCAGCCGGCCCTCGCGGATCGCCCCGGCGAGCGCGCGGTCGTCGACCACTCCCCCACGGGCCGTGTTCACGACCACCGCGTCCGTCCGCATCCGGGCGATGAGGTCGGCATCGACGAGGTGGTGCGTCTCCGGGGTGAGCGGGACGTGGACGCTCAGTGCGTCACAGGCCGCGGCCGCCTCGGCGAGCGGCAGCACCTCGGCGTCCAGGCACCGGGCCTTGGCACACAGGCGTTCGACCCGTTCCGGAGAGGACCCCGGGGTGATCGCGAGGACGACCCGCATCCCGAGGGCGGATGCCATCCGGGCGGTCTCCGTCCCGATGTCACCGGCACCCACGATCGTGAGGACCGCGTCCCGCAGTTCCTTGCCCATGTGGTGCAGGGCGTCCTTCTTCGAGGTGACCGCACCGGCGGCCGGCAACCGGTGGAACGCGTTGATGAGCAGTCCGATCGCCAGCTCCGCCACCGAATACCGGTTGGCGCCCGGGGTGTTCGTCACGAAAACACCCCGCGCACTCGCCGTGTCGACCGCCACCGCGTCGTACCCGACCCCGTGGCGGGCGATGACCCGCAGGCGGGGTGCGGACTCGACCAGGTCCGCGGGGAACGGGAAGGCCCGCACGATCACCGCCTCGACCTCCCCGGCCACCCGGGAGAAGTCGACACCCTCGGGGCCGTACCCGGGCACGACGCGATATGCGGAGAGACGTTCGGCCACAGCCGGGTCGAGCGCCTCGGAGATCCACACGAGGGGTGCCGTCGGTCCGGCCGAGGTGAGGGCTGGGAGAGAGCCGGGCATCAGTGGGTGAGGATCTTCGAGAGGAAGTCCTTGGCGCGGGCGGACTGCGGGTCGGTGAAGAACTTCTCGGGCTCGGCGACCTCCACGATCTCGCCGTCGGCCATGAAGACCACCCGGTTCGCTGCCTTCCGCGCGAAGCCCATCTCATGGGTGACGACGACCATCGTCATGCCCTCCTGGGCGAGGGTGACCATGACGTCGAGGACCTCGTTGATCATCTCCGGGTCGAGCGCCGAGGTGGGTTCGTCGAAGAGCATGACCTTCGGCTTCATCGCGAGTGACCGCGCGATCGCCACCCGCTGCTGCTGTCCTCCGGAGAGCTGTGCGGGGAACTTGTTCGCCTGGTGCGCGATCCCCACCCGGTCCAACAGTTCCATGGCCAGGTCCTCGGCCGCGGTCTTCTTCATCCCGCGGACCCGGATCGGGCCGAGCGTCACGTTCTCCAGGATCGTCATGTGGGCGAAGAGGTTGAAGGACTGGAAGACCATCCCGACGTCGGCGCGCAGTTTCGCCAGTGCCGCACCTTCGGCCGGCAGTGGTGTCCCGTCGATCCGGATCTCCCCGGCCTCGATCGTCTCCAACCGGTTGATCGTCCGACACAGGGTCGACTTCCCCGACCCGGAGGGGCCGATGATGACGACCACCTCGCCCTCCGCGATGTCCAGGTCGATGGCCTTGAGCGCGTGGAAATCTCCGTAGAACTTGTCGACGTCCGAGACCTGGACGAGTGCCTCGGTCGTCGGCCGGTCCGCCACGATGTCTGCCTCTGTGATGGTCATGAAGGGAACACTAAGTGGCGGGAGCGCGGGCCTCGCCGTCCGAAACATCCCGGCCACCGGGTTTTACACGACTTTCACTCCCGGTCCCGTCCGGGATCAGGTCCTGCGGCCCGAGCGCGCGGCCTCAGGCGTCGAGGCCGAGGTGCCGGCGGGCGAAGCCCAAGGACTCCGCGAGCATCTCGTCGCGGGTGCGCTTCGAGACCACGAACCGGGTGTTCACCTCGACGACCACGTCGCCGTGCCAGTCGTGGCGGGCCAGGTACTGGAGGGTCTCCGCCACTGCCATGGTCCCACGTCCCGGGACCAGGTGCTCGTCCTTGAGGGACCCCGCCCCGTCGGTGAGGTGCACGTGGGCGAGGACGGGGTAGAGCTCCTCGACGGCGTCGAGGGCGTTCACACCCGCGGTCGCGGCGTGGGAGAAGTCGAAGGTGACGGCGTCGTAGTCCTGTCCGCGGTTGTCCCAGTGCGGGGAGTAGACGATGACCTCGCGGATCCCGGCCCGCCACGGGTACATGTTCTCGACCGCGAGCGTCACGCCGGTCTCCTGCGCGATCCGCCGGACGCCGGGCACGAAGTCCCGGGCGTAGTCCCCCTGCCACCGGAAGGGCGGGTGAAGGACGACGCACCCGGCCCCGACCGCGGCAGCCAGTCGGCAGGTGATCCGCAACTTCTCCCAGTGGTCCTTGTGGAGCACCCCGGGCATGAACAACAGGGTGGGCGCGTGGAGGCTGAGGACCGGCAGACCCGTCTTCTCGACGAGCCCGTTCATGAAGTCCGGGTCCTGTGTCTCCTCGTGGTTCGTCACCATCACCTCGACACCGTCGTAGCCCAGACGCTCGGCGGTGGTGAAGCACTCCGTCACCGTCATCGGGTAGACCGAGGACGTCGACAGACCGATCCGGATGGGGTGGTCGGAGGTGTGGACGGTGTCGTGGTCGTAGGCCGGGTTGGCGCTGAGCTCCGACCGGTGCCGACGGCTGTCCGCCCGGGCGCGGTTGCGCGCGGTGAGCGGTGTCCTGCGGCGGGTGGTCTCCTCGTTCACGTCCCCGATGGTAGACCCGCCCGCGCCCGAGGCGCCTGTCACGCCTGCATCGCGGTCGTCCCCGTCCCGGCGAGCAGATCGAGCTTGCGCATGATGATCCCCTCGCGCAGGGCCCAGGGGCTGATGCGCATGTGGCTGATGTCGAAGATGGTGAAGGCCGCCTCGGCGACGAGGGCCCCGGCGAGCACCTGCCCGGCACGCGCCTCGGAGACGCCGGGCAGCTGGGCCCGCTCCTCCGGGGTGCGGGCGGCCAGCCGCTCGACGACCTCGTGCAGGTCGTTCCGGCGCAGCTTGCGGGGCACGTAGATGCCCTGGTTGCTCGGTGCGGCCCCGGCGATGCGGGCGAGCGAGCGGAAGGTCTTGGAGGAGCCGACCACCTTGTCCGGACGGCCCACCCGGTTGATGGTCCCGGCGATCCGGCCAATCGTGTGCCGCGCGTGCTTGCGCAGGGACTCCAGATCGGCGTCGCTGGGCAGGTCCGTGGAGAGGAACCGGTGGTGCATCCGGCCGGCCCCGAGCGGCACCGACAGCGCGGCGTCCGGGTCCTCCTCGCGGCCGGCGGCGATCTCCAGGGATCCGCCACCGATGTCGAGGAGCAGGATGTTGCCGGCGGACCACCCGAACCAACGACGTGCGGCGAGGAAGGTCACGCGGGCCTCGTCCTCCCCGCTCATCACCCGCAGGGACACCCCCGCTTCCTTCTCGACGCGAGCGATGGTCTCCTCACCGTTGGGCGCCTCGCGGATGGCGGAGGTCGCGAAGGCGAGGATCTGCTCCGCACCCTGTTCCTCGGCGATCCGGGTGGCGTCGGAGCAGAAGTTCACCAGCCGGTCCTGCCCCAGCCGGGAGATGGTGCCGTCCGGTTCCAGGTTCTCCGCCAGACGCATCACCTCCTTGTGGGAGGTGGCGGGCATGGGCGGGGCTCCGGCATGGGCGTCGACCACGAGCAGGTGGACGCTGTTGGAGCCGATGTCGAGGACGGCGAGACGCATGGCTGGGATTCTAACGTTCGTTCGTGAACCGAGCGGTGCGGGGAGCGAGCGGGGTGCGACTCAGGTGGGGAAGTCGGTCCGGCCGAGGGTGAACTCCGGGGGGCGGCGTTCGAAGAAGGCGGCCTGCCCCTCGGTGATCTCCTGCGCGTAAGCCCCGGCCAGCCAGTCGAGCTGGTCGGCGGTGAAGTCGTGGCCGGCGAGCAGGTGGGCGGAGGCCGTCTGACTCAGTGGTGAGCGGGACGTGATGGTCGCGGCCAGCGCGTACGCGGCGGTCAGCGGATCCTCGCTCACCTCGTGCAGGAGACCCAGGCGGTCCGCACGCTCGGTGTCGATGAGGTTCCCGGTCGTGAGCAGGTACTTGGCCCAGCCGGTACCGACCACCTGCGCCAGACGGCGGGTGGGTCCGGGCGGGTAGACGAGGCCGAGCTTGGCCGCCGTCACCCCGAACCGGCTGCCGGGTGCGGCGATCCGGAAATCACAGGCGCAGGCGAGTTCAGTACCGCCACCCACACAGGTGCCCCGGATCGCGGCGATCGTGGGGATCCGGCACTCGGCCAGGACCGCCTCGGCCTCGGCGTTCGTCGCCCAGAAGTCGGGCAGGGGCACGTCGAGATCGTGGATGTCGGAACCCGCGGAGAAGTGGTCACCGGCCCCGGTGAGGACGAGGACCCGGATCGACGGGTCCTCGTCCACGGCGGCGACGATGCCCGGCAGGGCGTGCCACATGGCCCGCGAGAGCGCATTGCGCCTGTCCTGCCGGTCGATGACGAGGGTCCCGACCCCACCGTCCACGGTGAGGTCGAAACCCTCGACGAGGGGGACGGAGTGCGCCCCCGGTGCTGCTGTCACGACAGGCTCCGCGAGATGGGGCTCACGCCTTCGTGGGGACCTCGCGCTGGTCCTCACCGTCATAGGCGCTGAGCGGACGGATGAGCGCGTTCGAGGCCTGCTGCTCCATGATGTGCGCGGTCCAGCCGGTGATGCGGGACATCACGAAGATCGGCGTGAACTGCGGGGTGTCGAAGCCCATGAGGTGGTAGGCCGGGCCCGACGGGTAGTCGAGGTTCGGGTAGATCCCCTTGCGGTCGACGAACTGCTTCTCGAATTCGGCGTAGAGCGCGTAGAGGTCCTTCGCACCCTTGACCTCGACCATCGCTTCGAAGGCCTTCTTCATCGTGGGCACGCGGGAGTCACCGTTCTTGTAGACCCGGTGGCCGAAGCCCATGATCTTCTCCTTGCGGGCGAGCGCCTCGTCGATCCACGACGAGGCCTTTTCCGCGCTGCCGACCTCTTCGAGCGTGGCCATGACGGCCTCGTTCGCGCCACCGTGCAGGGCACCCTTGAGGGCACCGACGGCGCCGGCGACCGCGGAGTACATGTCCGAGGTCGTCGAGGTGATGACCCGACCGGTGAAGGTCGAGGCGTTGAAGGAGTGCTCGGCGTAGAGGATCATCGACACGTCGAAGCAGTCGACGACCTCCTGTGCGGGCACCTCGTCGAAGACCATCTTGAAGAAGTTGGCCGAGTAGCCCAGGTCGGAGGTCGGGGCGACCGGGTCGAGGCCGTGACGACGACGGTGGTCGATCGCGACGATCGTGGGCAGCTGGGCGTAGAGCCGCTGGGCCTTGGCCAGGTTCGCCTCGGGCCCTTCCGTCTCCGCCTCCGGGTCGACCGCACCGAGGTAGGCGACGGCCGTCTGCACGACGTGCATGGGGTGCGTGTCCTGCGGCAGCGACAGGATGAGGTCGACGAGCTTCTGGTCGACGGCACGCTGCGAGCGCTCCAGCGCCATGAACTCCTCGAGCTGGGACTCGCTGGGCAGCTCACCGTGCCAGATGAGGTACGCGACCTCCTCCCAGCGGCAGTTCGCGGCGAGCTCCTGGACGGGGTACCCACGGTAGGTGAGCGAGTTGGTCTCCTGGACGACCTTCGACACGGCGGTGGTGTCGACGACGACGCCCGCGAGGCCCTTCTTGATCTCCTGCTCGGTCATGAGTGGTTCTCCTGTGAGAAGTTGAAGATGTCGGTGTCGAAGTCGTTGTAGGCCGCGTAGTCGATCGTCTCGTAGAGATCGGCCCGGGTCTGCATGCCCTCGACCAGGGACGCCTGTGTCCCCTCGGCCCGGATGGTCTCCAGGCCCCGCTTGATGGCGCCCATCGCGATGCGCAGGGTCGTCACCGGGTAGATGACGAGCTTCACGCCGACGTCCGCCAGTTGCTGCGTGGTGAAGAGTTCGCTCTTGCCGAACTCCGTCATGTTCGCGAGGATCGGCACCTTCACGCTCGACGCGAAGGTCTCGAACTCGCCGAGGTCCTTCATGGCCTCGGGGAAGATCATGTCCGCCCCGGCGTCCGCGTAGGCGTTCGCCCGGTCGATCGCCGCCTGCAGACCCTCGCCGGCGCGGGCGTCCGTGCGGGCGCAGATGACGAAGTTCGGATCGCGCCGGCCCTTGGCGGCCGCACTGATCCGCTTGACCATCTCCGAGGTGGACACGACCTCCTTGCCGTCGAGGTGCCCGCAGCGTTTGGGGTTGACCTGGTCCTCCAGGTGCATCCCGGCCACGCCGGCGTCCTCGAACTCCTGGACGGTGCGGGCGACGTTCATCGCCTCGCCCCAGCCAGTGTCCGCGTCGATGAAGGTCGGCAGGTTCGTCACCCGCGAGATGTTCCGCCCGTGGTCGGCGACCTCGGTGAGGGTCGTGAGCCCGATGTCGGGCAGACCCTGCGCGGCGGAGAAGGCACCACCGGAGATGTAGACGCCCTCGAAGCCTGCCTGCTCGATGAGCTGGGCGTTGATCGGG
This sequence comes from Brevibacterium litoralis, assembly GCF_040212315.1. Classification (NCBI taxonomy): domain Bacteria; kingdom Bacillati; phylum Actinomycetota; class Actinomycetes; order Micrococcales; family Brevibacteriaceae; genus Brevibacterium; species Brevibacterium litoralis. The sequence goes on along the minus strand of NZ_JBDIUY010000010.1, from coordinate 280,363 downwards.
TTGATGGCACCGGGGAACTGGACGATCCCGTCACCGGCGAGCAGCTCGCGGAACCGCGCGCGCCGCTCGTGGGCCGGGGTGGTCGCGCCCAACATCAGAAGATCCCCTTCGAACCACTGTGCTCCAGGCCCTCGACGGCGAAGGACAGCTGCCGGACCTCGTCGGGTCCGAGCTCGGTGAGGTTCTGGGCGAGGTCGAGGAAGCGGTTCTGCTCCGCCTCGGTGACGATGCCCTCGGCGAGCGTGCGGAACTTCTCGACGTAGTTCTCACGGACGAAGGGGCGGGCACCGGCGGGGTGGGCGTCGGCCACGGCCAGCTCGTCCTCCAGGACGCTGCCGTCCTCGAACTCGATGACCGCACGACCACCGAAGGCGACCTCGTCCGGGTCGGTCGAGTGGTAGCGACGGGTCCACTCCGGGTCCTCGGTCGTCTCGATCTTGTGCCACAGGGCGACGGTCTCGGGACGGCCGGCACGCTCCGGGGCGTAGGACTTCTCGTGGTGCCAGCCCTGGTCCTCCATCGCGACCGCGAAGATGTACATGATCGAGTGGTCCAGGGTCTCCCGCGAGGCCTTGGGGTCCATCTTCTGCGGGTCGTTCGCACCGGTGCCGATCACGTTGTGGGTGTGGTGCGAGGTGTGGATCGTGATCTTGCGGATCTTCGTGAGGTCGTCGATCTGCCCGCCGAGCTTGCGGGCGAGGTCGATGAGCGCCTGGCCCTGGTATTCGGCCGAGTGCTCCTTCGTGTAGGTGTCGAGGATCGCCCGCTTGGACTCGCCCTTGCCCGGCAGCGGCACGGTGTAGCGGGCCTCCGGACCGGAGAGGATCCAGGCGATGAAGCCGTCCTCACCCTCGTAGATCGGGGAGGGTGCACCCTCGCCGCGCATGGCGCGGTCGACCGCCTCGACGGCCATCTTGCCGGCGAAGGCCGGTGCGTGGGCCTTCCACGAGGAGATCTCGCCCTTGCGGGACTGGCGGGTGGCGGTGGTGACGTGCAGGGCCTGACCGACCGCCTGGTAGACGACCTCCGTCGGCAGCTTCAGCATGGCGCCGATACCGGCGGCCGCGGAGGGGCCGAGGTGCGCGACGTGGTCGATCTTGTGCTCGTGCAGGCAGATGCCCTTGGCCAGGTCGACCTGGAACTCGTAGCCGGTGGCGATGCCATTGACGAGGTCCTTTCCCCCGATGCCGACGTGCTGGGCGACGGCGAGGACCGGCGGGATGTTGTCGCCGGGGTGCGAGTACTCCTTGGCGAGGAAGGTGTCGTGGAAGTCGAGCTCACGGACGGCCACACCGTTGGCCCAGGCGGCCCACTCCGGAGAAATGGTCCGGTCGAGCGGCATGCCGAACACGGTGGCACCCGGCTGCGGGGTGGTGTGGGGCAGTGCCTGCTCGCGGGCGTGGGTGGGGGCCGAGCGCCGCACGGAGGCCGCGGCGACGGAGGCGTTGTCGATGATGCGGTTGATCACCATGTCCGTGACGTCGGCGTCGACGGGCACGGGGTCGGTGGCGACCTCGGCGATCTTCCAGGCGAGCTGGTCCTCGCGGGCGAGGTTCTCGGAGCTCTTGTACGTACGGACATCGTGCTCGATCACGGATGACTCCTTCGTCGCGGACACGGGATCTCCATGGCCGCCGTGTCCAGGTCGTGGACGGTCCACCGGCGCGGATGTGGCCCGCACCATGGATTCTCTCGATGTCAAGATACTTGTGGCGCTGAGATACTGCAAGGGACCGGAGGCATCAGCTTAACGATTGTTCAGTGAGCGGGGAAGGGTGTGTCCTGTGACACCATGCTCCCATGACGCGCACCGCCCTCGATTTCGACGACAACTGGCTGGAACCCGAGGAACTCACCGAGTTCCGCCGCCGCCTGCCGCTCAGCTACGTCAACGCCGTCCCCGTCCGGCTGGGCGACGACGGCGTCGTCACGCGGATCGGCACGCTGCTCGCGTCGATGTCCGACGGTACGCTCGGCCGCGAGATCGTCGGCGGCCGCGTCCGCTTCCACGAGACGCTCCGCACCGCCCTCATGCGCCACGCCGAGAAGGACCTGGGCCCGCTCGCGCTCCCCCAGGTGCCGCCCTCGCTCACGCCCTTCCACGTTGCCGAGTACTTCCCCACCGACGGCGCCGGCCCCTACCACGACCCCCGCCAGCACGCGATCGCGCTGTGCTACGTCCTGCCGGTCACCGGCGAGTGCCAGCCCCGCAAGGACGCCCTGAGCCTCGACTGGCTCACCCCCGCCGAGGCCCTCCGCGAGGACGTCGTCGCCGAGATGCAGGGCGGCCAGGAGCACATCGTCCGCGCCGCACTCACCCACCTGGGCATCCACCCCTGAGTCCGACCCCGCCCCAACCCCGGCACCCCACCGCTTTCCGCCGACCCCGCCGCCGAGGCGCCCTGCCACTCATCCCCCACGTTGCCCCAGTCACGCCGGTCCGGCTACATTCATCGGCACACGACAGGGGAGCGCCGCCCGGACCGATCCGGGAACAGGGGCGCTGAGAGTGCGGGCCACCGCAGACCCTCGAACCTGATCCGGTTAGGACCGGCGAAGGAAGTCGAGTCGCATCTCTTATCCCCTCCTGTCCTCATTCAGGAGGTAGTTCGCATGACCACCGTCATGACACCGTCATCCACCACCCATCGCCTGCGCTGGCGGGTCGTCGACGTCGTCGTCGCCTCGGTCCTCGCCGTCGCGCTCGGCGTCGTCTTCTGGGCCTGGAGCACCGGTTGGAGCGTGCTCTCGCTGCCCTTCGCGGCCTTCCCGCCGGCCGCCGGTCTCCTCACCGGCATCTGGGTCCTCGCCGGTCCCGTGGGCGGGCTCGTCATCCGCAAACCGGGCGCCGCCCTGTACTGCGAGGTGCTCGCCGCTGCGATCTCCGCGGTCCTCGGCACCCAGTGGGGCATGCAGGTCCTCGTGTCCGGGTTGATCCAGGGCCTCGGGGCGGAACTCGTGTTCGCCCTCCTGCTCTACCGCCGCTGGGGGATCCTCCCCGCGCTGCTGTCCGGTCTGGGTGCCGGCCTGTTCCTCGCCGTCGGCGAGAACGTCATGTACAACGCGCTGTGGGCCCCGACCTGGCAGTGGGTCTACGCCGGGTGTGCAGCCGTCTCCGGCATCGTGCTCGCCGGTCTGCTGGCCCACGTCCTCGTCCGCGGTCTCGCCCGCACCGGTGCCCTGTCGGCCTTCGCCGCCGGTCGCACGAACGCGCGTGTCTGAGCCGGTGACCGCCCCGGGACCGGGGACCCTACGGAGGCAGGGCGCCTCGGTCGCGGCCCGGGGGTTCGGGTGGCGGCACGCCGACCGGAAGAAGTGGGCACTGAGCGGGGTCGACCTCGACATCGCGGCCGGGGAGACGGTCCTGCTCACCGGCCCGTCCGGGGGTGGGAAGTCGACCCTGCTGCACGCTCTGGCCGGGGTCCTGCCCGCGGAGTCCGGGGAGGCGGCGGGTGCTTTGCTCGTCGACGGTGAGGCCCCGGACCCGCGTTCGGGGCGCACCGGCCTGGTGCTCCAGGACCCGGACGCGCAGGTCTTGCTCGCCCGTGTGGGCGACGACGTGGCCTTCGGTGCGGAGAACCTGGGCGTACCTGCGGACGAGATCTCCGTGCGGGTCCACGCGGCCCTCGACACCGTGGGGCTCGACGTCGACCTCGACCACCCGACCTCCGCACTGTCCGGCGGGCAGAAACAGAGGCTCGCGGTGGCGGGAGTGCTCGCGATGCGGCCGGGACTCGTGCTGCTCGACGAACCGACTGCGAACACGGACCGGCGCACGTCCCCGCAGATCCGCGACGCGGTCCTCCGGGCGGTCCGGGAGACCGGCGCGACACTCGTCGTCACCGAGCACGACCGGGACCTGTGGGTCGACCACATGGACCGGGTGGTGGAGATCGGGAACGTCCTGGACCCGGGCGACGCCGACCGGGACAGAGGCACGGACGGCGCCGCCGACGGGATGGATGCCACTGCCGTCAGCACTGCCGACGGGACTGCCGACGGGACTGCCGACGGCACCGTCCTGCTGCGGACCCGCGATCTCGTGGTCGGGCGGGACGGTGTGGCGGTCCGGTCGGTTACCGATGTGGAGGTCCGTGGCGGGCACGTCCTCGCTCTCACCGGGGACAATGGGGCGGGCAAGACGACGACGGCCCTCACTCTGGCCGGACTGCTGCCGCCCGTGTCCGGGTCCGTCGAGTGGGTGTCGGACGCTTCCACCGCGGGATCGTCACCCGGGAGCTGGGACTCCCCCACGCTCGCCGCGCGGATCGGCACCGTGTTCCAGAATCCCGAACACCAGTTCCTGCGCGGGACGGTCGCCGGGGAGATCGAACTGGGTCTGAGGACCGCCGGTGTCCCGGAGGAGGAGATCGGACCTCGGTCCATGGCCCTGCTCGCCCGGGTCGGCCTCGACGACCTCGCCCTCGCCCACCCGCACACCCTGTCCGGCGGGCAGAAGCGGCGATTGAGCGTCGCGTGTGTACTCGCCGCCACACCGGACGTGCTCGTCCTCGACGAGCCGACCTTCGGTCAGGATCCGCGCACCCGGGCGGCGCTCGTCGAGCTCTTCCGTGAGGAACTGGCCCGCGGGACCGCGCTCGTCGTCGTCACGCACGAGGAGGGGTTCCCCGAATCCCTCGTCCCGGCCGAACGCCTGGAGACCGTGCGGTGGGAGGAGGACCCGGTCGGGAGTGCGGGTGAGGAGGTCGAGGACGGGGCGCCTCGGGAGCGGGAGCTCGACGGTGCCGGTTCCGCGGTGCCGGTGTCCACTCCCCTGCCGGTGTCCACCGAGGAGCGGGCGGCACACCGGTTCGATCCGCTGGCGAAGATCACGGCGGCGTTCCTCGTGACGTTCACGGTGCTCGTGAGCGTGGACGTGGTGAGCGCGGGGATCCTGCTGGTGGCGGCCCTCGCGGTGGTGCCGGCGGCCCTGCCCTGGCGGGTGTTCCTGGCGCGGACGTGGTTCCTGCCGTTGGTGGCGCTCTCAGCCGGGTGGGCGACCCTGTTGTTGGCGCCGCGGACGGGCGAGGTGATCGTGGAACTCGGGCCGCTCGACGTGACGACCGGGACGGTGACGGCCGGCGCCGCGATCGCGATCCGTGCACTCACGCTCGCGGTCCCGGCGGTGCTCGTCGCGGTGTCGACGGACCCGACGGACCTGGCCGACGGGCTGGTGCAGAAGGTGCGGTTGCCGGAGAGGTTCGTCCTCGCCGCGCTGTCGGCCGGCCGCCTCGTGAGCCTGTTGTTCGCCGAGTGGCAGGTGCTGCGCTCGGCCAGGCGGGCCCGCGGTGTCGGTGCGACGGGCCCGGTGGGGAAGGTGCGGGAGTTCTTCCCGCTCGCGTTCGCGCTGCTCGTGCAGGCGGTGCGGATGGGCACGCGCCTGGCGATGGCGATGGAGGGCCGCGCCTTCGGGACCCCGCACCGCACGTGGTCGCGCACCGTCGTGTTCCGTCGCCGGGACGGACTCCTGGTGCTCGGGACGCTCGCGGTGTGCACGGTGGCGGTGGCCGCCGCCCTGTGGGCCGGGACCTGGAACCCGATCCTGGCGCCCTGAGGGACGGGGTCACCGGCCGTTCAGCCCGACGACCTGCGCCAGCAACTCCTTGAGTTCGGCCTTGCGCGTGGCCACCGACCCCTCGTCGGGCAGGCCTGCGACCTCGACCCCGATCGAGGACTTCTCCGCACCGTCCTTTCCCGGAGCCTTCGCCCCGATCGTCACGGAGACCTTGGAACCGTCGGCCAGGTCGACGCGCCAGTACCGCCACTTCTCGGTGGAGGAGGTCCGGGCCTCCCCCGCGAACGGCACCCCGAACAGGGCGCCTCGGGAGCGCTCCTGGCCGCCGAACACCTGCTCGACCGCCGCGAGGGCCGTGTCCCGGTCACCGGGGAAGGTCTTCGAGGCGCTCGCGGACCAGGCCCCGTCAGACCGCTGGCCGGGGCGCCGCCTGCCGATCTCCTGTTCATAACCGACGGCGGCGCCCTGCGCCCACCACCCGACGGTGTCGACCCGGCCGGTGAGCAGGTCCTCGGCCACGCGGGCGAGCGCGGCGTGGTCGAGGGCGGCACCGCCGGCGGCGTCGAGACCCGCGACGATCTCCGTCCAGCGCAGACCGCTGGCCTTCTCCAGTGCACTCGGGTCGTATGCCTTGGTCCCGGACATGGTCACGCCTCCTCGGGTGGGTGCCGACGGCTGCGTCGGCGGTGTGCCCCGGTCCAGCCGACGCGCACGAGGCGTGCCTGGAGGACCGGGGTGATCGTTCAGTCGATCTGCAGCTCGCCCATCGTGTCCCAGCCGTCACCCTCGACCTGGCGGGAGAGGATCTGCGGCGTGGACTCCAGGTGCGGCTTCATGGTCTCGAGACCGGCGGAGAAGTGCCCGCTCTGCACGTGCGGTGCGGCCCCCTCGTCGGTGAAGGCCTCGATGAGGATGTACTCCTGCGGGTTCTCCAGGCTCTTGGACCACTCGAACCACAGGTTGCCCTCCTCGGCGCGGGTGGCCTCGGTGAAGGGACGGACGATCTCCGGCCAGGAGTCGACGGATTCGGGCTTGACGGTGAACTTCACGGTGATCGCGTACATGACACCCAGCCTAATCCGCGCCGCGACGGCGGAACAGGCCCCCGCCTCACCCCGCGAACACCGTCCGGAGCGCGTCGACGACGGTGGCGACCTCGGGCCGGGCGGCCATGTCCTCCCGGGCGATCACGACGATGTCCCGCCCGCTCAGTTCCACCGGTTCCACCAGACGCACCGAGGCAGGAGCGAGCGACATCATGATCGGGGTCGCCAGCGTGAAACCCATCCGCCCACCGACCATCGCGAGCGCGACGGCCGAGTCCATGACGATGTGCGACTCCCGCGGCGCGATCCCCGCCTCCGCACAGGCGAACCGCAGACCCCGCCCGAAGGTCGTGTCGTTGGGCGCGAGGATCCAGTCGGCCTCCTGCAACTGCTCCGGCGTGGGGTCCGGATGGTCCCCGGGCACCACGAAACCGAACCTCTCCCGCCGCACCACCTCCATCAGGAGTCCCCGCTGCGGCGCCAGCGGCGAGGCCGGGTAGTCGATCCCGAGCCCGACGTCGATCCGCCCCTCCTCCACCGCCTCCTGCATCTGCTCGACGTCCACCTCGCGCGCCGGCAACTGGATCCCGGTCCCCGCGAGCTGGGCCCGCGTGGGCGCGAAGGCCACCACAGAGGCCGACCCGAACACCCCGAGCGTCACGACGGCACCCCGTCCGGCCTGCCCGCCGCGGACCGCCTCGGCGGCCTGGGTCTCCGCCGCGAGGACCGCGCGGGCCCGCGGCAGCAGCAACCGGCCCTCCTCCGTGAGGACCAGGTGCCGACCCCGGTGCACGACGAGATCGACGCCGACCGCCCGCCGCAGCGCGCTCATGTGCTGGCTGAGCGCGCCCGGTGTGTATCCCAGCTGCGCGGCCGCGCGCGTGAGCGTGCCGTGCTCGGCTACCGCCACGAAGGTCCGCAACTGCCCCAGCGTCCACTGCATGGCCGCAGGCTACCGCCACCGCCGCCGAGGCGCCCTGACCCGAACCCCGACGCAACCGGAGCGTCCCGGCCCGGACACTCCCTTCCCGTATCCGGACCCGGGTGGAAGGGTGGGGGTATGCGAACCCTCGTCATCACCGGAGCCAGTGACGGGATCGGCGCGGCCGCCGCCCGGATCCTCGAAGGCCCCCGCAACCACCTGGTTCTCGTGGGCCGGAACACCGACAAGACGGCGGCGATCGCCCGGGACACCGGGGCCGACGCGCTCACCGCCGACTTCACCGATCTCGCCCAGGTGCGTGCGCTCGCGACGACCCTGCTCGACCGGTATCCACGGATCGACGTGCTCGCCAACAACGCCGGTGGTCTCTACGCCGGACCGGAGCTCACCGGTGACGGGTTCGAGAAGTCCTTCCAGATCAACCACCTCGCGCCTTTCCTGCTCACCCATCTGCTCATGGACCGGCTGATGGAGAGCCGGACGGCGGTGGTGAACACGTCGAGCTTCGCGTCGATCCTCTACGCCCGGCCCGACCTGGACGATCCGCAGACCCTCGAGGGCTTCACGGAGAACCGGGCCTACGGGAACGCGAAGCTGTGGAACATCCTGTTCACGAAGGAGCTGCACCGCCGGTTCCACACCGACTCCGGACCGGGCATCGACGCCGTCGCGTTCCACCCCGGGGTCATCCGCACGAACTTCGCCGCGGACGCCGGTGGGTACCCGCGTCGTGTCTATCACTCGGTCGTCTCGAAGTTCCTCGCCTCGGCGCACCGTGGCGGGCAGAACCTCGTCCACTTCATGACCGGGATCCCGGGGCGGACCTGGGAGTCCGGCGGCTTCTACGGGACGAACTTCCGCCCCATGCGCACCCACCGGATGGCCTCCGACCCCGCAGCCGCCCACACGCTGTGGGAGACCAGCGAGGAGATGCTCGGACTTCCGGCGGATCCCGCCACCTCCTGAGATCCGGCGTCCCGTGGGGAGTGCGGGGCGCCTCGGCGGCGGGGTGGGCGTGCGACCCTGCTGGTGATCGCGGTGGTGAACTGGGGCATGTCGACGTGGTTCACCTTCGACCGGATCGCCGATCCCGCTTACCCGGACTTCGAGTTCGACCGGAACTGACCCTTCCACTTCTGCACACTCGTGACGATCCTGCTCGTGCCGGCGGTGTGGTTCCGCTCCGAGCGCCTGCGCCCGCTGCACACCCTGTTGTTCTTCCCGGCTGCGCTCGCGGCGTTCCTCGTCCTGTTCTACCTCGTCCATGCGCTCAACGTGCTCCTGCCCTTCGTCCACGCCGCGCTCGGGTACTACCGCCCGCGGTACGTCGACGCGCTGTTGTCACTCCTGTGGTTCGTGGTCCTGGCGCTGGGCGTCCTCGTGGTCAACCTCGTCGCCCGGGCGTTCGTCGACCCGCTCGCCAACTACATGTACATGTTCGATCCCGAGGCTGCGGGGATCCTCGTGGTGCTGTGGGACCTCATCAGGATCCCTCTGCTCTACGAACTGCCCCTGTTGCCGCTCCTGGCGCCGGTGCTCCTCGCCATGGTCGCCGCCCAGCGCGCGCTCGAACACCTGGTGGGAGGGACGCGTGGGCGCGGGAGTCAGCGCGAGCGCGGACCCAGCGAGTCGAGTGTGCGCAGTCCGGCGTCCGACCGGGGCGAGGCCGCCGATCCGCGCACAGTGGATTTTCCGTCCTGATGACCCTTCCGAAGGTACAACGTGCGCACCCTCGGAAGGTGCAACTTGCACCCCTGAGGAAGGTGCAGTTCGCACCCCTGAGGACAGAGCGACTCACCCGTACCGAACCCCGGGATTCCACTGTCGACGGATTGGCGTCCGACCGGGGTGCAGACGCCATTCCTTCCACAGTGGAATCTCCCATTCCTGGCCACACACCCGACCATTCAGCATCACTGAAAGGTCGGCGCACGATCCGTCGATTGTCCCGACGGCCGTGAAGGTCGCAGGCTGGTGAGACAGCTCACCACCTCTACCCCCGGAGGTCCCCGTGTACAGCGCGACTCCCCCACCCGACACCGATCCGACCGGCGCGAACCCACCCACCCCGGACACCACCACCGCCCCGCCGGCCGTCCGGGGCACTCTTCCCACCAGCGCCTCGGTCGTCGTCATCGGCGGCGGGATCATGGGCGTGGCAGCGGCCCACGAACTCGCCCGGGACGGCGTCGACGTCGTCCTCGTCGAGCGGGACGCCCTGGGCTCGGGTTCGACCTGCAAGGCCGCCGGAGGCGTGCGTACCTCCTTCTCCGACGAGACGAACATCCTCCTCGGTGCACACTCCCTGGAGACCTTCCGCAGGTTCCCTGAAACGTTCGGGCAGGACATCGACCTCCACACGCCCGGCTATCTGTTCCTCCTCGCCGACGCGGAGTCCGCCACGGTCTTCGAGGCGAGCACCCGTCTGCAGAACGACCTGGGCATGCCGACCCGGATGGTCTCCCCCGCCGAGGTCGCCGCCCTCAACCCCTGGGTCCGCACCGACGACCTGGTGGCCGGCGCCCTCGACCCCGCCGCCGGACACTGCACACCGGAGTCCGCCGTCGCGGGTCTCGCCCGGGCGGCCCGTGCCGCCGGGGTCCGCATCCTCACTCACACCTCCGCGGCCGAGGTGGTCGTCGAGCACGGACACGTCACCGGCGTGCGCACCTCCGCCGGGGACATCGCCTGCGACCACGTGGTCTGCACCGCCGGGGCCTGGTCGGCAGGTGTCGCCGCGACCGCCGGGATCGACCTGCCCGTCACCCCGCTGCGTCGGCAGATCGCCGTGACCGACGCCGTCGACTTCGATACCCGCGACCTCCCCTTCACCCTCGACTTCGCCACGAGCTTCTACTTCCACGGGGAGGGCGCGGGTCTCCTCATGGGCTCCCCCGAGCGCACCGACCTCCACGACTTCGACATGCGTCAGGACCCCGCCTGGCAGGAGTACCTGGGCGAGCTCCTCGCCCACCGCGCCCCGGCACTCGGCGACGTCCGGCTCGCCTCCGGGTGGGCGGGGCTCTACGAGTGCACCCCCGACCACAACGCGCTCATCGGCTCGGCCCGGGAGGTCGAGGGGTTCCACTACGCGTGCGGGTTCTCCGGCCACGGGTTCCTCCAGGGCCCGGCCGTCGGTGTCGTCCTGCGCGACCTCGTCCTCGGCCGGGCTCCGGAGATCGACGTCTCCGGACTGTCCGTCGAACGCTTCACGACCTCCGCACTCCGTCCCGAGGTCAACATCATCTGACCTCGCACCACCGTCTGACCTGCCCCCACTCGCACCTCCACCCGCACGCCATCCCACGGAAGGACCACCATGACCTCCCCCGCAGCACACCTCCCGACCCACGAATCCGTCACCGCCTACGCCCACCATGCGTTGCGCGCCTGCGGCGTCGAACCGGATCGCCTGTTCGTCGATCCCGCCGACGATGCCGCAGGGAGCCCGGCACGAACGGTGCTCCCGGCGCCCTCGCCGATCACAGGGCGCCCCGTGGGCCACCTGCGCGCCGACGGCTCAGGAGACGTAGACCGGACCATCGCCGCCGCACAGACCGCCTTCGAGGCGTGGCGGACGGTCCCGGCACCCACCCGCGGGCAGATGGTGCAGCGCTGGGGCCGCCTGCTCGCCGAGCACAAGGACGACCTCGCGGCACTCGTCACCGTCGAGGCGGGCAAGACCCCTTCGGAGGCCGCCGGCGAGGTGCAGGAGATGATCGACATCTGCGAGCTCGCCGTCGGGCAGTCCCGCCAGTTGTTCGGCAAGACCCTGCCCTCCGAGCGCCCCGGCCACCGGCTGATGGAGACCTGGCACCCGCTCGGCGTCGTCGGGATCGTCACCGCCTTCAACTTCCCCGTCGCGCCCTATGCGTGGAACACCGCGCTCGCGCTCGTCGCCGGCGACACGATCGTGTGGAAGCCCTCGGAGTCGTGCGTGCTCTCCGCGCTCGCGACGAACGCCCTGCTTGAACGGGCCGCCGCCGAGGTGGGTGCCCCCGAGGGCCTCACCCACGTCGTCGTCGGCGGGCGCGAGGTGGGCGAACAGGTGGTCGACGACCCCCGGATCGCCCTGCTCTCGGCCACCGGTTCCGTGCGGATGGGCCGGGAGGTCGGGCCGCGGGTGGCCGCCCGGTTCGGCCGGGTGCTCCTGGAACTCGGCGGCAACAACGCGGCGATCGTCGCACCCTCGGCGGACATGGAGCTGGCGCTACGCGGTGTCGTGTTCGCCGCCGCCGGGACCGCCGGGCAGCGGTGCACGACGCTCCGACGCCTCATCGTGCACGAGTCGGTGGCAGGCTCCCTCACCGAGAAGATCGTCGCCGCCTACCGCACGCTCTCGATCGGCTCGCCGATGCCCGGTGGCGCCGGCGAGGGAGGCACCGGGGGCGAGGACGTCCTCGTCGGCCCGCTCGTCAACGAGGCCGCCTACCGACAGATGCAGGCCGCCCTGCGGACCGCCGAGGAGCAGGGCGGGCAGGTGCTGTGCGGCGGTGGCCGCCTCTACGACGCCGAGGCGCCCGGTGCGTTCTACGTGGAACCCGCCGTCGTGCGGATGCCGGGGCAGACACCGATCGTCGAGGAGGAGACCTTCGCCCCGATCCTCTTCGTCATGGAGTACGCGGACCTCGACGAGGCGATCGCACTCAACAACGGCGTGTCTCAGGGGCTGTCTTCGGCGGTGTTCACCTCCGATCTCGCGGAGGCCGAGAAGTTCCTCGCCGAGTCGGACACCGGGATCGCGAACGTCAACATCGGGACCTCCGGGGCGGAGATCGGCGGCGCCTTCGGCGGGAACAAGGAGACCGGGTGGGGCCGGGAGTCCGGCACCGACTCCTGGCAGGCGTACATGCGCCAGGCGACGAACACGATCAACTACTCCGGTGAACTCCCCCTGGCCCAGGGCGTCGAGTTCCTCTGAGCCCCGCTCCCGAGGCGCCCCGTGGCCCCGGCGGACCGGACCTCAGCGGTCGGTGACCTCGGCGACGAGGTGGTCCAGGCCCTCGCGGACCATCTTCGCGCGGTTGCCGCCCACGCCCTCGACCTCGAGGAGTTCCTCCGTCCGCGCGGACAACAGTGCCGGGAAGCTGGGGAACCGGTCGACGATCCGGTCGACGACGACCGGTGGGATCCGACGCATGGCGGCCAGCACCCGGAAACCTCGTGGGCGCACCGTGGTGTCGAGGGCCTCGGTGGACGCTGCGGTCCCGATCGCGTGGGCGATCCTGTCGACGTCGATGAGGTCCGACCCGTCGAGGGCCGCCAGGTTGGACATGGCCGTCTCGATCGACTCGTGCCCGGGGATCTCCCCCAGGTAGTCGCGCAGCAGGTTCTCCTGCGTGCCGGCGAAGGAGCCGACCAGTTCCTCGTGCTGGAGCGTGACGAGCCGGCCGTCGACCCCGAGCTCGAGGATGTACTCGCGGATCTCCCCGCTGATGCGTCGGACCATCTCCTGCCGTTGGAGCACGGCGATGACGTCCGCGACGGTCGCACGGTCGACGACCTCCAGATAGGTGAGGGTCTCGGCCACCTCGTCGAGGCGCATCTTGTACCGCTCCAGCGTGTCGAGCGCCTGGGCGGCGTGCGAGAGCAGCCGTTCGGAGTGCTGCAGGACGTGGCGCTGGTCGTGGACGTAGAGCTGGACGATCTGCATCGACTGGCTCACCGAGATCACGGGGAACCCGGTCTGCTTGGCCGTGCGTTCGGCCGTGCGGTGGCGGGTACCGGTCTCCCCGGTGGGGATCGAGGGGTCCGGGATGAGCTGGACACCGGCGGCGAGGATCCGCGAGGCGTACCGGTCGAGGACGACGGCACCGTCGAGCTTGGCGAGCTCACGCAGGCGGGTGGCGGAGAACTCGACGTCGATGGGGAACCCACCGGTGCTGATCGTCTCGACGACCTTCGAGGTCCCGAGGACCACGATCCCACCGGTGCGACCCCGCAGGATCCGTTCGAGCCCGTCCCGCAGCTGGGTTCCGGGTGCGACCTGGGCCAGCGTCTCGAGCATGAGCTCGTGGCTGGCGGTCTCCGCTTCGGCGGCGAGGGACGCGGAGGTGGAATGAGGGCGCACGGGCGGGGCCTTCCGGTTCTCGGACGGGGATGTCCGTTCAGGCTACCCGCACGCAGCACCACCGCACAGGGGGAAACCCACCACTGACCGGCCACGGCGCTTCCCGTCCGCTCGGTGCCGCCGGATCAGTCCGCGGGTGACCCGGCACCGGCCCGCGCGCGGGCGGGCATGACGAGGTCCATGGCGTCCTCAACGGTGTCGACCTCACGGACGCGCAGGGACTCCGGCACACGGGCCCCGTCCAGGGCACCACGGGCGACGATCGCGTTCACGATCCCCTGCCGGGCCGCCTCGGCGAGGCGGAGTTCCACGTCCGGGACGGCGCGGACCTCACCGGACAGACTCACCTCCCCGATCGCGACCAGGCGCCCGTAGACCTCCGTGTCCGCCACCGCCGAGGCGAGCGAGAGGCACACCGCCAGGTCCGCGGCCGGCTCCGTGATGCGCACCCCGCCCACCGTCGCGACGAAGATGTCCGGGTTCTTGGTCTCCACCCGCATCCGTTTGCTCATGACGGCGGCCATCATCGCGACACGGCCGGGGTCGACGCCGGTGACGTTGCGCCGTCCCGGACCCTGGGAGCTCAGGTCGACGAGGGCCTGGATCTCGACCGTCATGGGGCGCCTGCCCTCCTGGGTCACGGTGAGGCAGGTGCCCGGGGTGGGCTTACGGGACCGGGACAGGAACAGACCGGATGGGTCCGGCAGACTGCGGATCCCGGCCTCCGTCATGTCGAAGCAGCCGACCTCGTCGGTGGGACCGAAACGGTTCTTCGCGGCCCGCAACATGCGCAGGCGGGAATGCCGCTCCCCCTCGAACTGACAGACGACGTCGACCAGATGTTCGAGCAGACGGGGCCCCGCCACGTTCCCGTCCTTCGTGATGTGCCCGACCATGACGGTCGGGATGCCGTGGTCCTTGGCCGCGCGGATGACACCGGCGGCGACCTCCCGGACCTGGGTGACACCGCCGGGCACACCGTCGACCTCCGCCGAGGACAGCGTCTGGACGGAGTCGATGACGAGGAAGTCCGGTTTGATCTCCGAGAGCATGCCGAGCACGACGCCCAGGTCGGTCTGGGCGGCGAGCAGCAGGGTCTTCTCCAGGGCACCGATCCGTTCGGCCCGCAACCGGATCTGCCCGGAGGACTCCTCACCCGAGACGTAGAGGACGATCCCGCCCTCCCGCGCCGTCCGGGCACAGACGTCGAGGAGCAGGGTCGACTTGCCGACGCCGGGCTCACCTGCGAGCAGGATGACCGCGCCGGGCACCAGTCCACCGCCGAGCACCCGGTCGAACTCACCGACACCGGTGGGCCGGGCCCGGGCCAGGGTGGCGTCCACGTCCGTGATGGGCGCGGGCTTCTGCCCGTGCGGGGTGGGCTTGGCCTTCGTCCGCACCGACGAGGCGGCACCGGTGTTCTCCTCGAGGGTCCCCCACTCCCCACACCCGGGGCAGCGGCCCAACCACTTGGGGACCTGGTGACCACAATCCGTGCACGTGTACGCCATACACCCCAGTCTTCCACCCGCCTCGGACACCATTTCCGTGGGCCGGTTCCGTGGGCCAGGCCGACTCAATACTTTCCACCGTCCATCACATGTGACACACCACACATAACGATCCGGTCGCAATCAGTGCCCGCGGCACAGATCCTCCGTGCGTCCCACACATCTGTGGCAACGTGGCACCGAACACACCCGGTCGCACCGACGGCTCGTACCGACGGGTCGCACCGGGCCAGACGAGCAGAACCTCGACGGAATACAGGAGAAAGCACGATGACGTCCCGACTCCACCCCACCGATCCGGCACCCACCCACCGGACCATCACCCGCACCCGCGCAGGGCTCGCCGGACTGGGAGTCCTCGCCCTCACCCTGGTCGCCTGTGGTTCCGGCGGCGACACCGAGGCCGATTCCACCCTCGAACGCGCCCAGTCCGAAGGCACGATCACGGTCGCCGTCGCCAACGAGCGCCCCTACTCCTGGGTCGACGAGTCCGGGGAGGCCACCGGCGCGACGATCGCCATGCACGAGGAGATCTTCGGCAATCTCGGAATCGAGGACCTCGAGGTCGTCGAGGTCGACTGGAACTCCCTCATCCCCGGTCTCAACGCGGGCCGGTTCGATGTCATCAGTGCCGGCATGTCGATCCTCCCGGACCGCTGCGCGCAGGCCGCCTTCAGTGAGCCGGAGATCATGTACACGACCACGCTCCTGGTCCCCGAGGGCAACCCGAACGACCTGTCCGACCTCGACTCGGTCGCCGCGGCCGGGGACGTGACCCTCGCCGTCCAGTCCGGTGCCATCGAGGAGGGCTATGCCGACGAACTCGGGATCTCCGACGTCGTCAAGGTCGACGGGGCCCAGGACGGCTGGGACACGGTGTCCAACGGCCGCGCCGACGCCTTCGCGCTCACCGCGGTGTCCCTGGAGACGATGGTCTCCGACTCCCCCGACGCCGGCCTGGAGACCACCGGCGCCTTCATCCAGGAGATCGACGGCGTGCCCCAGGAGGGTGCGGGCTCCACCGTCTTCCGGCAGGACGACACCGCTCTCCTCGAGGCCTACAACGAAGAGGCCTCCACGATCCTGTCCGACGAACAGGCCTACCTGGACCTCGTCGGCGAGTTCGGCTTCACCGCGGAGAACCGCCCGCCGGAGGACCTCACGGCGGCGGAACTCTGCGCCGCGGAGTGATCGGGCGGACCCTTCGTGACCGACAACCTCCAGGCACTCGCCCGCGCGTGGCCGCAGATCCTCGAGGGCGTGGGCATCACCCTGTGGCTCACCGTCGGCGGCGCACTCCTGGCGCTCGTCGTGGCGCTGGCCCTCGGACTGGCCTCGTGCACCACCTCGGCGACACTGCGGGTCCTCGCCCGGATCGTCATCGAGTTCTTCCGTGGCACCTCGC
Source organism: Brevibacterium litoralis (assembly GCF_040212315.1). Classification (NCBI taxonomy): domain Bacteria; kingdom Bacillati; phylum Actinomycetota; class Actinomycetes; order Micrococcales; family Brevibacteriaceae; genus Brevibacterium; species Brevibacterium litoralis. The sequence goes on along the minus strand of NZ_JBDIUY010000010.1, from coordinate 263,873 downwards.
TCGTGGTCCAGTTGTTCTTCCTGTTCTACGTGCTGCCGCTGTTCGGCGTGGACCTCCACCCGATCCTCGTGGGTGTCATGGGACTGGGCCTCAACTACGGGGCCTACGCCGCCGAGGTGGTCCGCGGTTCGATCAACGCCGTCCCTTCCGGCCAGTGGGAGGCCTCGATCGCGCTCAGCCACTCCCCGGCCCAACGCATGTTCCGCGTGATCCTGCCGCAGGCCTGGGCCCTCATGATCCCCTCTCTCACCAATCTGCTCATCCAGTTGCTCAAGGGCACCGCGATCGTCAGCTTCATCACGCTCGTCGACCTCACGGTCCAGATCGACAAGCTCCGCGTGGAGTCCGGTGACACGTTCTTCGCCTTCATGGTGGGTCTGCTCATCTACTTCGCGATCGCCTACCTGCTCACCCTCCTCATGAATGCCCTGGAGGTCCGCGCCAAGCACCGCCTGGGCCAGGGTGAGTCGCTGCGGGACGTCCTGTCCTTCCGGGCACCCGCCAAGGAGGTCGGCTCCTGATGCAACTCTGGAACTGGGACTATGCGCTGCAGGCCCTGCCGGAACTCCTGCTCGCCTTCGTGCAGGTGACACTCCTGGCCACGGTGCTCGCCAGCCTCATCGCCGCGACCCTCGGACTCGTGATCGCCGTGACCCGGCGACTGGCACCGGCCCCGATCGCCGCCGTCCTCACCTTCTGCGTGAATTTCGTCCGGATGACCCCGGTGGTCGTCCAGCTCATGTTCGTCTACTTCGCGCTCACCGCCGTCGATCCCCTCACCATCGGCATCGTGGTCCTCGGGGTCCACTACGCCACCTACATGGCCGAGGTGTACCGCGCCGGCATCGACGCCGTCCCCCCGGGACAGTGGGAGGCGGCCACCGCGCTGAGCATGTCCACCCGCCGTACCTGGGTGGCCGTCGTGATCCCGCAGGCCGTCCGCTCCACCCTGCCGGCCCTCGGCAACTACGTGATCTCCATGTTCAAGGACACCCCGTTCCTCATGGCCATCACGGTCACGGAGATGGTCCGCACCGCCCAGGAGTTCGGCGGCCAACACTTCCGCTACATGGAGGCCTTCACGATCGCGGGCATCATCTTCCTGCTCGCCAGCTACCCCACGTCCATGCTCCTCCGACGATTGGAACGCCGCCTTGAACGCTACTGACAGCGTGCCCGGTCCCATTTCCGGGGACGATCCTGACCCCACCCCCGCCATCCGGTTCGACCGGATCGAGAAGCGGTTCGGCGACCACGTCGTCCTCCAGGACCTGGACTTCACCGTGGCCAAGGGCGACCGCGTGACCCTCATCGGCCCCAGTGGGTCCGGCAAGACCACGATCCTGCGCCTCGTCATGACCCTGGAGGAGGCGAACGGCGGCTACATCTTCATCGACGGCCACCCGCTCACCCACGTCGAGAAGGACGGCCGCCGGGTCCCGCTCAAGGAGAAGCACCGTGTGGAGATGCGCAAACGGATCGGCATGGTCTTCCAGCAGTTCAACCTGTTCCCCAACATGACCGTCCTGGAGAACATCATCGAGGCGCCCGTCCACGTCCTCGGGATGTCGAAGTCGGCGGCCGTCGAGCGTGCCCACCAGCTGCTTCAGAAGGTCGGTCTGGCCGACAAGGCGGACGCCCACCCCACCCGCCTGTCCGGCGGTCAGCAGCAACGCGTGGCGATCGCCCGGGCACTCGCCATGGACCCGGAGATCCTGCTCCTCGACGAGGTCACGAGCGCCCTCGACCCCGAGATCGTCGACGAGGTGCTCACCATCCTCACGGATGTCGCCCACGAGACCGACATCACCATGCTCATCGTCACCCACGAGATGCAGTTCGCCCGCGACGTGAGCAACCGCGTCCTCATGTTCGACCACGGCCGGATCATCGAGGAGGGCACACCGCAGCAGCTCTTCGAGAACCCCCGCGAGGAACGCACCCGTGCCTTCCTCTCCGCGGTCACCTGAATCCGACGCCGCCGAGGCGCCCTGCCCGGAGCATCACCCCTCGCCGTCGGTCTCCGCGTCCTCCGCGGACTCCGTCTCCTCCGTCGGCTCCGGCCCGGGTGGTGCCCGGAGCGTGAAGGCCACCGGCGCACTCTCGATCTCCCCGAGCTTCACGATCAGCTCGTAGTCCCCGGCCGCGAAGTCCTCCTCGCCCGTCCGGGTGCAGTCGGAGTCGATGGGGATCCGGTTCCACGGCAGGGACGAGGACTTCTCCGCTCCGGCCGCGAACACCTGTTCGACCTCGGCGTTGTCGCCGTCGGCTTCCGGGTCGGCGCACCACCGGGAGCTCCACACGGTGTCGCCCTCGTGCTCGACCACGTACTCCTGGTCCTTGGTCCCGACCGCCACCAGGCAGGCGTTCTCGTGGTCGTTCGTCACGGTGAACCGGAAGGTCACGGAGTCGTCCGGCCCGTACTCCTTCTTGTCGGTCCCACCGGTCACGACCACCGCCTCCGTCGGGCACCGTCCGCTCGCCGCCGAGGCGTCCGGGGAGGGTGCCTGCGAGGTCGATTCGGCGGGCGCCTCGGCGGGCTCTTCCGCCTGCTGTTCGGCACGAGCCTGCGCGGACTTCTCGATCTGGGAGGAGATGCCCTTCACCAGCAGCCAGATCCCGAGCCCCAGCAGGACGAGGACGAGGACACCGGCGATCAGCACGGTCAGTCGCCTGCGCGCGTAGACTGCCGAGGGCTTCCGGCCGCCACCCCGGGGACGCGAGGTCCCGCGCTTCGAGGTGGCGGGCCGACGATTCGTGTTGGAAGGAGACATCACCGTGAGCCTAGCGGAGGACAGTCGCGTCGAGCAGGTGACGCGCACCGTCGTCGACTGGTTCGCCGACAACGCCCGGCCCCTCCCCTGGCGGGAACCGGGCACCTCCGCGTGGGGGATCCTCGTGAGCGAGGTGATGAGCCAGCAGACCCCCATGACCCGGGTGGCCCCGCGCTGGCTGGCCTGGATGGACGCCTGGCCCACTCCCGCCGACCTCGCCGCCGCACCCACCTCCGAGGTGCTCCTGGCCTGGGACACCCTCGGCTACCCCCGCCGGGCCCTGCGACTGCAGGAGTGCGCGCAGGCCGTGGTCGACCGGTTCGACGGCGAGGTGCCCGCCGACGAGGAGACCCTTCTCGATCTCCCGGGCATCGGCGCCTACACGGCCGCGGCCGTCGCGAGTTTCGCCCACGGACGACGGACCACCGTCCTCGACGTCAATGTCCGCAGGGTGCTCTCCCGGGTGTTCGACGGCATCCAGCACCCGCCGACGGCCCTGTCGAAGAAGGAGACCCGCTGGGCCTCGCGGTTCGTGCCCGACACGGACCACGTCGCGTGGAACGCCGGGACGATGGAACTCGGCGCGGTCGTGTGCACCTCCCGCAATCCGGCCTGTGACACCTGCCCACTCGCCGCGCACTGCGGGTGGCTGGCCGCGGGCCGTCCCGCCGCGCCCGCCCGCAAGCCGCGCACGCAGGCCTGGGCCGGCACCGACCGGCAGCTGCGCGGGGCGATCATGAAGGTGCTGCGGAATGCCTCGGCGGCGGGTCCCGCTCCCGGGGCGCCCTCCGACCCGCCCGGCACCGTCCCGGTCCGGTTGTTCACCGTGTCGACGTCAGAGTTCACGGAGACCGACGAGGCCGCCGCCGAGGCGCTCCCGGAGGCGGTCCGCACCGCGTGGTCGGTCGTCCGCGAGCTCGGCACCGCCGAGCGGATCTCAGGGCTGGTGGCCGACCTCGTCAACGACGGGTTGGCCGTCCGACGCACCACCGCCGACGGCACGCAGGTGCTCGCGCTCCCCTGAATCCGAACCGTCGAGTGGGCGCTCCCTACCGTCGACCGGGCGCTCCGTGCGGTCGATCGGGCTGGTCCTCAGAGGTCGAGGATCATCCGGGTGTTGCCCAGGGTGTTCGGCTTGACCCGGGCGAGGTCCAGGAACTCCGCGGTGCCCTCGTCGTGGGACTGCAGCAGCTCGCCGTAGACGTCCGGGGACACCGGGGTCCCGGAGATCTCCCGGAATCCGAAGGACCCGAAGAAGCCCGTCTCGAAGGTGAGGCAGAAGACCCGCCTGACCCCGATGGCCCGGGCGTCGGCGACGATCTGTGCGACGAGCGCCTTGCCGGCGCCTCGGCCGCGGTAGTCGGGGTTCGTCGCGACGGTGCGGATCTCCGCGAGGTCCTCCCACATGACGTGGAGGGCGGCACACCCGACGAGGGTCTGCGTGCCGTCGGCGATCCCGCCGTCCGGCCCCGGGTCGACGACGAGACGGAACTCCGCGAGCGACTCGAAGTAGGCGACCGGGGGCTTCTCGACGAGCAGCATGTCCGCGGCCAGCGGCTTCACCAGCTCCCGCAGGTCCCGGACGTCCCGGGCGACGGCCCGTCGCATCACCAACCCACTCGGCAGGACGTGGGCGTCGAGGTGTGCGGCGGGATCGGATGTCATGCCCACAGTTCTACACCCTCGCCTCCCACCTGCGCCGACGTGCCCACATGAGAACGCCCGCGGCCCGTGTCCCCTCGGAAGGGGACACGGGCCGCGGGCGGAACGGAATGGCTCTTCGAACTCAGCCTTGAGCAGCGGCGGGGTGCCGGGGCTCAAGGCGGCGTCGACCTCAGCTCTCGGAGGCCAGAGCCGAGGCGTCCTCGGGGATCTCCTCGACCTCGCCCTCGATCTCGGTGGGCACACGCTCGTTGTCGGTGCCCTCGAAGGTGAAGACGGCGTCCGCGCCCTCGCCCTCGACGTCGACCTTGACCTTCTGGCCGCCCTTGAGCTCCCCGAACAGGATCTTCTCGGACAGTTGGTCCTCGACGAGCTGCTGGATGGTGCGGCGCAGCGGCCGGGCACCGAGCACCGGGTCGTAACCGCGGTCGGCCAGCAGGTTCTTCGCGGCCTGCGTGAGCTCGACGCTCATCGACTGGTCCTTCATGCGCTTGTCCAGGCGCTCGATGAACAGGTCGACGATGCGGACGATCTCGTCCTTCGACAGCTGCGGGAACACGATCGTGTCGTCCACGCGGTTGAGGAACTCGGGCCGGAAGTGCTGCTTGAGCTCTTCGTTGACCCGCTGCTTCATCCGCTCGTAGTCGTTGTTCGCGTTGCCCTCGACCTGGAAGCCCATCTGGACGCCGCGGTTGATGTCCCGCGTGCCCAGGTTGGTGGTCATGATGATGATGGTGTTCTTGAAGTCCACCTCACGACCCTGGGAATCCGTGAGTCGACCGTCCTCGAGGATCTGCAGCAGCGAGTTGAAGATGTCCGCGTGGGCCTTCTCCACCTCGTCGAACAGCACGACGGAGAACGGCTTGCGGCGCACCTTCTCCGTGAGTTGGCCGCCCTCCTCGTAGCCGACGTAACCGGGAGGCGAACCGAACAGCCGCGAGACGGTGTGCTTCTCGGAGAACTCGGACATGTCGAGCGAGATGAGCGAGTTCTCGTCGCCGAACAGGAACTCCGCGAGCGACTTGGCCAGCTCCGTCTTACCGACACCGGTGGGGCCGGCGAAGATGAAGGAACCGGAGGGACGCTTGGGGTCCTTGAGGCCGGCACGCGTGCGCCGGATCGCCCGGGAGACGCTCTTGATGGCGTCCTCCTGGCCGATGACGCGCTTGTGCAGCTCGTCCTCCATCTTGAGCAGACGCGAGGACTCCTCCTCCGTGAGCTGGTAGACCGGGATGCCGGTCGCGAAGGCGAGCACGTCGGCGATGAGTTCCTCGTCGACGACGGCGGACGTCGCGGTCTTGTTGCCCGCGCGCCACTCCTTCTCCAGCTCCTCCTGCTGTGCCTTGAGCTTCATCTCCGCGTCGCGCTCGTTGGCGGCCAGCTCGAAGTCCTGCGAGTCGATCGCGGCCTCCTTGCGGTGGCGCGCGTCGAGGATCTTCGACTCCAGCTCCTTGAGCTCCGGCGGGGCCGACAGCCGCGTGATCCGCAGCTTCGCACCCGCCTCGTCGATGAGGTCGATGGCCTTGTCCGGCAGGAACCGGTCGTTGACGTAGCGGTCCGACAGGTTGACGGCGGCCGCCAGTGCGCTGTCGGTGATCGTCACCTTGTGGTGCGCCTCGTACTTGTCGCGCAGACCCTTGAGGATCTCGATCGAGTCGGACAGCGAGGGCTCCGGCACCTGGATCGGCTGGAACCGGCGCTCGAGAGCGGCGTCCTTCTCGATGTTCTTGCGGTACTCGTCGAGGGTCGTCGCACCGATCGTCTGCAGCTCACCGCGGGCGAGCATGGGCTTGAGGATCGAGGCGGCGTCGATCGCGCCCTCGGCGGCACCCGCACCCACGAGGGTGTGGATCTCGTCGATGAAGAGCACGATGTCACCACGCGTGCGGATCTCCTTGAGCACCTTCTTCAGGCGCTCCTCGAAGTCACCGCGGTAGCGGGAACCGGCGACCAGCGAACCGAGGTCCAGCGTGTACAGCTGCTTGTCCTCGAGGGTCTCCGGGACGTCCCCGGCGACGATCGCCTGGGCCAGGCCCTCGACGACCGCGGTCTTGCCGACACCGGGTTCACCGATGAGGACCGGGTTGTTCTTGGTGCGGCGGGACAGCACCTGCATGACGCGGGTCATCTGGTCCTGGCGACCGACGACCGGGTCGAGCTTGCCCTCCCGCGCGGCGGCGGTCAGGTTGCGACCGAACTGGTCGAGCACGAGCGATCCGGAGGGCGTGGCCTCCTCGCGGTTGCCGGCGGAGACCGGCTCCTTGCCCTGGTAACCGGAGATCAGCTTGATGACCTCCTGGCGCACCCGGCCCAGGTCCGCGCCGAGCTTGACGAGCACCTGTGCGGCGACGCCCTCCCCCTCGCGGATCAGGCCGAGCAGGATGTGCTCGGTGCCGATGTAGGTGTGGCCCAGCTGCAGCGCTTCGCGCAGGCTGAGCTCCAGGACCTTCTTGGCGCGCGGGGTGAACGGGATGTGACCGGAGGGAGCCTGCTGGCCCTGACCGATGATCTCCGTGACCTGCTCGCGCACCTGCTCCAGCGAGATCCCCATGCCTTCGAGGGCCTTCGCTGCGACGCCCTCACCCTCGTGGATGAGGCCCAGCAGGATGTGCTCGGTCCCGATGTAGTTGTGCTTGAGAAGCTTGGCCTCTTCCTGCGCCAGTACGACGACACGACGGGCACGATCTGTGAAGCGTTCGAACATTCGCCCTCCTCGTTCCGTGGGTTCCTGAAACCCTAACGAATCCGGGCCGCCACGATTCCGGTTTTCGCCCTGGGCCGAAAGCATTCGGCCCACAGCGAAATCATCGCCGTGGGCCGGATGTGTGGTGGAAGGAAGCCGTCAGCCGCAGGGGCTCAGCTCGGGTTCGCCTCCGCGAAGGCGCGCTGGACCTGGAGCGGGATCCGCCCGCGGTCCGGGACCTCGTAGCCGTTGGAACGCGCCCAGGCGCGCACCGTCTTGGCATCCGCACCGACCTCGACCTTGGTCGCCTGGCGGGTGCCGCCGCGGCGGGCCACCGGCTTGGGTGCGGCGGTCACACGCCGTGCCTTCTCGATGTAGGGGGCCAGCACGTTGCGCAGGCCGGCCGCGTTGTCGTCCGACAGTTCCATCGCGTAGGCCTTGCCGTCGAGGGAGAACTCGACGGTCTCCGTGGCCTCCGAGCCGTCCATGTCGTCAGTGAGGATCTGTACCGTCTTGACCGCCATTGTCCCGTTTCCTCTCGGATGATTCGTGGTCCACGGTCTCCTTTTCCTCCGGGGCCGTGACACCCGTGATGTCCGTGTCCGGGGAATCCGATTCCGCGGCGTACTTGTCCAATTCTGTCCGCTCGATCGAGTCGGCCCGCATGACGGTACGGATGACGTACCAGAAGATCAGGCCCACACAGATCGAGGGAAGGAGTACTTGGATGTATTCCACTGCTCATCCTAACGAAGAACGGCGATTTCGCAGCATATGCCGCGGGGGAAATGGCACGAATCGGGGGAATTCCCCCATTCAGTCCTCGAGGGGCTTCACCAAGGGGAACAGAATGGTCTCGCGGATTCCCAGTCCGGTGATCGCCATGAGAAGTCGGTCGATACCCATCCCCATTCCACCGGTGGGCGGCATACCGTGTTCCATGGCCACGAGGAAGTCCTCGTCGAGGCGCATGGCCTCGTCGTCGCCGGCCGAGGCGTCCGCGGCCTGGGCGGCGAACCGTTCCCGCTGCACCACCGGGTCCACGAGCTCCGAGTAGCCGGTGGCCAGTTCGAATCCGCGGACGTAGAGGTCCCACTTCTCCACGACACCCTTCTTCTCCCTGTGCTCACGGGTGAGCGGCGAGGTGTCGACGGGGAAATCGGTGACGAAGGTCGGCTCCCACAGGCGGTCGGAATAGAAGTGTTCCCACATCTCCTCGACGTACTTGCCGTGCGACCGGAAAACACCCTCGAGATCGATGTCGTGCTCGGCGGCGATCGCCTCGAGTTCCTCGACCGTGGTCTCCGGGGTCACGGTGTGGCCGGACTCCTCCGAGAGGGAGTCGTACATGCTCACGACCGTCCAGTCCCCGCCGAAGTCGTACTCGGAACCGTCCGGCAGGGTGACGACCATGGACCCGGTCGCGTCCTTCGCGGCGTTCTGCACCAGACTCTTGGTGAGTTCCGCGATCGAGTGGTAATCACCGTAGGCCTGGTAGGCCTCGAGCATCGCGAATTCCGGCGAGTGCGTGGAGTCCGCGCCCTCGTTCCGGAAATTGCGGTTGATCTCGAACACGTTGTCGAGTCCACCGACCACGGCCCGCTTGAGGAACAATTCCGGGGCGATACGCAGATACAGGTCGATGTCGTAGGCATTGATGTGCGTCTTGAACGGACGCGCCGAGGCACCGGAGGGAATGGTCTGGAGCATCGGGGTCTCGATCTCCATGAAATCGGCGGCGTCGAAGGTCGACCGCAGGGACTTCATGACCGCCGAGCGCATCCGGACGTTGTCGCGGGCCTGCTGGCGGGTGATGAGGTCGATCGACCGGTTGCGGACGCGGGTGTCCTCCGCGAGCTCCGTGTGGAGGCCCGGGAGGGGACGGATGGCCTTGGCCGCCATGGCCCACCGGTCGACCATGACCGAGAGCTCACCACGGCGGGAGCAGATGACCCGACCGTGCAGGAACACGATGTCCCCGAGGTCGACGTCGGACTTCCAGGCGTCGAGCGACTCCTGACCGACCTCGGCCAGCGAGAGCATGCCCTGCAGCCGGGTGCCGTCACCGGACTGCAGGGTGACGAAGCACAGTTTCCCGGTGTTCCGCACGAACACGACGCGGCCGGAGATCCCGACCTCGTCCTCGGTCTCCTGACCGGCCTCGAGCACGTCCGCGTAGCGTACGCGGATCTCCGCCAGGGTGTGAGTGCGCGGCACCGCGACCGGGTACGCCTCCACCCCGTTCTCCAGCAGGCGGGCGCGCTTCTCCTTGCGGATGCGCAGCTGTTCGGGATCGAGGTGCTCGTCGGGCGTCGTCGCGGCCGCGGAGGCGTCTGCTCCGGGGGCGGAAGAGGTGTTCTCGGCCATGACCCCAAGCGTACCGGTGAGGCTTCACGCCCCCGAAACGTGGGCAGTGCGGTGTTCGACACCGCCCGGGCCCCGCCCGGGTTCGACACAGCCCGGGCCCGGCGCACAGCCCTCAGTCCGTCGTCCGGTCCTTCTCCAGCGCGTCGAGGATCCGGGCCACGGTCTCCTCGTGGATCGTCCCGGTGGCCAGCGCCCGGCCGGCCGTCGCCCGGGCGAGTGCGGCATACGTGTCGAAGGTCTCGGTCGATCCCACCTGGGTGGAGTACTCCCCGAGCCCCGCGACGTGGGCCTCGACCGTCGACACGTCCCCCCGGCTCACCGGTCCGGTAAGTGCACTCGCCCCGGACTGGAGCACGTTGCCCACGCTCGCGTGGACCAGCGCCCCGAGGACGCGGGAGGGGTCCTCCACCCCCATGCTCCGGAGCATGTCGATCGCCTGGGACAGGACGGTGACGGTGTGGTTCGAGGCGTGCGAGAGGGCCGTGTGGTAGAGCACCCTGTCCCCCTCGGCCACGACCACGGGTTCGGCACCGATCTCGACGACGAGCGCCTGCCCGATCGGCATGACGGCCCGCGGCGCGGTCACCGCGACCGTCGCCTCGTGCAGACGGCTCAGGTCGATCGAGGTGCCGGTGAAGGTGAGCGCCGGGTGGAGCGCGATCGGGATGGCCCCACGGGCGACGGCCGGCTGCAGCACCTCGGTCCCGTAGCGGCCCGCGCAGTGGAGCACGATCTGGCCCGGGTGGAACCCGCCGAGGTCCGCGAGCCCCTGGACCAGACCGGGCAGTTCGTCGTCCGGCACGGTGAGGAGGACGAGCTCCGCCCGTTCGACGACCGTCTCGACGTCGAGCACGGGGACCTCCGGGAGCATCGCCTCGGCACGGTCACGGCTGGCCTGCGAGGTGGCGGTCACCCCGACGAGCGCGTGCCCGGCACCGCGCAGGGCGGCTCCCATGACGGCTCCGACACGGCCACAGCCCACGACGCCGACCCCCAGGCGCGTCCCGTCCTCGTGATTCATGGCCCCCACGGTAGTCGGTGGGCCGGGCGACCCCGGAACCGGCCCCGGCACCGATGGCACCGGGGACCAGGAGGGGTCGGCAGCGGTCAGGCGGGAGCGCGGACCCCGGCCGGGGCGGGTTCGGTCCCCGCGTCCATCCGGTGCCGCGCAGCCCAGGTGGTCTCCGCATGTGTGAGGAAGAACTCCCGGGCCACCTCGGCGTCGAGGTGGTTCAACTGCGCATTCACGGGCCCAGCGGTCGAGTGCAGGCGGACGTCACCGAGCCCGAGTGCCCGCCGGAGAGGCCCGTCGTGGAGCGCCATGGACTGCACCCGGGCGTGCGGGACGACGACGACCTCGCGCGTCAGCCGCCCGGCCCGGATCACGAGCGTCGTGTCGGTGACGACGAACCCGTTGCGCCGCCAGGTGAGCCAGTCGAGGATCCGCGCGCGTGGGGAATGCGGACGGAAGAGCGCCTCGGCGGCGGACGCGTGCGGGTCGGACGACCGTGTCCAGTACATGGCCGAGGAGTAGAGGGAGGACGCCTCGACCGCCTCGGCGTCGAGTCCCGGGTCCGGCAGCGCGAGCGCGGCGAGCGTGAGGGCCTCCTCCCGCGTGCCCACCGGGAACAGCACGTTGTCGTTGCCGCTGGTGCCGCTGCCGTCCTCGTTGCCGCCACCCCCGGCGGTGTTGAAGGTGACCTCCCACCAGTCGGCCTTCCGCCACAGGAGGGGCTGACGGATCCGCACCGCCTGCACCCGGTCAAGCGGGAGCGTCCGGCGCACCGTGCTCGTGAGGCCCCGACTCACCGCCAGCCCGTCCTCGGTGACCCGGACCGTGAAGTTCGCGTTGTCGATCCCGCCCTTGAAAAACCCGAAGGTAAAGGCACCGAGCGGGAACAGGACGGAGAACAGGACGGGGATCGCGACCTCCACCATCCCGAGGGCGAGGAGGGTGATGACGCCGCCGATGGCCAGTAGCGCGAAGAACGCCATCACCAGCATCTCCTCGCTGAGCACCCGTGCGAGGACCACCCGGTGGGCGGGCGCCCGCACCAACTGCCCGTCCTCGTCCGGCCGGATCCGTACCCCGTAGGGAACCAGGAGGTCGTGGATCGTCGCGCCGAAGTCGGCGGCCACGGTCTCGGCCGTCTCCTCGACGACCCCGGACAGACCCGCTGCCGAGGAGCCCTGCCCGGGACGGGCGTCCGTGCCCTCCTCCGGTGCCGCGGGGGCGGACGGGTCTCCCGTCCGCTCCACCTTCGCGGCGCGGACGAGTCCGAGCATCTCCTCGCGGAGCTCCTCGGCCCGGGCCTTCCGGAGGAACCGGATGTCGACGGAGCTTCCCTTGCCGCCGGCCACGTCGAAGGTGACGGCGGCAAAGCCGAGCAGGCGGGGCACGAAGGGCTGGTTGACGTCCACGGACTGCACCCGGTCCATTCGGGCCTGCTTGTGTTCCTTCGTGAGGATGCCGTGGCGCAGGTACACGTTCGTGTCGTCCACCCGGTATCCGAGCGCCCGCCAGCTGAGCCAGGAGACGAGACCCACGAGGACGACGACGGCCACGATGCCGCCGAGGATCAGGAGCAGGACCCAGGAATGGGAGGCCACCCAGCCGATCCCCTCGACCTCGCTCAGGGGCCGACCGCGGACGAGGGCCTCGATGAGCCCCTGGATGGTGTTCTGGAATCCCGCGGCGATACCACCGACCGCGGCGACGAGGCCCACCCAGGCCTGCAGGAACGGCGTCATCGGGTGGACGCGGTGCCAGGTGGGGTCCCCGGCGTGCGTGTCCACGGTGTCGTCCGTGTCCATCGTGCTCACAACCCTGCGAGGCGGGACTCGCCCCGGGCGGCCAGCGAGTCACGCAGACGGTCCGCGTCCTCCCGGGGGATCCCCTTGACGGTGGCGTCGGAGTTCGCCGAGGCGGTGTGGAGTTTGACCGTCGCCAGCCCGAACCCGCGTTCGATCGGGCCGGACTCGACCTCCACGTACTGCAGACGCCCGTAGGGGACGACGGTGATCTTCCGGAACAGGATGCCGCGTCGGACGAGCAGGTCCTCCTCGCGTTCGGCGTAGCCGAGGGCCCGTGCCTGCCGGGGGACGACGATGAGTGTGACCACCACGTCGATGACCACGAGTCCGAGCACGATCCCGGCGATCCACCACGTGACGGTGCTGTTCCAGGTGAACGCCTTGAGGACCACGAGCCCGACGAGGACCACGGCGAGGACGATCGCGGTCCCGAGGAGTTCGAGCCACACGTACTTGGGGCTCACCGGGACGAACTCGGGCATCCGGAGTGTCTGCTCGACGGGTTCGGTGGTCACGGACTCGGTCACGATCGGTCACCTCGGGGGTCGGAGTCCGTCCCACCCGGTGGGCAGGACGATGGCCGCCACCAGCCTAGACGGCTGACCGGAAGGGAAGGGAGGGGGATATCCGCCGCTCGCACCCGTCTCCGCCCTCAGGTCCCCTGAGGGCGGAGACGGGTGCGCCACCAAGGCCGAGGAGCGAAGGAGTACGTGGGGTTGGTACTTCGAGCGACGAGAACGCCGGTGGCGCCCCGTGTCCGCCCTCAGGCGGGTTCGGGGGCGCCCGAGCCGGGGCCTCCCCGCCCGCCACGTCGGCCGTCCGCGGGACCGTCGCCGGGTGGGAGGGTGCACCAGGACTCGACGACGAGACCGGTCACCATGAGCACCGCGGCCGCTCCGACCGGCACGAGCCCGACGAGAGCCGCGTCGACCCGCACACCGGGCGCACTCACGAGCAGGTGGACGACAGCGCCCAGGTACCAGCCGGTGAGCAGGGACCCGGCGAGCAGTGCGGCCTTGGCGAGCACCGCGGTCCGGGCCGCCTGGACCTGGTCGATCTCCGTCGAGCGGTCACCGTCGCGCCACTTCTTCACCGGCCACCCGAGCAGCACGAGGACGAGGGACAGGACGAGCATGCCGAGAACCGCCGTCCACGGCAGGGCCGGGAGGACACGGCCCATCGACTCCCACACGAAGTGGAACCCCACGGACAGGACGAGGCCGATCACGCCCCAGGCCAGCACCAGCCCGGTGCTCGTCTGTTTCATGTCGCCTCCTGCCACCTGTCGAAGCCGGTCGGATGCCCGGCGCCGTGCCCGGGTCACCGATACACCCGTATCCGTGCCGGGATCAGCGGAGGGTGAGCTCCGTCGGGGTGAGGCCCGCGTGGTCCTCGGCCGCGGCGAAGGCCTCCCCGATGGGTACGACCCGCGGACCCGTACTCCCATCATCCCAGACCAGCCGGGCGGCGGGGCGCAGATCCCGCCAGGGCCCGAGGACGAATGCACGGGCGGCGGCCAGCGGGTGCGGCAGCGTCAGCACCGCGGTGTCCATGACCGTCTGGGCGCCCGGATCGTCCAGGTCTCCCCCGCCCGGCGTGTACCGCACGAGGTCGAGGTCGAGCGTCCGCGGTCCCCAGTGGACACCGCGGGTCCGTCCGGCGGCGACCTCGATGCCCTGGCAGACGGACAGCAGTTCGAGGGCGGAGAGCTCGGTGTGCAGCGAGACGGCCGCGTTGAGGAAGTCCGGCTGGTCGGTGACACCGACCGGGGCGGTCCGGTACACGTTCGACGCGTCGGTCACCGTGATCCGGGGGTGCCGGTCGAGAGCGGCGACCGCCTCCTTGAGAGCCGTCACCGGGTGTCCCAGGTTCGCCCCGAGGGCGATGACGGCCTGTGCGTCCGCCGCCGCGTCACCCGGCCGTGCACCCGTTCCCGAGGTGCCCTCCACCGGAGCCTCGGGAGTGGACTCCCGGCGGCGTTCCACGTGGACGGAGACATCGGCGAAGGCGTGCGGGATCGGGGCCTGCGGCTTGTGGACCGTCACCTCGACGTGGGGGCACAGCGTCACACAGTGGTCGGCGATCCGCTCGGCCAGCGTCTCGATGAGATCGAGCGATCCGGTCCCGACGATCTCCACGACGTCCTGGGCCAGGGTCCCGTAGTCGACGGTGTGCGCCAGGTCGTCCGTCGCGGCGGCCGGGGACACATCGGTGTGGAGCACGACGTCGATCAGGAAGTCCTGACCGTCGGTCTTCTCGTGCTCGAACACCCCGTGGTGGCCCCGGGCGCGCAGACCCGTGAGGCGGATGCTGTCGGTGGTCATCTACCTGTCGTTCCTTCCGAAGACGTGCGTGTCCGCGGGCGGCGGGACGGTCTCTCCGTCCCGGTCGGACGCCGCGGCGAAAGTGACGGCCCGGGCCACCTCGGCGGCGATCCGGGAAGCCCGGGGTTCGTGCACGCGCACGGCCCAGGCACCCGCCCGGGCGGCGAGAGTCGTGACGGCGGCGGTCGCGGAATCGCGGTCGGCCACGGACGCCGCTGCGTCCGGGCCCGGGGCGAGCAGTGTCGAGAGGAACTTCTTCCGGGAGACCGCGACGAGGAACGGGAACGGCAGGTCCAGGAACTCCTCCAGGTGGGCGAGCAACTGCCAGTTGTGCCCGGCGTTCTTGGAGAACCCGGGACCCGGGTCGAGGACGATCTGGGCCGGCCGCACGCCCGCCTCGACAGCAACCTCGACGCGCCGGGAGAGTTCCGCGCGCACCTCGGCGGCGACGTCCGTGTAGTGGTAGGAGGCGTCGGCCCGCTCCAGCAGACCCCGCCAGTGCATGAGCACGATCGGGGCACCGGTCCGGGCGGCGGTGCCGAGCATGTCGGAGTCCATCTGTCCGGCGGACACGTCGTTGATGAGCGCCGCACCCGCCTCGATCGCGGCCTCGGCGACGGAGGCACGCATGGTGTCCACGCTCACGACGACCCCGGCCGCCGCGAGCTCCCGGGTCACGGGGACGACTCGGCGCAGTTCCTCCGCCTCGTCGACCCGCACGGAACCCGGTCGCGTGGACTCGCCACCGACGTCGACGATGTCCGCACCCTGAGCGAGCAGGTCGAAGCCGTGGGCGACGGCGTCCCCGGTGTCGAACCACAGACCGCCGTCGGAGAAGGAGTCCGGCGTGACGTTGAGGACACCCATGATCCGCGTCCGGTCGGCGGGTGCCAGGACGGGGTGGACGGGATCGGGACCGGGCGCGGTCACGGCGGTCACCTCCCGAGGATGAGGCTCATCGCCTCGGCGCGGGAGGCACCGTCGCGCAACTGTCCGCGCACGGCCGAGGTGATCGTCGAGGCACCCGGCTTCTGCACGCCGCGCATCGACATGCACAGGTGTTCGGCCTCGACGACGACGATGACGCCGCCGGGTGCCAGGTGCGCGACGAGGGCGTCGGCGATCTGGCCGGTGAGACGCTCCTGGACCTGGGGCCTGCGGGCGTAGAGCTCGACGAGGCGGGCGAGCTTGGACAGACCGGTCACCCGGCCGTCCTTGCCGGGGATGTAGCCCACGTGCGCCGCCCCGTGGAAGGGCACGAGATGGTGTTCGCACATCGAGTACATCTCGATGTTGCGCACCAGCACCATCTCGTCGTGGCCGATGTCGAAGGTGGTCGAGAGCACCTCGGAGGCGTCCCGCCCGACACCGGAGAACATCTCCTCGTAGGCGCGCGCCACCCGCGCCGGGGTGTCCTGCAGACCGTCGCGGTCGGGGTCCTCACCGACGGCCAGGAGGATCTCCCGGACGGCGGCCGCGATGCGTTCCTGATCGACCACTGATGTCTGCCTTTCGAACTGTCGGACGTGTCTCGTGTGGGGTGCGGGGACCGAGCGATCCCGGCACCCGTGGGTCAGTGCCGCGGACCCTGCTTGTCCGGGGGACCCTGCGGATCCTGCGGACCCCGGGGTTCTCCCCGCCCTTGGTCGGGGGTACCCGCCGGGCCGGAGTGGCCGGGCAAATGGCCCTGACCGGTGTAGGGGCCCGCCGGCGGGTTCTGCCCACCGGGTGCCGGCGGGAACTGGTCCCCCGGCTGCGGGTGGCCCTGCGGCGGAGGGAACTGCGCGCCGGGCTGCGGGGGCTGCGGCGGGACACCGGGCTGCGGGGGCTGTGGTGCCGTCCCCGGTCGTGGCGGCTGCGGCACGCCTCCGGCATCACCCGAGCCGGATCCGTTCCCGTTGCCGGTCCCGTTCCCGTTCTCCGACAGACGCGGGGGCACGGCGATCGGCGGCTGGTCGGAGACCGGACGGTCCTCGCTGGCCAGCCACAGGTCACGGCGCGGGCGCTTGACGACCTCGGCGAAGATCTCGCGCAGCTCCGGCTCGTTGAGGGTCTCCTTCTCCAACAGCTCGTGGGCCAGTCGGTCGAGGATCCCGCGGTTCGTGTTGATGGCCCAGTGGGCGTCGGCCAGCGCCTCGTCGATGAGGGTGCGGACCTCCTCGTCGATGATCCGCACGGTCGAGTCCGCGTGCGGGTCGACGGGACCGTAGGCACCGGCCATCGGCTCCGGATCGGACTCGCCGATCTTCACCATGCCGAGCTTCTCGCTCATGCCGTACTGGGTGACCATCGCCCGGGCCGTCTTCGTCGCCTTCTCGATGTCGTTCGAGGCGCCCGAGGTGGGGTCGTGGAAGATGATCTCCTCGGCCGCCCGTCCGCCCATCGCGTAGGCCAGCTGGTCGAGCAGTTCGTTGCGGCTCGTCGAGTACTTGTCCTCCTCCGGCATCACGACGGTGAAGCCCAGCGCCTTGCCGCGCGGGAGGATGGTGATCTTGGTGACGGGGTCGGTGTCGTTCATCGCCGCCGCGACGAGGGCGTGGCCGCCCTCGTGGTAGGCGGTCGTGAGCCGCTCCTTGTCGTTCATCAGACGCGTGCGCTTCTGGGGGCCCGCGATCACACGGTCGATCGCCTCGTAGATCGCGTCCTTCGTGATGACGTCCCTGCCCTGCCGGGCGGTCAGCAGCGCGGCCTCGTTGAGCACGTTCGCCAGGTCCGCACCGGAGAAGCCGGGGGTTCGCTTGGCGACGACGGCCAGGTCGACGTCCTCGGCCAACGGCTTGTTGCGGCCGTGGACCTCGAGGATCTGCGTCCGGCCCTTGAGGTCGGCGGCCTCGACCTGCACCTGCCGATCGAACCGACCGGGGCGCAGGAGGGCGGGGTCCAGGACGTCCGGCCGGTTGGTCGCGGCGATGAGGATGATGTTGGTCGTCGCGTCGAACCCGTCCATCTCGACGAGCAGCTGGTTGAGCGTCTGCTCGCGCTCGTCGTGGCCGCCGCCCATCCCGGAGCCACGCTTGCGTCCCACCGCGTCGATCTCGTCGATGAAGATGATGCACGGCGAGTTCTGCTTGGCCTGGTCGAACAGGTCACGCACGCGCGAGGCGCCGACACCCACGTACATCTCGACGAAGTCGGAGCCGGAGATCGAGTAGAAGGGCACCCCGGCCTCGCCGGCCACGGCCTTGGCGAGCAGCGTCTTACCGGTACCCGGGGCGCCGTAGAGCAGCACACCCTTGGGGATCTTGGCCCCGACGTCCTGGAACTTCTGCGGTTCGGACAGGAAGTCCTTGATCTCCTCGAGTTCCTCCAGGGCCTCCTCGACACCGGCGACGTCGGTGAACGTGACGTCCGGGTTCTCCTTGTTGACGAGCTTGGCCTTGGACTTCCCGATGTTCATGATGCCCTTGCCGCCACCCATCCGGGACAGCAGGAACCAGAACACCAGGAAGATGATGACGAAGGGGATCAGGTTGATGAGCAGACTGGTGAACCAGTTCTGCTGCGCGATCTCGTCGGTGAAGCCCTTCTCCGGGGCCGCGGCGTCGACGGCCGCGACGATCGCCTCACCCCGTGGTTCGACGTAGAAGAACTGGACCCGGTCACCGTAGTCGTGGCCGTCGGCGGAGTAGTCCTCGGTGAGCACCAGGTCGACCCGCTGGTCGCCGTCGACGATCTTGGCCTGCTCGACCTTGCCGTCGGCCAACAGTTCGAGGCCCTGTTCGGTGTCGACCCGCTGGAAGCCGCCCCCGCCGAACCACAGGGCACCGAAGGTCACCACCAGGATCGCGAGGACGATCCACAGGAGGGGCCCACGCGCCCACTTGGTCATGCGCGGTCGGCTGTCTTTGGTCTCTGCCATGGGTCCTCTCAGGACGGGGTGCGGAATCGGGCCGGAGGGAGGCTATCCGAGAAAGGTGGGGAACCCCTGAACTCGGGTCCCCCACACATTCCGGCTGAAGAAAGGTGGTCGTTCAGCTGTACACGTGTGGCGCGAGCGTGGCCACGAAGGGGAGGTTCCGGTACTTCTCCGCGAAGTCGAGGCCGTAGCCGATGACGAACTCGTTGGGCACGTCGAAGCCCACGTACCGCACGTCGATCTCGACCTTGTGGGCCTCGGGCTTGCTCAGCAGGGTGGCGATCTCCACCGAGGCGGCACCCCGCGACTTCAGGTTCTTGACCAGCCAGGACAGCGTGAGGCCGGAGTCGATGATGTCCTCGACGATGAGGACGTCACGGTCCTTGATGTCCGCGTCGAGGTCCTTGAGGATCCGCACGACACCGGAGGACTTGGTACCCGACCCGTAGGACGACACAGCCATCCAGTCCATCTCCACGTGCGAGTGGAGCGCCCGGGCCAGGTCCGCCATCACCATGACGGCGCCCTTGAGGACACCGACGAGCAGGATGTCCTTGTCCCGGTAGTCGCGGTCGATTTCCGCGGCCATCTCCGTGAGGCGGTGCTTGATCTGTGCCTCGGTGACCAGGACGCGATCGATGTCGGTCCCCAGGTCTTTTTCGTCCACGACTGCTGCTCCTCGGTTGGTGACTCAAGCTCGCGGCGCTCGGCCCACGCCGGATCCGTGTGCCCACATTATCGCAGCGCACGGACACCGAGGCCCGCCGCGGACCACCGGCTGTGACGGATCACTCCGCGCGGACCCGGGCATCCCGCCCACCGGACACCCGGTGGTACAGCAGTCCGCCGTCGTCCCGGCGCCGCACACGCGCCCCACCGGGCACCGAGACCGCCCCGTCGCGCGCACCCACGAGCAGGTCGTCGACGGCGCGGACGTGCCCGTGGCCGACCTCCTCCGCGGTCCCCACGCACAGCCGCAGACGGTCCCGCACGATCCGCCACCGGAGGGCCTCCGGCAACCGGGCCGTCCCCGCCGGGACGAGCAGGACGTCCCCTTCCCCCGCCGCCGAGGCGCCCTGCAGTTCCGAGGGGTGCTGTGCTTCCGAGGAGCACTGCAGTTCCGATGGGCGCCGTAATTCCGACTCCAGCGCGTGCCACTCCCGGACCGCCTCCGTCTCCAGGTACACCGAGTCCGCCGCCGCCTGGTCGGCGGTGCGGGCGAGCGCCTGTGCGATCCCGGGTCCCAGCTCCGCTTCCAGGGTCGGGAGGACGGTGTTCCGGACCCGCACCCGGGCATAGGTCGGGTCGTCGTTCATGGGGTCGTCCCAGACGTCCAGGCCCTGTGCCGTGCAGGACGCCCGGGTGTCCTCCCGTCTGAGGCCGAGCAGGGGCCGCACCAGGTCGACCGACCCGCCGGGTGCCGCACCCGTCCCACCGTCCACCTCCGCCGGTCGCCGCGGCGCCATCCCCGCCAGCGACCGCACCCCGGCACCACGGGCCAGACCGAGCAGCACGGTCTCGGCCTGGTCGTCGAGCGTGTGGGCGAGTAACACGGTCCGCGCCCCGACCTCCCGGGCCACGGCGACGAGCGCCCGGTACCGGGCGTTCCGGGCGGCCGCCTCGGGACCGGCGGGGTCCTGCGGGTCCACGGTCACCGGCACGACCCGGTGGTCGAGCCCGAGCGGCTCCAGCACCTCGCCCACCCGCCGGGCGACGGCCTCCGAGCCGGCCTGCATCCCGTGGTCGACGGTGACGGCCACGAAGCGCGCAGCGCCCGTACGCTGTGCTTGACGCCGCCCGGTCCCCGGCACCCCACCGCTGTGCGCACGACGCCGCCCGTCCCCCGGCACCCCACCGCGCTGCAGGAAGGCACAGGCGGCGGCGAGCGCGAGCGAATCGGCCCCGCCGGAGACGCCCACGACGTACCGGGCGTCACCCGGGTCGTCGAGCAGTGCCGCGCGTACCGCTCTCCGGATGTCGGCGGTCGCGCGGTCCAGACGCGGACGGCGGGAATCCGGCCCGTTCACCGACGCCCCCGACCCGCAGGGACCCGGGCGAGCCAGGCCTCGGGGTGGGCGAGTTCGGCGGTCGTCGGCATCATCCGTTTGTCGTCCCAGATCGGGCGGAGTCCGGCATGACCCCGGGCGGCGACGACGGCACGGACGAAGTCGGCCCCGCGGGAGTACTGCCCGAGCTTCTCGTCGATGCCCACGAGCGTGCCCAGGAGCTTGCGGATCCCGCTCCCCGGCTCCCGCCGACGGGCGTCGAACAACCGCCGGAGCGTCGCACCGGTGGGGATCGCACTCGTGGGGACCGCGTCCATGACGACGTCCGCGTGTCCTTCGAGGAGGCTCATGAGCGTGGTGAGCTGGGCGAACCGCGGGTCACCGCCGATCTCCGAGGGTTCCACGAGGCGGGAGGGGTCGGCGAGCAGCGCGGAGATGTGCCCCCGCAGAACCCCGGCCAGCCACGGGGAGGCGGCGAACTGCACCTGATGGGTCCGCTCGTGGAGGGCGACCCACAGGCGGAAGTCCCGGGGTCGGACCTCCAGTTCCCGTTCGAGGTCGAGGATGTTCGGGGCGACGAGGAGGAGACGACCGGTCCGCGCGTCCTCCTCCCCCACCCCGGCGTGCGAGGAGGCGAGGAAGGGGTCGAACTGCCCGAGGATCCGGGACCCGAGCACCGCGAGACCCCCACCGAGCTCGACGGAACCGGTCCGTGCCGCCGCCCGCAGCGCCAGGCGCCTCGGTAGCGATCCCCCGGCGGGGAACCGGACGATCCCGGAGAACATGTGTGCGTTCGCGCGCACCCAGCCCAGTCGGTCGACCACGTGGACGCTGCCCCGGGCGACGTGCGAGCGCACGAGGTCCGCGTGGTCGGTGGGCAGGTCCATGACGTCGAGGACCAGGTCGGTCGAGGTCTCCGCGGCCCGGTGGAGCTCCTCGACGAGGACGAGCGCCTCGCCGGTGCCCGGCTTGGGGCCCGCGGACATGAGTTCCCGGGCCGTGCGCTCGACCAGGCGGGCATCGAGCGTGGGGCCGGGTCGTGGGGAGTCCGTGCGTGCCATCCTCAGGTCCCTCCACATCCGCAGGAGGCGAGCCCCGCGATCGCCTCGTCGATGGCCGCCCGGGTGGACCAGGCGGATCCGGGCGTCTGACCGTCGGCGAGCACCGCGAAGACGAGCAGGCGTCCGTCGGCGGTGAGCACGGTGCCGGCCAGGGAGTTCACGGTGCTCAGCGTGCCCGTCTTGGCCCGGACGTCCCCGGCGGCCGCCCGGGTGTCCGTGTCCTCGTAGCGTTCGAACAGACTGCCGGACAGGCCGCTGACCGGCAGCCCGGGCACCAGGCGGGAGAGATCTCCGGTGTCGGTCGCGGCGGTCGTGAGCACCCGGACGAGGTCACGCGCGGCGATCGCATTGCCGTAGTCGAGTCCGGAGGTGTCCTCCAAGGTCGTCGCGCCGGGATCGATCCCGGCATCGGCCAGGGCTGCGAGCACGGCGACCGGCGCATCGGCGGCACTGCCGTCGCCACCCCGCGCGAGCGAGATCTCGCGGCCGAGCGCCTCGGCGACGACATTGTCGGAGTACAGGAGCATGTGGCGGACGAGCGCGGAGACCGGCGCCGACTCGACGACGGCGACCTCGACAACACCGGCCGGTGCGGTCTCCGCGCTCGCGGTGCGGTCGTCCCCGAAGCCCACGAGGTCCGCCGTGACACCCGCCTCGCGGAGGGCACGTACGAAAGCCTGGCCCGCGACCCATGCGGGCGTCGTGGTGCGGGCCTCGTCACCCTCGGCCGGGGTGTACCCGCTGTCCGTCATGAGCGGTGACATCGGCGCGATGTACCCGTTGCCGATGTCCGCTCGCGCCCACCCCGCATTGAACCGGGGGCCCGCCCAGCGGGACTCGTCGACCGTGACCTCGACCGTGTCCTCGCCGTGCTCGGCGAGCACGGCCGCCGTATCCGCCGCGAGGGTGGCGAGTCCGGCATGGCCGTTCACCGCCCCCGCGTCCGAGGCGCCCGCCCCGAGCAGCACGTCACCGCCGCCCACGAGGTGGACAGCCGGAATGCTCGTCGTCCCCGTCTCCTCGGTGTTGTCGGAGCCCTCGGCCACCCACCCACCGGAGACGAGGGCGCGGGTCGACAGGGTCGAGTCGGCACCGAGTTCCGCCAGAGCCGCCCCCGCCGTGAACACCTTCGTCGTCGAGGCGGGCGTGTGGGTCGCCTCCGCCCGGTGGGAGTAGAGGACGTCACCGGTGAGCGCATCGGCCACTTCGACGCCGAGCGGACCGGCGAACCGTGGATCCTCCACCAGCCCGTCGAGGACGCCGGTGATGTCGGTGGGGAGGGGCGCCTCGGCGGACGGGGAGTCGTCGGTGTCGGCAGCCCAGGCGGAGCCGGCGGTGGCCCGCGGCTGGGGCACGGGCTCGGCCACGACCTCCGGGGAGACGGTGAGGACGCCGGGCACGTGGTCGTAGGAGTCCGCGATCCCGTAGCCGAGTGCGAGGACGAGGACGGCGCCGACCCCGAGGAGGACCCGGCGGGAGCGCCGCCTACGCCGCCGGTCCTTCCGCGCTCGACCACACGGACGCTCGGGGGCGTCGCTCTCACTGCTCCTCGGGGCCTCACTCACGCCGACTATGCTAAGGGCGGCAAGCGACGCGGGTACCGCGTCACGGGTGTCCCCAACAGACTGACCAGGAGTTTTCATGGAACTGCTCGCGACCGTCGAGATCCCCAAGGGCTCGCGGAACAAGTACGAGGTCGACCACCAGACGGGCCGGGTCCTGCTCGACCGCTACCTCTACACCTCGTTCGGTTACCCGACCGACTACGGCTTCTTCGACGACACCCTCGGCGAGGACGGCGACCCGCTCGACGTCATGGTGCTCCTGCACGAGTCGGTGTTCCCCGGCGTCGGCGTCGAGGTCCGCCCCATCGGTGTCTTCAAGATGGAGGACGAGGCCGGCGGCGACGACAAGGTGCTCGCCGTCGTCGCGGGTGACCCGCGCTTCGAGGCGATCCAGGACGTGTCCGACGTCGACACGTTCCTGCTCGACTCCATCGAGCACTTCTTCGTCCACTACAAGGACCTGGAACCCGGCAAGTTCGTCAAGGGTTCGGAGTGGGCCGGTCGCGCGGACGCCGAGAAGATCGTCACCGAGTCGATCGAGCGTTTCAAGGCCGAGGGGCACTGAGCCTGACGCCGCCCGTGCCCCGGCACCCCACCGGGCACTGAGCACCGCGCTCCACGAACGGCCCGTTCTGCCGTACCGCAAAGGTACGCAGAACGGGCTTTTCGCATGTCGGGACGGCTCCCGGGGGCTTCTCGAGGAAGGTGCGCAGGTGAGGAGCACGGGGTGATCGGGGTCACGGATTGCAAGTTAGGTCACCCTGAGAAGCACTGGTGAGGCGGCTGTGCCATCGTTCGGACATGCACCTCGATCACGTTTCCTTCGCCAGTGAACCCGATGGCTACGTCGCCACGGCGGACCGCATCGCGGACCGGCTGGGCGTCGGCTACCACGACGGCGGGGTCCATCCCCGGTTCGGGACCCGCACCCTCGTCTTCGCGCTCTCCCGCGGGCACTACATCGAGGTCGTCGAAGCCCTCGAACATCCCGCCGCACTCTCCACGCCCTACGGCCAGGCCGTCCGCGCCCGCAGCGATCTGGGCGGCGGCTGGATGGGCTGGTGCGTCAACGTCTCCGACCTCGGCCCCGTCGAGGACCGCCTGGAACGCAAGGCCGTCGACGGCAACCGGACCCCCGACACCGGCGTCGAGCTGTCCTGGAAGCAGATCGGCGTCAAGGGGCTCATCGCCGATCCGCAGCTGCCCTACTTCATCCACTGGCTCTCCCCGGCCTCCGAACACCCCTCTGCCCGCGGCACCGACTCCGGCGTCGCCATCGAGGCACTCCAGATCGCCGGGTCCCGCGACCGCCTCAAGGACTGGCTGGGCACCGACGAGGCCAAGCCGATCCCGGAGATCAACATCGACTGGACGGCCCCGCACGCCACCCCCGGCCTCATGTCCGTGAGCTTCTCCACCCCCGGCGGCCTCGTCACCCTCTGAGCCCTCCGAAGAACCCGGTCCGACCAGGCCGGATCCCACCCCGAGGCACCCGGCCGTCATGCCCAGGAGGGCGCCTCGGCAGCGGGACTCAGGCCGTCGGCAGCCCCTGGCGGAGCGAATCCCCCGCCTCGCGGTCGCCGATGAGCGCACGCTGACGGGCGTCCTGCTCGCTGAGCCCGCGGCGGGCCTTGATCACCTGGACGACAGAGGGACGCGGCACGATGGCGTCACCTGCGGAGTTCTCGGTGACGAAGTCCGGGAACGCGGAGCGCTGAGAGGCGTAAGAGCCGTCCTCGCCCGGGTGCTGGACGGCGACGAAGACGGTGCGCTCCTCGTCGTGGATGATCGGCCCGCAGGTCTCCCCGTCACGCGGGACGGAGAGGAACTGCTCGACGTTGCCGCGCTCCGGACCGTCGAGGGTCACCTTGAAGAGACCGTCGTCGTAGCCGATGGTACTCGGCTGACCGTCGGTGGAGATCCACAGGTTGCCGACGGAGTCGAAGGCCAGGTTGTCGGGGCAGGAGATGGGCGAGACGAGCTGCTCGGGGAAACCGGAGAAGTAGGTCTCGCGGTCGTTCGCCGGGTCACCGGCGACGATGAGGAGGTTCCAGTCGAAGGCGGTCGAGGTCTGGTCGTCGCGCTCGACGATCTCGACGACGTGGCCGTCACGGTTCTGCGTGCGCGGGTTGACCTCGTCGACGCCCGCGTAGCTGCCGACGCCCCGGTTCGTGTTGTTCGTGCAGGCCACGTAGACACGGCCGGTGTGGAGGCTCGGCTCCACGTCCTCGCACCGGTCCATCTTGGTCGGGCCGACCTTGTCGGCGGCCAGACGCGTGTGGACGAGCACCTCCTCGACGCTCATGCCCTCGACGGCGGACTGCCCGTCGAGGACGAGCGGCAGCCACTCACCGGCGCCGTCGAAGTGACCGTCGGCCGGCAGCGCGCCGGAGCCGTCGATCTCGGACTCCGGCGAATTGCCGGAGAACTTCGCGACGAACAGGTCGCCGTCGGCCAGGAGGGTCTTGTTGTGCGCGCGGTCGCCCTCGCGGTAGGTGTCGCAGGAGACGAACTTGTAGAGGTAGTCGAACCGCTCGTCGTCACCGGAGTAGGCGACGACACGACCGTCCTCGGCCACGATGACGTTCGCGCCCTCGTGCTTGAAGCGACCGAGCGAGGTGTGCTTGACCGGGGTGGAGGTCGGGTCCCAGGGGTCGACCTCGACGATGTACCCGAACCGGTTCGCCTCGTTCTCGTAGCCCGGGTTGCGGGTGTCGAACCGCGGGTCGTCGGCCGCCCAGCCGTTGCCCTCCCCTCCGAGGCCGTAGCGCTGTTCCTCGGGCGTGGTGCCGGCAGCGGCGAAGTAGCCGTTGAAGTTCTCCTCGCCGGACAACAGTGTGCCCCAGGGGGTGAGACCGCCGGCGCAGTTGCCGACGGTGCCCTGCACCATGTCACCGGCAGGGTAGTCGGCGGTCTTCAGCAGATCGGAGCCCGCGGCGGGGCCGGTGAAGGCGTACTCGGTCTCCATGAGGAAGCGCCGGTTCTTCTCGCCGTCCACGTCGATGGTCCACGGGTCGGTGACGTTCTTCCGGGTGAGCTCGGCGACGGTGAGACCCACGGCGGCCCGCGAGATCGCACGACGCTCGGCGGCCGGCAGCGAGTCCGGGTACATGATGCCCTCGTTCACGTACTCGTGGTTGGAGAACATCAGCGCGCGCTTGCCGTTCTTCCCGTCCACCGGCTGGATCGACAG
Organism: Brevibacterium litoralis; assembly: GCF_040212315.1. Taxonomy (NCBI): domain Bacteria; kingdom Bacillati; phylum Actinomycetota; class Actinomycetes; order Micrococcales; family Brevibacteriaceae; genus Brevibacterium; species Brevibacterium litoralis. The sequence goes on along the minus strand of NZ_JBDIUY010000010.1, from coordinate 237,568 downwards.
GTAGTCGCAGTTGTAGCCGAACTGACGCTTCTGCGCGGCCTCGGTCTGCGACTCGGGGTCGAACTCCGGGGAGTCGGGGAACAGACGATCGCCCCAGCGGGCGATCGGGGCCCAGGTGAAACCGTTCGGGACGTGGACACCGTCGACCTCGTAGTGGACCGGGTCGATGGGGGTGAAGGAGAGCTTGGACTTCGCCGGGGCCGCACCCGTCGGACCCTGCGTGGCGGCCAGCGCTGCCGTCGGGGAACCTGTGGTCGTCACCGCGACGGCCAGTGCGCCGGCGGCACCGACGCCGAGGGCCGCACGGCGGCTGAGCGCGGCCGAGGCGATCGACCGGAAGTTAGGGTTCGCCGAGGTGTTGCAGACATCGCCCAGGCAGGCGTTGCCGCACTTGAGCTGGCAGGTGACCGGGGAACGCTTGCCGCGCACGTGGTCGGCCATGGGGAGGAGTTCACGCAGGAGTGACACGGTGTGAGACCTTTCGGTCGAACGGGGAACGAACGGGGACCCTTGAGGTCCCGGGACCGTGTCACGGTGTCAAGACGACTTGTAGTCGGGGGAACGGCCTCGTGAACGCGCGGGTAACTTACGATGGCGTGCACATTTAGCGCATGTGGAGTGTGCGTTACCGGTGGGGTCGAGTGTCGGGGCACGTCTCAGACCCGCGGATCGACCGCGGCGAGGATCCCGGGGCCCAGGAAGCCGACGGCGTCGATGACCGTGTGCGCGACGACGAAGGGCATGGTCCGCCTCCACCGCAGGTACAGGAAACCGAAGAGCAGCCCCATGAGCACATTGCCCACGAACGGACCGATGCCCTGGTAGAGGTGATAGGCCCCGCGGAACAGGGCGAGGACGAGGATGATCGTCCACGGGTTCCAGCGCAGCTTCTCCAACCGGTCGGCCCCGAAGGCCAGGAGCAGGACCTCTTCCAGGATCCCGTTCTTGGCCGCTGCGAGCAGGAGCACCGGGACCGTCCACCAGTGGGCGGACAGGTTGTTCGTCACGATCTCCGCCGTGATGCCCAGGCCCCTCCCCGCCCAGTACACGCCGAGGGTGCCGATGCCGATGACGAGGAAGAGCAGGAGCCCCCGCCCGGTGTCCGACCAGGGGCGGTACAGGTCGAGACCCGTGCGCAGGGCGACCGGCCGGGTGTCCCCGACCTCGACCCCGAGGGCCGGCCAGATTTGGTCCCGACTCATCAGGTACAGCGCGAGCACGACCGGGACGAGCGAGAAACCGAGGCCGAGGAGTTGGTAGAGAAGGTCGAACCATGGCCGGGCGGACTGCGAGGTGTTGAGGTTCGCCTGCGCCTGCGCGATCGGCGCCCGGGTCGAGATCTCCAGGAGGTTGACGGCCGCGTACACCGCCGACTGCCCGAGGGAGAGTGCCGCGACGAGCACGACCTCCCACCCGAACCGCGGACGCGGTCCGGGTGGGAGTCCGGGTGTGTCAGGAGTCCGCACTCGCGGCTGCCTCGGCCTCGTCGATGACGGCACCGCGGGTGATCGAGCGGATGGCCCGCTTCTCAGCCCGTCGTTCCTTCACACCCTCCAGCAACTGGTAGAGCACCGGGACGAGGACGAGCGTGAGCACCGTCGAGCTCACCAGACCACCGATGACGACGATCGCCAGGTCCTTCGAGAGGAAGGCGCTGCCGCCGGTGAACCCGAGCGCCATCGGGACGAGCGCGAAGATCGTCGCCGCCGCCGTCATGAGGATGGGCCGGTACCGCAGTCGCGCACCCTGGATCACCGCGGTCCGCAGGGGAACGCCGTACGCACGGAAGTGGTTGATGAGGTCGATGAGGACGATCGCGTTCGTCACGACGATGCCGATGAGCATGAGCAGGCCGACCATCGCCGTCATGCCCAGCGGGGTGCCGGTGACGAGCAGCAGACCGATCGAGCCGGTCGCGGCGAAGGGGATCGACACGAGCAGGATGAGCGGCTGCAGCAGCGACTTGAAGGTCGCCACGAGGATGACGAACACGATCAGCACGGCGGCGAGCATCGCGAGGCCCAACTGGGTGAAGGTCGTCTCCAGTTCCTCGGCGGCACCCCCGACGTTCGTGGTGACACCCTGCGGGAAGTCGTACTCGTCGACGGTCGACTGCACTGCGGTCGACACCGCGCCCAGGTCGTCCCCGGCCGGGGTCACGGTCACGGTGACTGCCCGCAGACCCTCGGTGTGGCGGATCGTCGCAGGTGTGAGCTCCTCGCTCACCTCGGCGACGTCCTGGAGTTCGATCGTCTCCGGATCGCCGGCGGGCAGACCCGGTGCCGCAGGAGCCGCCGGGATCTCGATCTCCATCTCGCGCAGTTCGTCGAGGTCCGTCACCTCACCGTCGTAGAGCAGGACGGAGTGGCCGACGTCGTCGATGACGACCTGGCCGAGCATCTGCCCGCGCATGGCCCGCGAGACGACCTGCCCGATCTGCGACTCGGTCAGACCCTCCTCGGCGGCGGCCTCCCGGTCGATGTCGACCTCGACGACCGGCTGGGACGCCTCGAGGTCGGTCGTCACCGCGGACACCTCGTCGAGACCGGACAGCTCGTCCGCCAGGCCCTCGGCGCCGTCGGCGATCGCCTCGGAATCGTTCGACACGAGGCTCACGGTGATGTCGTCGCCGCCGCTCATCGCGTCGGACCCCATGACGAGCACTTCGCCCGCGGATTCCGGCAGGGCGTCGAACTCCTCCTGCAGCCGCTCGGTGGCCGCCGGGACGTCGACACCCTCTTCGAGGGTGATCGTGTAGTTGCCGGTGCGGTTGCCGCCGCCGGACAGGGCGGCCATGCCCCCACCGATGGTGAGCTGGTGGTCGACGACCTCCGGGTCGTCGGCGAGCAGCGCCTCGACGTCCGTGGCCCGTTCGGAGGCCTCCTCGAGGGTGACTCCGGCGGGGAACTCCTGCATCGCGGTGATCGAGTTCTGCCCGGTGTCGCCCATGAGCTGGGTCTTGAGGCCCGGGATCATCGCGAAGGTCCCGCCGAGCACGAGCACGGCGATGAGGATCGTGACGACCGGGAACCGGGTGGCCGCCCGGATGACGGGTACGTAGGTCTTCTGCAGACGGGTGACCGGCGAGCGCATGCCGGCCAGCTCGTCGACCTCCTCCGCCTGGTCCTCCTCCTGCCCGACGAGCGGGATCGCACCGGTCGGCAGGCTGTGACGGCCGGAGGGGCGGGTGACGTCGCCCTTCTGCTTCCTCGCCTGCTTCCGCTCGGCCCGCCATTCGGCGAGCGCGGCCTTCCGGTCGGACCGGATCCGCTTCCGCTGCTCCCCGCTGAGTTTCACCCGCGACTCGCGGTCCCGCAGGAACCAGTACGCGAGGACGGGGACGATCGTGAGGGCGACGACGAGCGAGGCGAGCAGCGCGATCGAGGCGGTGAGCGCGAAGGGGCGGAACAGTTCGCCCACCATCCCTCCGACGAACACCATCGGCAGGAACACCGCGACGGTGGTGAGCGTCGAGGAGGTGATGGCCCCGGCGACCTCCCCCGTCGCCGCGAGGATGTTCGCGAACTTGGCACCACCGGTCGCGTGCCTGCGCCGGATCGACTCGATGACGACGATCGAGTCGTCGACGACACGACCGATCGAGATCGTGAGCGCACCGAGGGTGAGCATGTTGAGCGAGTAGCCGGTCATCCACACGCCGATGAGGGTGACGAGGAGGGAGAGCGGGATCGAGATCGCCGTGATGACCGTCGCCCGGGCACTCATGAGGAAGACGAGGATGACGAGAACGGCGAAGCCGAGGCCCAGGGCACCCTCGACCACGAGGTCGTGGATGGACTGCTCGATGAAGGGTGCCTGATCGAAGACGGTGACGAACTCGACGTCCCCGCTCAGTTGGTCCTGCACGTCGTCGAGCGCCTGCTCGACCGCATGGGAGACCTCGACGGTGTTCGCGTCCGGCTTCTTCGTCACCGACAGGGTCAGGGAGTCCGCGCCGTTCGTCCGCGAGATCGAGCTCACCGGTTCGTCCCGGAGTTCGACATCGGCGACCTCGCGGAGGAGGACCGGACCGTCGGAACCCGCGATCGCGATGTCCGCGATGTCCTCGACGGAGGTCAGGCGGGTACCGATCTGGACGGGGGCGGTCGCGTCCCCGGTCTCCAGGTCGCCGGCCGAGGTGGGCACACCGTTGGCCTGCAGGATCCCGGCGATCTCGTCGAGCGAGGCGCCCTCGTCCTCCAGGTCGTCCTCCCGGACGGTGATCGCGACCTCCTGGGTCACGGTGCCCTCGATCGTCGCGTCGCGGACCCCGCCGAACTTCTTGATCTCGACGACGGCCACGTCCTCGAGCTCCTGGGCGAGCTTCTCCGTCGACTCCCCACCGGTCACCGAGATCTGCATGACCGGGAAGTCGTCGATCCCACCGGCGAACACGTTCGGCTCGACCCCGTCGGGCATCTGTGCCTCGACCTGGGAGACGGCCCGTTGGAGTGCCCGGACGATGTCGTCGGAGTCCGTGCCGTACTCCGTCTCGACGATCACCTGGGAGGACCCGGTCGAGGAGACCGAACTGATCGACTCGACCTCCTGGACACCCCCGAGTGCGCCCTCGAGGGGCTCGGTGACCTCCCGCTCGACGGCCTCCGGCGAGGCGCCCTCGTAGTTGGCGAACACCACCGCCTGGGGCAGTTGCACCGAGGGCATGAGCTCCTGCTTGAGCGACCCGGCGCCGATGACACCGAACACCACGACCACGACGGACATGAGCGCGATGAGTGCACGGTTCTTCAGACTGAGTCGGGTCAGAGCTCTCACTCGGGGCCTTTCGACGCACGCGGGTCCCGCGACCTGAAGAAGTGGTCCGGGCGAACGGATACAGGGTCGCATCCGGCCGTCCTCCATCGTACGGGGGTCCGGCGCACCGTCTCACCCTGGTCCCCCACCATCGGGGTGGGGTTTCCCTTAAATCGTTGCGAGAAATGGTCACGAGAACTGCGCGAGTGCCGAGCGCACCCGTCCGGCACCGGGGAACCGCGGGTACTGCCGGAAGAAGGCCCGCGCCGCGTCCGGGTCACCGGTCTCCGGGCACTCGCCGTGGGTGAAGAGGTGGTCGAGCACCAGGCAGAGCTCCTCCATGTCGAGCAGGGTCGCGAGCGACACGACCGTCTGACCGGGCCCGTTGACGACCACCTCCTGCACCAGGTGCGGGTCGTAGAAGCGGGTCGACGCACACACGACCTCCGGTCGGCGGACCGGTGACCGCCCGGCCTCGACCGCCAGGTGGAGACGTCGTTCGGACCGCACCCGCAGGGGCAGCGGCACTCCCCACAGTCGTGCGGCGGTCGGCCCGTGCGCGATCGCGTCGGGGTGGGCAGACTGGAGCGCGTCGATCCACGCGCACAGGTCCTCCGCCTCCGGTTCCCGCACCGGTCCGGTGTCGAGAAGTGCGGTGTCACCAAGAGCCGTGTCACGAAGAGCGGGCGGGGGTCCGGGGATGAGATACATGTCGTCCATGGCCGGAACACTCCCGGACCGCCCCACGGGGCCGGAAGACCCCGCTGTGGCCTGTGGATGCCGGGCTCTCCGTCCCCCGGCCACGGACCCCCGGTCGGCCCGGACTGTGACCGCAGGTCGCCCGCCCCGGCAGTCCTGCCGGAACCGCCCTCGAGCGATGCCTCAGGACGCGGCCGAGGCGCCCCTCCCCCTACTCGTCCCGACCGGGTCCGTCCCCGTCCACAGGATCCGGACCACGGGACGCGCCTTCCCGGGAAAGCGGTGTCTCCCGGGACGGGAGTGTCTCCCGGCCGGTGAGCCACACGAGGAACCCGAGTGCCGCAATCGCCCCGGACACCGCGAAGGCCGTGCCGTACCCCAGCTGCTCGGCGAGGGCACCCGCGACGATCGGCCCGAAGATGGCGCCGGCGTCCATCGACATCTGGAAGCGCGAGAGCACGGTACCGCCGGCCCGCTCCTTGCCGATCACGTCGCCGACGACGGCCTGCTGCGCCGGGTTGAGCAGACCGGCGCCGAGACCCGAGAGCGCCGAGAGGAGCAGGAACGGCACGGTGTGTCCGACGAAGGCGAGCCCGAAGGTCGAGGCGGCGAGCACCGCGAGGCCACCGAGGACGAAGGGGCGCCTGCCCACCGAGTCCGCCCACCGACCGACGGCGCGGGCGGCGATGACGTTGCCGACCGCGAAGACGGTGAGCGCGATCCCGGCGATCCGGGCGTCCGCCTGGAGGACGTGGACGACGAACAGGGGGTAGAGCGCCACCCGGATCCCGTTCGAGGTCCAGCCATTGGCGAGCGAGGACACGAGCGAGGCCCGGTACGCGGAGTCCTGCCAGGCCTCCCGGAACCGCATGCGCGGCAACCGGTCCGCCTCCCGCACGGCCCGCTCGGCGCGCTTGCGCGCCCTTCGGGCCGCGAAGCGGGACGAGGTGGCCGGTGCCGACCCGACGTTCTCCGCGGGAGTGGAGGGCGCCTCGGGAGCGGATCCGTCCGTGGCGGGCAGCGCGACCTCGGTCCGTTTACCCAGCCGGAGGCGGACGACGAGCGCGGCGATGACGAGACCGACGGCGTAGACCACGAAGGGCACGCGAATGCCCCAGCCCGCCATGAGACCGCCGACGACGGGGCCCAGGATGTTGCCGACGAGGAAGGCCTGGGCGTAGGCGCCGGTGGCCCGCGCCCGCATGTGGGTGGGGGCGATGCGGATGATGATCGCCATGGCGGAGACGGTGAACATCGTCGAGCCCAGGCCGCCGAGACCACGGAACAGCAGCAGCTGCCAGTAGGTCTGGGCGAGCGCGACGGCGAAGGTGGAGGCGGCGACGACGAGCAGGCCGGTGACGTAGACCCACCGCTCGCCCATGCGGTTGACCATGGCACCCCCGGCCGGGGCGCACACGAGACGGAAGAACGCGAAGGAGCTCACCACCACGGTCGCGGCGGTGATGCCGAGACCGAAGGAGTCGGCGAACTGCGGCAGCACGGGCGCGATGATGCCGTACCCGAGCGCGACGATGAAGGCCGCGGAGACGAGGACCCAGATGTCCGCCGGGAGTTTCTCCTTCACCTCACCCCATCCCACTCCACCCCGTCTCACTGCATCCAGTCCGCATAGGCCGTCCGCGCGGCGGCCACCTTGGGATCGATGATGACGTGGCAGTACCCGCTCAGCGGGTTGCGGGTGTAGAAGTCCTGGTGCTCGGGCTCGGCCGGGTACCAGGTGGACATCGGTTCGAGGGTCGTGACGAGGGGCGCGTCGAAGTGCTGCTGCGCATCCCGGATCGCCCGGGCGAAGTGCTCCTTCTGATCCTCGTCCGCGTAGAACATCGCCGAACGGTACTGGGTGCCGACGTCGTGCCCCTGCCGGTTGAGCGAGGTCGGGTCGTGGCCGGTGAAGAACATCCCGAGGATCACGGCCTCCGGGACGACCTCCGGGTCGAAGGTGACCCGGACGGCCTCGGCGTGCCCCGTCGTCCCGGTGCACACCTGGCGGTAGGTCGGGTCCGGGACCTCACCGCCCGTGTACCCCGATTCGACGGCCGTCACACCCCGGGTGCGGCGGTAGACCGCGTCGAGGCACCAGAAGCACCCGGCGGCGAGCGTGAGGGTCCGCGTGGTCATGACGTGGGTCCTTTCGGTGGGGCGGGGCGGGCCGTGGGGCGGGTTCAGAGGATCGGGGACTCGGGTAGGTCGAAGCCGAGGGCCCGGGCCGCCTCCTGCGCGGTCGGCTGGTTCCACCACCGCATCACCTGCTTGGTCGTCGCCAGCGAGCGCAGTTCGGCCTTGTCGGTGTAGAGGACGCCGTCCAGGTGGTCCGTCTCGTGTGCGACGATCCGGGCTTCCCACCCGGAGACCTCCCGGTCGGCGGACGTCCCGTCGAGCGCGGTGCCCGTGAGTTCGATCGTCCGCGGCCGGGCGACGACCGCCTGGTAACCGGGGATCGACAGGCACCCCTCGAAGAAGGACACCTGCTGATCGGTCGCGGCGGTGTAGCGGGAGTTGAGGACGACGGTCGTGTCGATGCCGTGTCGGTCGCGCGCCTCGGCGACCTCGGGGGTGACACGGGCGGGGTCCTCCGCGACGAACATGCGCAGGGAGATGCCCACCTGTGGGGCCGCCAGGCCCACGCCCGGTGCCCATTTCATGGTGGCGAGCATGACCTCGGCGAGTTTCTGCAGGGTGGCGTCGTCGACCTGGCCGTCGAAGTCCTCGGTGACGGTGCGCAGGACCGGGTCACCGGCCTCGACGACGGGCACGATCCCGTTGTTCATCTCCGCCTGGGTGAGGACGGAGTCGATCTGGTCGCGGACGCTGAGGGGAGTCGCAGTCATGGTCCCCCAGTCTAGGTGCGGGAGTCTTCAAATCGTTGACAGATCGTTCGTTCAACGTGAAGATGACCGGGACCGTGACGTGCGACACGACGATGTGCCGTACAGGTCCCGACCGAGACCCCAGGGAGGCCCTCACGTGGGTGAACTCGTACTGCGCACCGACCACGACGGCTGGACGGAGCTCAGGCTCAACCGCCCGGAGAAGCTCAACGCCCTCACCGTGGCGATGTTCTCCGAACTCCGCGCCCACGTGACCGACCTCGCCACGGACACGTCCGTCCGCTGCGTCGTCCTCCGGGGTGCCGGGAAGTGCTTCTCCGCCGGTCGCATCGCCGCGCAGTCGCCCTTCTCGCACGCCGCGAACAAGGAACTGCTCGACTCCACCGATGCCGTGCACCTCGACGCGGGGCTCGTCCGCGAGGTCATGGACAGCAGGGGCATGGGCCCCGACGCCCGCGACCGCATCGCCGCCTTCACGGACCAGACGGACACGAAGGGCTGAGACCATGGACCTCACACCGAGCACCGATTTCGAGGACTTCCGCGCGGAGGTCGCCTCCTTCCTCGACTCCGCACCCACCGACGCGATCCGGGAGGCCGGCCGGAAGACGACGAGCGCCTTCGCCCCCTTCGACCAGGCCATGGCCTGGCAGAAGATCCTCCACACCCGCGGGTGGGCGGCCCCGGACTGGCCGGTCGAGCACGGCGGCACCGGCTGGAGCGTCGAACAACGCTACGTCTTCGCCGACGAGTACCAGAAGCGCGGCCTGCCGCCCCTGCTGCCCAACGGCCTGCGCATGGTCGGCCCGCTCCTCATGGAGCTCGGGACCCCCGAACAACAGCAGAAGCACCTGCCGGGGATTCTCGCGGGTGAGGACTACTGGACGCAGGGGTACTCGGAACCGGGTGCGGGTTCCGACCTCGCCTCGCTCGGCTGCACCGCGGTGGCCGACGGCGACGACTACGTCATCAACGGCAGCAAGATCTGGACGACGCTGGCCCACCGCGCCAACCGCATGTTCATGCTCGTGCGCACCGACAACTCCGGGAAGAAGCAGGAGGGCATCACCTTCCTCCTCCTCGACCGCACGGATTACCCCGGCATGGAGATCCGGCCGATCATCGGCCTCGACGGGGAACCCGAACAGTGCGAGGTCTTCTTCACCGACGTCCGGGTCCCGCAGTCCGGCCGGGTGGGTGCCGAGAACGACGGCTGGACCGTCGCGAAGGCCCTGCTCAAGCACGAACGCGGCGTCGCCGCGGCGAGCCCCGCCATGCGCCGCCAGCTCGAACGGATCCGCGAGTCGGCCACGGCCACCCCCTCACCCTTCGGCGGCACACTGGCCGACCAGGCCGACTTCCAGCGGGAACTCGGGGAACTGGAGGCGGAGGTCGCCTCCCAGGAGCACTTCGAGAAGCTCGCCATCAGCGGCCACCCGCTCTCGCAGGACCCCGCCATCTCCTCGCTCGCCAAGCTCATGAGTTCCGAACTCACGCAGCGGATCTCGGAACTCATGATCCGCGTGCTCGGGCTCGACGCCCTGCCCGACCGCCGCGCGGCCCTGCAGGTCGGCGCCGACGACGCGCATGTGACCGACCCGCTCGCCCTCATCGGCATGCCCTACTACCTCAACAGCCGGGCCACGAGCATCTACGCCGGGACCAACGAGGTGCAGCGGGACCTCCTCGCCCGCTCGCTGCGTTGAACGCCGCCCCGACCCCGGCACCCCGCCGCTCTCTGCGAGCCTGAGAAAAGAGACCACCATGGACTTCACCTTCAGCTCGGAGCAGGACGAGCTCCGCGCCACCGTCGACAAGGCGCTGGGACGCCACTACGACCTCGACACCCGCCGGGAGATCTCCGCCTCGGAGGCCGGCTGGTCGTCCGCGGTCTGGGACCGCCTCGTCGACCTCGGACTCACCGCCATCCCCTTCCCGGAGTCGGCCGGCGGCCTGGACGGCTCGGTCGTCGACCTCGTCGCCGTCGCCGAGCGCCTGGGCGCCCACCTCGTCGTCGAACCCTGGACCGCCTCCGTCGTCCTCGCCGGGGGCCTGCTCACAGCCGCCGCGCAAGAGCCCTCCAGGACCTCCCCGGACGTGCCCCTGGCCGCGTGGACCGAAGGGGTCGCCGCAGGGTCGCTCCGTGCCACCCTCGGCCACGAGGAGGGCCGGGGCACCCCGGACCCGGAGCTCGTCACGACCGTCGCCGAACGCGCGGACGGCGGGCACACGCTCAGCGGGTCCAAGCGCCTGGTGCTGCACGGCGACCAGGCGGATCTCGTCCTCGTGACCGCCCGTCTCGACGAGAGCCTGGCATTGTTCGCCGTCGAGGGCCCGATCGCGGGCGCCCGCGGCTACACGACGGTCGACGGTCGACGCGCTGCGGACCTGCACCTCGACGCCACTCCGGCGCTCCTCGTCTCCGCCGAGGCGGACCGGTTCCTGGCACCGACCCTCGACCGTGCCCTCGTCGTCCTCGCCGCCGAGGCGGTCGGGGCCATGGGAGAATCACTCGCCCGCACCGCCGAATACGTCTCCACCCGCGAACAGTTCGGCAAACCGATCGGCACCTTCCAGGCGATCGCCCACCGACTGGCCGACATGAAGATCGCGTACACGCGGGCCCGCGCCACCCTGCTGTACACGACGGCCCTCGCCGAGGCCGGACGTCTCACCGGCCGTGACGTCTCGGTGCTCAAGGCCCAGGTGGGACGGCTGGGCAAGCAGGTGGGCGAGTCCGCGATCCAGGCGCACGGCGGCGTGGGCATGACCGACGAACTGTCGATCGGCCACCTGCACAAGCGGATCCTCACCATCGACGCGATGTTCGGTGGACACGACCACCACACCCGACTGTTGGGGGTCTGAGGGCGGATACGGGTGCGCCACCGGCGTTGTCCTCGCTCGAAGTACCAACCCCACGTACTCCTTCGCTCGTCCGCCTTGGTGGCACACCCGTCTCCACCCTCAGACCAGCAAGGTCATTCCTCGCCGAAGGCGGCCGCCAGGTTCTCCGCGTTCTCGGAGACGATCCCGCCGGTCACGCTGATGACCTCCGGCAGGTGCGCGAGCGAGAAGAACACCCGCTCGTCCACCGCGGAGATCGCGGTCGCCAGACCCTCGTCCGCGGCGGCCCCGGACGAGGACTGCAGGGCCGAGCGGATCTCCGAGTTCGCCCCCTCGTAGTCGACGCGCAGGCCCTTGATGGTGCTCGCGTGTTCCCGCAGGGCATCGATGTCGCCACCGCTCATGACTGTGCCTTCCCTGTTTTGTCGGACTGAGTGCTGTCGGACCGAGTGTCGTCGCCACGTCCCGACCGCCCGCGGTCGTCGCCCGCCGACCTCCCCGACGGTCGCGGACTGCGGAGGGACGCCTCGGCGAGGAAGGCCTCGGGCTCACGGGAGTTCTCCGCCAATTGTCGTTCGACGATCTCCGTGGGCAGCGCATGGTCCGGCAACCCGAACTGAGCGGCGAGCCGACCGAGTGTGGGACCGTCCACCTCGCGCAGCTGCAGGACCGGACCGTCATGGGTCGCCTCGGCGACGGTGACGTCCTCGGCACCCACGTACACGGTCACGCGACGCTCGGTGAACCCCGGGACCGTGCGGTTCCCGTCGAGGAACACCTCCTGGACGAAGGCGTGCATGGACCCGGGCACGTACCCCTCCCGGACCCCACGGCCGGGGAACCACCGGGAGATGTTGCGTCCGTGGATCGTCGTGACGATCCGGGCGTCGGTCTCGATCCCTCCCATCGTCGCGTCGCCGCGGATCACGTCGGCCATGTCGACCCGGCGGGTGTCGCCCGTGCGCCGGGCCGTGCCGTGCGGGTCGACGAAGGCGGCCAGACGCGCCGCGGCCCCGGTCAGCGGCCCGACGGAGAACACATGGGTGCCGTCGGCGGTGACGATCTCCTCGACGACGCGGTCGAGATCGGTGAACTGGTGGTGGACCAGGGTCGTCGCGGTCTCCGCGGTCTCCCGATGGGCCCGCACCGTCTGGGGCGACGAGCGGATCGCCATGACGGTGCCCTGGAGTTCGGAGGTCGCCTGGAGGCGGATCCGGCTCTCAGCGGTGTCCCCACCCATGTCCACCGGGTGGACCAGGCGCCGGGCCACGAGCAGGCGCGCGGCGGTCTCCTTCGCCTGGTCACGGAGTTCGGGCGCGAGCCCGTGGAGGTAGGGGAATCCGCCACGGTGCCGTTCGGAGTCGAGGAGCACGGACAACTCCTCGTCGACGAGGGTCACGAGTGGGACGAAGTCCTCCCGCCCGGAGTCGAGTACGCGGAACAGTGCCTCCGTGGGATCGACGGGGACCAGGTGGGAGGGATGGAGGGGCAGCGCGGTCGCCGGGGAGACGAAGGGGTCTCCGGGCCCGGCGGGCGCCTCGGCGGCGGGGGTGCTGTCTGTGGAAGTCGTCACGTCACCCCATGGTGGTCGATGAGTGTGAATGCCGGGTGACCCGGGACGGGATCGGTGTATCGATCCCGGAACACCCCGGCATCAGAACGGCTCGGTCCCGGGTGATCGGTCCCGGGTGATCAGTCCCAGAAGGTAAGGGCGTCGCCGACGTCGCTGAGTCTGTCCCCGGCCCAGTCGGTGGCCTCGCCCAGGCGGTCACCGGTCCAGTCGACGGCCTTGAGTCCGCCCTCGGCCACCGCCATCGCGCCGTTCGCGGTGTTCCCCGCGAACTGGACGAACTCGTTGCCCCGGTGGTCGTCCATCCAGTCGTCCACGGCCGCCTGGGCGTCGTCGATGTCGTCGTCCCACTGCTCGGCGTTGTCATACAGGTAGTTGCCCAGAGCCCATGCGCCGGCGGCGGTCGCGGCGACCACGGTGACGGGTGCGGCCACCGTCCCGAGGGTCACGAGCCCGGCCGAGGACGCGAGACCTGCGACACCCGAGGCGAGCCCCACTCCGGCCATCGCCCGGTCGACGTCCCCACGGAATCCCTCGTAGTTCGACCCGTTCCACACCGTCTGCGCATCGTTCACCACCCCGAGCACGCCCAGCGTGCGGAAGGCGTTGACGTCCACGGCCGAGGCGACGTTCCGCCACCGCGGCCCGTCCGGGGACGCACTCACCGCCGAGGTCGTCCCGACCCCTTCCTGGAGGTGAGGCAGGTGGGCCCTCACCGCCGGGTTGGGAATGTGTGCCGTGATCCGGGTGTTCGGGTCGTAGGTGACCGTCCAGGTCCCCGGATTCACCGAGGGCACCGGTCGTTTGCCGGTCACCAGCCCGTCGTACAGGGGACGGGCGAAGGCGTCGGTGGGTGAGTGGAAGGTCGTCCATGTCGTCCCGTTGAGCGGCCGCAGGTGGGCCGGGTCGACGGGGGTGCCCCCACGGACGGCCTGCAGATCCTGGAGGTGGCGGCCCACCCGCCACACCCGGGCGTCCTTGTCGAACCAGAAGCGGTGCAGGTACCGCCCGGAGGACACCGCCTGCTGCCAGTTGAAGGGCTCGTCCACCGGCGCCGAGACCGTCGCAGTGGTCCCGTCAACGGGGTCCGTGCCCGGCACAATCGGATCCGGCACCGCGGCCTCCAGATCGGCCACGTCGGCCCGGTGGTTCTCCGGGATCGACCACGGCGGCCCGGGCCAGTACCCGTGTGCCCACTGTTCCGCCGGGGTCATGGCGAAGATCTCCTCCGGCGTGTGCGGCAACACCTGGGCGTCGGCGGGCACCGGGTCACCGGTCGTGGGGTCGACGGGAGCGTAGGGATCGGTGTGCGGCAGTCCGTCGTGCCCCATGAGATGCGGGTACTGCTCCGCGATGTCCCCGATGACCTCCTCGAGACCGTGCTGCCGGGCGAGATCCTCCCAGCCGTCCTCCTGTGGGGACGAGCCGGACACGGTACCCGGTGTGTGTCTCCCGTCGTCGAGCGCCGAGGGGTCGAGCTCACCGGCGTCGACGAGGTCCTGCTCCGTCGCGGTGGCGTACCCGGCGGCCGCGAACTCGCCGTACCGCCGTTCGTGCTCGCGCAGCGCGAGGCCCTCGCCCAGGAGCCACTGCCACTGCTCCTCCGGGGTGTCGTAACCCATCTCCGGGAGTGTGAGCCCCGTCCTCACCGAGTAGAGCTCCAGTTCGTGCTGCCGGGCGTCGAACAGGACCTCGACCGGGTCGAGTTCGACGTACAGCCCGTCGAAGGCCTCCGTGGCCCCGGACACCGCCGTCCGGTACCGCTCCTGTTCCTCTTCGGCCTGCGTGACCAGCCCTTCCTGGGCCAGGTCGATCTGGTTGATCGCGCTCCAGTGGTTCGTCGAGTCGATGACGGTCGGCAGTCCCAGCAGGCTCCCCGTCCGGGTCAACGACACCGCGACTGGCAAGGGGTTCAGTGGCGAGACCCAGGGATCCGGGGGTGCGAGCGTGGGCGTGCCGGTTCCCGAACCCGTGGACGAGCCGGGGGCCGGTGACTCGCCGTCGGGGCTCGGAGGGGTGAGGCTCCGCATGCCCTCCCAGGTCTGGTACGCCTGGTCGATCGCCCGCCGGTCGTACTCCAGATCGACCCACTTCTCCCGGGTCGTCTCCAGCACCTCCTTCACGTCCGAGACGTCCGAGGCGAAATCCGACAAGGCCGTCGAGGCGCCCGCCGCCGTCTCCTGCGACGCCGAGAGCATCGACGTCGCCTTGCCGACGTAGTAGAACAACTGCTGCGCCCGCGTGGAACTCATCGCATCCATCGCCCCGGCCGACTGCTGCTCGAAGGTCGTGAGCGTGGTCCCGACGGTCTCCGCCTGCGTCGAGAGGGTCCGCGACCGTCCGAGCAGTGCCGCATCGTCGTCCCTGGGCGCATCCATGCACGCCGGTGCCGTCACGTTCATGGGTCCCCCTGTCGCTCGGCTGCACCACCGGACCGATCATCCGCCCATGCACCCGTGCGATCACCCGGAACGAGGAACTGTTCACCGCCGGTTCACCGAGTTCCCGTGGACCCGACACGGATGTGCCGGTTCGGTGACACACGCTGCTCTCCCGACGGACCGTGTTCTCCTGCCAGTGCGGGTTCTCCCGCCGGACCGTGTTCTCCCTCCCGACCGCCTCAGTCCCAGAAGGTGAGCGCGTCGCCCAGGTCACCCAGCCCGTCGCCGACCATGTCGACGGCTTTGAGACCCACTTCGGCCAGGCCCATCCCACCGTTCGCGGCATACCCGAGCGCCTGCACCAGTCCGTTGCCCTCGTGCTCGGCCATCCAGTCGTCGACCGTGGACTGTGCGACATCGATGTCGTCGTCCCATTGTTCGGCGTTGTCGTACAGGTAGTTGCCGAGGGCCCACCCACCGGCGGCGAGGCCGGCGATCGCCGTGACGGGGGCGGCGACGGTTCCGAGCGTGACGAGCCCGGCGGCCGAGGCCAGACCGGCGGCACCGGAGACGAGCCCGACGCCCGCCATCCCGTAGTCGACGGCGCCCCGCATACCCGTGTACTGCGAGCCCTCCAGCAGCGTCTGCGCATCGCCGACCATCCCGACGAACCCCACCGCTCGGAACAGATTCAGATCGACTGCCGACGCCACCGTCCGCCAGGTCTGGGGCTGCGGGACCCCGCCGGTCAGAGCCGTGCGTTCTCCCGTCATCAGTGCGTCGTACATGGGGTCCCGATAGACCGCGGACGGCCGGTGGACATGGGTGTATTGCGGCGTGGTCGGCCCGAGAGCATGGGGATCGGGTCGAAAAGTCGGCGGATCGGCGATCGCTTCGGGGAGTTCCCGCCCGAGGTAATTCGCATACGACAGGAACTGCGGCACCGTCAGCGGCTCCGGGCCGTGGTCCACCCACGGCCCTGTCGGGCGGGTCAGGTGGTGGACCGGCTCCGGTCTGGTCCCGGGCAGGTCCTCGATCCGTGGGGGCGCCTCGGCGGCGGTGTCCGACCTCCCCGTGGGACCGAGGACGCCGGGATACTGCGCCCGCAGGTCCCCGATGATCCCGTCGAGCCCGTGCGCCCGGAGGGTCTCCTCCCAGTTCTCCTCGCGGCCGCCGCCCACGGTGGTTCCCCCGGGCCCGGTCGTCCCGTCACCCGCGTGCTCGCCGTAGCGCCGTTCGTGCTCGCGCAGCGCGAGGCCCTCGCCCAGGAGCCACTGCCACTGCTCCTCCGGGCTCTCGTACCCGAGTTCCGGGAGGGTGAGCCCCGTCCGGACGGTGAACAGGTCGAGTTCGTGCATTCGGGCCTCGAAGAGCACTTCGGCCGGATCGAGCTCGACGTAGAGACCGTCGAACCGTTCGGTCGCCCGTGCCACCGCGGTCCGGTACCGCTCCTGCTCGCCCTCGGCGTCGCCCACCAGCCCCGCCTGGGCCGTGTCGATCTGGTTGATCGCGCTCCAGTGGTTCGTCGAATCGATCGCCGTCGGCAGGCCCAGCAGGCTCCCCGTCCGGGTCAACGACACCGCGACGGGCAAGGGGTTCAGTGGCGAGACCCAGGGATCCGGGGGTGCGAGCGTGGGCGTGCCGGTTCCCGAACCCGTGGACGAGCCGGGGGCCGGTGACTCGCCGTCAGGGCTCGGAGGGGTGAGGCTCCGCATGCCCTCCCAGGTCTGGTACGCCTGGTCGATCGCCCGCCGGTCGTACTCCAGATCGACCCACTTCTCCCGGGTCGTCTCCAGCACCTCCTTCACGTCCGAGACGTCCGACGCGAAATCCGACAAGGCCGTCGAGGCGCCCGCCGCCGTCTCCTGCGACGCCGACAACATCGAGGTCGCCTTACCGACGTAGTAGAACAACTGCTGCGCCCGCGTGGAACTCATCGCATCCATCGCCCCGGCCGACTGCTGCTCGAAGGTCGTGAGCGTGGTCCCGACGGTCTCCGCCTGCGTCGAGAGGGTCCGGGACCTCTCCTGCAGGATCCCGTGGTCGTCGGCGGGTGCCTCCATGCACACCGGCGCCGTCACGCTCATCCGTCCTCCTGCTCCTCGACATCATCAGCCCTGGTCAGATCCCTTGTCGCGGTCCGTCGCGGACCACTGGACCGACACACTGGTCCACTCTGGTACACCTCTCGGCCACCCTCCGTCCACGGATGTTCCGGATCGGTGACACACCGCGTTCTTCCATTGGTCTGTGCTCACTCACCGGCCCCCGCTCCCGAGGCGCCCACCGCCTTCCGAGGCACGGGGCCCGTTCCGCCCCTCCCGGGCCACGGGTGGGGAACGTAGGCTGGGAGTGACGGGCGCCTCGGCGGCGTCCGTGTGTGCCGTCCCGTGGGGACGGTCGCGTCCGAAGAACCCCCGGAGGTCATCGTGTCCGACCGCAGTTCGATCGAGTGCTGGCTGACCGACATGGACGGCGTGCTCGTCCAGGAGAACCATCCGCTGCCGGGTGCGGCGGAACTGCTCGACCAGTGGCGGCGCACCGACACGCCGTACCTGGTCCTCACGAACAACTCGATCTACACGGCGCGTGACCTCAGCGCACGCCTGCGGACCTCCGGGCTGGAGGTCCCCGAGGACCGGATCTGGACCTCGGCGATGGCGACCGCGGACTTCCTGCGCAATCAGACCGCCGCGGCGAACGGCGGCAGTGGGCACGGGACGGCCTTCGTCGTCGGCGAGGTGGGACTCACGACCGCGATCCACGAGGCGGGCTTCGTCATGACGGAGGTCGACCCGGAGTTCGTGGTAGTCGGGGAGACGCACACCTACTCGTTCGAGTCGATCACGAAGGCGATCCGCCTCATCAACGGTGGGGCCCGGTTCATCGTGACGAACCCCGATGCGACGGGGCCCAGCCCGGAAGGGGTGCTGCCGGCCACCGGGTCGATCGCCGCGCTCATCACGAAGGCGACGGGGCGGGAGCCCTACGTCGTCGGCAAGCCGAACCCCATGATGTTCCGGTCGGCGCTCAACCGGATCGGCGCGCATTCCAAGCACACGGCGATGATCGGCGACCGGATGGACACGGACATCGTCGCCGGGATGGAGGCGGGCATGCACACCGTCCTCGTCCTGTCCGGGATCTCCGACCACGAGGCGGTCGCCCGCTTCCCGTTCCGCCCGGACGAGATCGTCGCCGGGGTCCACGAACTCCTCGACGCTCCCTTGGAGGAGTACGCCGCGGAACCGGAGACCCTGGGCGGCGCCTGAGATCCACTCAGCCACTGCCCCATATCAGATGCTGGAAGATCTGCGATTTTCCGGTGGCGGAGCGCAGATCTTCCAGCATCTGATTCGCCGGACCGGCTCACCCCATCGCGTCGAGCATGTCCTGCATGCGCGCGATCTCCGCGCCCTGGCTCGAGGTCATGTGCGTGGCCATCTGCTCCACCGTCGCGTCGATGCCGCTGATGACGACCTCGTCGCACATCATGATCGCGCCCTGGTGGTGCTGGATCATGCCGGTGAGGAAGAGGCGGTCGAACTCGGCGCCCTCGGCGGCCTCCAGTTCGGCCATCTGCTCGTCGGTGAGCATGCCGTGCATGGCCATGCCGCCGGGCTGCCAGCCGTTCTCCGCCTCGGCCGGGACGTCGAGGCCGCGGTCCTCCAGCCAGCCGGCCATGAGTGAGATCTCCGCACCCTGTTCCAGGTTCATGCGGTAGGCCAGTCGCTTGAGCTCACCCGACTCGGCCTGCTCGGCGGCCCAGTCGGTCATGGTCAACGCCTGGGCGTGGTGCGGGACCATCATCGTCATGAAGTCGGCGTCCGCGTCGTTCCAGGTGTCCGCCGGATCGGGATCCGGGGTCTCGGAGCCGTCGTCCGGATCGTCCGTCCCGTTGTCGTCACCCGGACCGCCCGGGTTCACCACGACCGGCTCCTCGGTCGTCGGGTCGTCCTTGGGCTTCTTGGGCCCCTTCCCGTCCTTCGGAGCGGCGACGGCAGCGGATCCCGCGCCGAGGACGAATGCCAGGGACAAGGTCAGAATTCCCGCCAGGAATACGGCTCCCGAGCGCCGGGAACGGGTCGTCGTCGACATCGTCGCGTGCTCGGCGATTTCGTTGTGATCATGAGTGGAATCTCCCATGACGTCATCCTTTCCACCGCGTGTAACGGCTGTGTTGAACCCTTGAAAATGCCTGAACGAATCCTCGAAAAGATTTGGACGAAACTTTTTCTGGAGGTAAGACCACAGACATCCGATACAGGAGGTGAAGACGCACCATGCGTCCCAAACGATCCCCATTCACAGGTCGGCGCACGCTCTCCGCGGCCGCTGCCCTGGTCCTGACCGGCACCGCTCTCACTGCGGCGGGCGCCGCAGTCGCCGCCCCGTCCGAGGCCGAGGCGCCTGAGGCCTTCGAGCTCAACGAACAGTTCTCCGAGGCGGAGTTCGCCGACGAACTCGACGCCGACGAGACCTCTGCCGGCCCCGACGTCCTGCCCGGTGAGGTCGCGAGCGAGAACATGGAGCTCGTCACCAACATCCCCATGGACGGTGAACTCCAGGGCACCGGATCCGACCTGGCATTCGAAGGCGATTACGCCTATGCCGGTAACTACGACGGCTTCACGATCTACGAATTGTCGGACGACGGAGTGCCGAACAAGATCACCGAAGTCGTCTGCCCCGGCGCGCAGAACGACGTCTCCGTGTACGGCGATATCCTCATCGCCTCCGTCGACGCCCGGATGACGGACAATTCCTGCAATGCCGAACGCACGAACGACCCGGAGAACTATTGGGAGGGAATTCGCGTCTTCGACGTGAGCGCCCCGACGAACCCGCAGTACCTGCAGGCCGTGGAGACCAAGTGCGGTTCCCACACCCACTCGCTGGCACCGACGAAGAACGGCAAGGACCTGTACGTGTACGTGTCCTCGTACTCGCCGAACGACGCGCTGGCGAACTGCAAGACGCCGCACGACCTGATCTCCGTGGTCAAGGTGCCGGTCGACGACCCGGCCTCCGCCGCCGTCGTCTCCGAGCCCGTCCTGTTCCCGGAGGGCGGCCACGACGGCACCGGACACAGCGGTGTGACCTCCGGTTGCCACGACATCACCACCTACGCCAAGAAGGACCTGGCCGCCGGCGCCTGCATGGGCGACGGCGTCCTCATGGACATCTCCGACCGTGCGAACCCCGTCGCCATCGACACCGTGCGGGACACCGAGAACTTCGCGTTCTGGCACTCGGCCACCTTCAACAACGACGCCACCAAGGTCATCTTCACCGATGAGCTCGGCGGCGGTGGCTGGGGCACCTGCACCGAGGAGTTCGGTCCGGAACTGGGTGCGAACGGCATCTACACCATCGAGGACGACGAGATGGAGTTCGCGTCCTACTACAAGATTCCGCGCATCAACACGGAGAACGAGAACTGCGTCGCGCACAACGGCTCGCTGATCCCGGTCAAGGGCAGGGACATCATGGTCCAGTCCTGGTACCAGGGCGGCACCTCGGTCTTCGACTTCACCGGTCCCTACAACCCGGAGGAGATCGCCTGGTTCGACCGCGGCGAGGGCCTCTCCGACGGCGGCACCTGGTCGTCGTACTACTACAACGGGTACGTCTACTCGAACGACCTGGACCTGGGTCTCGACGTCTTCAAGCTCGATCCGTCGATCGACGGCAAGGCGAAGAAGCTCAAGAGCCTCAATCCGCAGATGCAGGAGAAGTTCTGACCGCGGACTCTCGTGAAGTGACGCGTGTCCTGCAGTGACGCGTGAATGCACCAGGGCGGCCCCCACTTTCGGTGAAGGCCGCCCTCGTGTGTTCAGAAGCTCATGTTCACGGTGGCGGGTCCTCGTGATGGGTCCTCAGAGGGGCCCTCAGACGTGCGTGAAGAGGCGGGAGGGACGACCGCGGCGGCCGTCGGACATCTCCCCGGTGGAGGCCAACCGCGGTTCCATGTGTCGACGGAAGGAATCCCTCTGCAGTTCCTCGCCGAGCACCGCCTCGTGCAGAGCCCGGAGATCTCCGAGGGTGAAGGGCACGTCGAGGACGCGCCAGGGGTCGGGCGCCTCGGCGTACTCGCGGCGGATCCGCTCGATCGCGGCGGCGACCATGCGGGGGTGGTCCCAGGGCAGCGCGATGGACCCGCCGGGGACCGCCTCGGCGGCGGGGACGAGCACCACCTGGCCGGCGGCCAGCCCCTCCTCGACGACGCGGGGGGCCACGACGTCGAGGTGTGCCACGGTCACCACCCACCCGCGGTCGTCGCGGTCCGGGTCGTCGTAGACGTGCAGTTGCCGCGGCTCGCGGCCGCCGATCCCGGCCTTGTCCCGCTGGGACCGCAGGACCGCGTCGCGCAAGCGCTCCCGCTCGTGGACGAAGGTGCCCGGCAACAACCGGGTCTCCCCCGCTCCCGTGGCGCCCGCGGAGTCGGTGCCCGCGGCGCCGGTGGCACCGTCGGGGTCCGTGACCAGCAACAACATGAGCTCCCCGTCGACGACCGTGAACACTGTCGTGTCGACGGCCAGGGAGGGGCGGGGGAAGTCCGTGAGCGCGGGCACGGCGGGTCCGGGCACGGACGGATCGGATGACACGGTGGGCGGGAGCTCCTGATCGGCGCCGGTCTCAGGCGAGGGTGCGGCGGTCGGACAGACGGGGGTCGTCGCGGAACGGTACCAGGAGCACCGAGCAGGCGGCGCGCGGCAACACGGACTGTGCGACACGTCCCAACTGGGACATCATGCTCGCGAACCGGCCCACACCGCGTTTGCCGATGACGAGCAGGTCGGAGTCCGCCGAGCGTTCCACGAGCAGGTCCGCCGGGTCGCCCTCGACGAATTCCGCGTCGATCCGCAGGCCGGGGAACAGCGAACGCAGCCAGGCCATGTCGAGATCGGTCTGCTCCCGTGCGCGTTCCTCCTGCCCGTCGAAGGCGGAGATGCCGACCATCACGTGGACCGGGAGGTCGAGGCCGTTGGCCACGACCGCCGCGTCGAGCGCGGCGATCCCGGCGTACTCGGAGGTGTCGAGACCGACGAGCACCCGCGACCGCGGGGTGACCTGCTGCGACGGGTCCGACCAGGAGTCCGAACGGGGCTTGTGGACCAGCACGCTGCACAGGGCGTGGCCCGGCAGACCGTCGCTCACCGCGCCCAGACGGCCACCGACCCGGTGGTCCTCGACATGGCGGCCGATGACGACCAGACGCGCCTTCTGGGACATACGGGAGAGCACCTCGGCGCCGTCACCGCGTTCGACGAGGGTGGAGACGTCCGTCCCGGGGACGAACTCGCGGGCCTCGGTGGCCAGCGTGTCGAGCGCGGCCCGGGCCGCGTCCACGTCGTCCTGGGGTGCACCCTCGGGGACGACCGTGACGAGGGTGAGAGGGAGGTCGTGGGTCCGGGCCCCCTTGATCGCCCACGCCACCGCGTCGCGTGAGGCCGCGGAACCGTCGAACCCCACGACGATGTCCTGTCTGTGCGTCATACTCGTCCGCCTCCTGGATCGCTCCGGCACCCGCGCGTCGGTACCCACTCACCTCGGCCCGCGCCGTCGCGGTCTGGACCGACCTCGGCGTGGACCCGTGGGACGATCCTAACCGGGCAGGACTACCGTGAACCCATGGACACCATACCGATCTCCACCGTACTCGTCGTCGGCTCCGGGGCCATGGGCTCCCAGATCGCCATGGCCTGCGCCATGGCCGGCCTCACCGTGCACTGTCAGGACATCTCCGCCGAGAGCCTGGAACGCGCGGAGACCTCCCTGCGCACACTCCTCGACTCCCGGGTCGAACGGGAGCGCATCACCGCCGCCGAACGCGACGACGCCTTCGCCCGCCTCACCTTCACCACCGACCTCGAGACCGCTGCCGCCCGCGCCGACCTCGTCATCGAGGCCGCCGTCGAGGACCTGGAGATCAAGCAGGATCTCTTCGCCCGCCTCGACCGCCTCACCCCGGTCCACACGATCCTCGCCTCGAACTCCTCGAGCTTCGTGCCCTCGAAGGTCGGGGCGCGCACGGAGCGGAAGGACCGGGTGTGCAACATCCACTTCTTCAACCCGGCGCTCGTCATGAAGTGCGTCGAGGTCGTCCGGGCCCCGGAGACCTCTGACGCCACCGTCGAGACGGCGCTCGACCTCGTCCGGACGCTCGGCAAGACGCCGGTCGTCATGCAGAAGGAGATCAACGGATTCATCGCCAACCGGATCCTCGACCGGATCCGGAACGAGGCCGTGTTCCTCCTCGAGGGCGGCTACGCCTCCGTCACGGACATCGACCTGGCCTGCCGGACGGCCCTCGGCCACCCGATGGGCCCCTTCGAACTGCAGGACATGACCGGCCTGGACATCGGGTACGCGACCAAGCAGGGCCGCTACGAGGAGACCGGGGACCCCGCCGAGAAGCCCTGGGACTCGCTCGTGGAGAAGGTCGAGGCCGGACACCTGGGCCGCAAGACCGGACAGGGCTGGTACCGCTATGCAGAGGACGGCACCCTCCTCGGCGAGGCCTGAGCGCGGATACGGGGGCGCCACCGGCGAAGTCGTAAGCTCGAAGTACCGAACCCACGTACGTCTTCGCTCCTCCGCCTTGGTGGCACCCCCGTCTCCACGCTCAAGAAACTTGACACGACGAAGGCCCCTCACCTGCTGGTGAGGAGCCTTCTACACTGCGAGCCGCTTGTGGGAATCGAACCCACGACCTTTTCATTACGAGTGAAACGCTCTGCCGACTGAGCTAAAGCGGCAACTCGAAAAGAGTAGAACAGGCGATTCCTGCCGGTCAAACCGGTTCCGGCCCTTCGTGACGGACCTCACGGCGGACCTGACGACGGACCTGACGGCGGACATCCGGACCGACGTCAGGCGGGCTCCACCAACCAGGGGTTCGACAGACCGACGAAGGCGGATTCGACGACGAGCAGCGGCGGCATGTTCGTCTGCAGTCGCTCCCTGGCCGCGCCGATCACGTCGATCCGCCGCAGGGTGCTCGTCGGGTCGGAGGCCTCCGCCATGTCCCGGATCCGCTCCTCCTCGCCGAGGTTGACGAACCCCTCGTGACGGCCGAGCTGGTAGGACAGCACGTCCCGGTAGAGCGAGAGGAGTTCGAGCAGGATCGAGTCGATCTCGTCACTCCGGGCCCGGGCGTCCTTGCGTTTCTGGTCCTCCTCGAACCGCCGGACCTGCGCCCGGACCGAGGGTGGCGGGTTCTTGCCGGGCTCGACGCCCAGGGTCTCCAACAGCTTGGCGCGTGCGGCCTCGGCCTTCTCCTTCGTCCGGGCCTCCGCGCGCTCCTCGGCCTCTTCGACGATCCGCGCGGCCAACCGCACGGTCGACCCGAGGGACCCCAGGTGGCGGGGGATGTCGAGGGTGCGGCGGCGCGCCTCGGGGGCGGTCTCGCTCGTCGCCAGGTACCGCGCCCGCCCGATGTGGTTCTGGGCCGCGGCCGCCGCCCACCGGGCCCGCTCCGGCTCCACCCCGTCCCGGCGGACCAACAGCTCGGCGATCGCATCGGTGGGCGGGATCCGGAGGTTCACGTTCCGGCACCGCGACCGGATGGTCGTGAGCACGTCCTGCGGGCTCGGGGCACACAGGATCCACACGGTGGCCGGCGGAGGTTCCTCGATCGCCTTGAGCAGCACGTTCGAGGTCCGCTCGGCCATCCGGTCGGCGTCCTCGATGACGACGACCCGGTACCGTGCGTTGACCGGGGAGTTCTGGGCGGAGGTCACGAGATCCCGGACCTCGTCGATCGTGATGACCGACTTCTGGGTCCGCATCACGGTCATCGACTCGTGCGCGCCCGCGAGCGCCCGGTTCGCTTCCGGCCCCCGACTCGCACCCTGGTCGGGGCTCAGGAGTGCGGCAGCCAGGGCACGGGCAGCGTTCGAACGTCCGGACCCGGGCGGTCCGGTGATGAGCCAGGCGTGGGTCATCGCCGGTCCCCCGGTCACGGAGTCCCGGGCGGCGGCCGCGAGCTGGGCGACCGCCGCGTCCTGCCCGACGAGGTCGGCCCACACGGAGTCCGCCGTCACAGTCCGTCCTCCGGGCGCTCACGGCCCGAGCGACGCAGACGCGACTGACGCAGTCGCTCCCGCGCCTGGCGTTCGATCTCCGCCTGCCGCGCCAGACGCTCCCGGCCCCCCGCGCCCGAGGCGCCCCGGGGCTCCCCGGAGCCGTCCCGTGGCGGCGTGGCCGGCAGGACGCGGGTGGGTGCGTCCTCGTCGACCGGGGTCCCTGTGTCCTCCGGCCCGGCCTTCTTCGGCCCGGGGTCCGTCTGCGCGGATCCCGCCGGGTCGTCGTCCGTCGTGACGTCCGCCGCACCGTCCCCCGTGTCTCCCCGTGGTCCACGTTCGCGGACCGGTGGCAACACGGTCGTCGCGGCGTCCTCGGAGACCCGGACGGTGTCCGTGGCCGAGGCGCGGTCGACGTCCTCCGGGCTCAGGTCGGCCCGGGGCACGAGCGGGATCTCCCGGGCCACGGCGTCCGTCGGACCGTCGCCGGTGCCCTGTGCATCGCCCCGCGGACCCGGGGTCCGCGGCAGGCGGACGGAAGCCGTGTCCCCGGCGCGCCGGACGAGTGCCCCGGCGAGTGCCGCATCGACGGCGTCCCGGACGTCCGCGGCGACCTCCTCGACCGTGCGTCCGGCGTCGATGACGACGTAGCGTTCCGGGTCCCGGTCGGCCAGATCGAGGTAGGCCTTCCGCACGGCCCGGTGGAACTCCAGGCCCTCGGCGTCGAGGTGGTTCTGCTCGGCGCGCCCGGCCCGGCGGGTGGTCGCGAGATCCGGGTCGATGTCGAGGACGAGGGTGAGGTGCGGGACGAGACCGGAGGTCGCCCACTGGGAGAGTTCGGCCACTTCGGCCTCGGACAGTTCCCGTCCCGCCGCCTGGTAGGCCAGCGAGGAGTCGATGTACCGGTCGGTGACGACCACGGAACCGCGTTCGAGTTCGGGGTCGACGAGTTCCGAGACGTGCTGCGCACGGTCCGCGGCGAACAGCAGGGCCTCGCTCCGGGGACCCACGCCGTCCCCGTCGAGCAGGACCCGCCGGATCTGGTTCCCCGCCGGGGTCCCACCGGGCTCACGCGTGACGACGGGTGTGTCGAGTCCCACGGCCTTGAGGTGGTCGACGAGTGCACGGATCTGGGTCGACTTGCCGGATCCGTCCCCGCCCTCGACGGCGATGAACAGGCCCGTCGTGGTCCGGCGCGGTCCGACCCGGGAGGCGAGAGCCCCGGAGGACGGGGTGCCCGTACCCGCCGTCCCGGAGGTCGCATCCCCGGACCGCGCGGCACTCCCTGACGCACTGCCGGAGGCACCACCGGCCTCCTCGCCGTGGCGCCGCGGCCCGCGGAAGCCGTGGACGACGTCGACCGTGACGCCCTGCAGTCCCTGCGGGACGAACCACAGGTGGGCAGCGACACCCGCGGCCAGCGCCCCGAGTCCGATCACCAGGTAGGCCAACCCGGTGGGAGTGAGCAGCCAGGAGGTGTAGGCGCTCAGCGGGACGACGAACCCCCGGTCGACGAGGGTGAAGAGGAGCGCCAGCACTCCACCGGAGACGATCCCGACCCGACGGGAGAGGACATAGGGCTGGGCCCGGACACCCAGGCCCACCAGGCAGGCGACCCCGCCGGTGAGGACCGCCTTGCCGGACAGTTCGTCGATGACCCCGAGGGCCACTGTGATTCCACCGGCGACGAGGAGGGCGAAGGCGGTGACGCGCGGACGGCTCATGCCCGGGGCGAAGGTGGGGCCGAGCACGTGTCCGAGCGCCCAGCCCCCGAGTGCGGTGCACAGGAGCACGGCGAAACCGGCCTGGCCGAATCCCAGGTCCGCGACGGTCGGCTGGGCGAGGGCGATGACCGCGCCGAGAAGCCCGAAGAGCACGTAGCACGCCCAGGGTCGGTCGATGGGGGAAGGATCACGCAGGACCTTGGTCCGGGCCTTCGGGAAGGACGCGGTCATCACGTCCTCGGCGTCCTCCACGTCACGCCCGAGGAGGACGAGCACCCCGGAGACGAGCAACAGGGCCGCACCGACGAGCAGCGTCCACCGGACGCCGACGGCCCCGCCGCCCACTCCCGTGCCGATCTGGAAGGCATAGGTGAAGAACAGGAGGACGCCCGCCGCGGCCCCGCCCGCGCGCCAAGGTTTGCGCAGGGCTCCGGGGACGAGGACGAGCAGGACCATGACGAGCATGCCCAGACACAGGAAGACGACCCACGCCACCCAGACGAGCGGGACGAAGAAGAGGACCCCGGCCGCCATCGCACCGGCCAGACCGCTGCCGGCGAGCACCTTGCGCTTGAGGGCGGCGGAGCTGTCGGCGAAGACGGCGACCGGGACGAACATCCCGATCCCGGCGAGGACGAAGCACACGAGGAGGGACAGGGAGGCGTGGCGCAGGGAGAACTCCCCCGCCTCGTTCGCCGCGGCGATGTCCCGCAGTTCACCCGGGGAGAGCACTTGGGCGACACCGGTGTACCCGGCGATGCCGAAGGCACTGGCGGCCGCGGCGAGCGCGACCAGCCAGGCGCTGAATTCCAGGGCCAGCGGGCCGAATCCGAAGGACCCCGGTCCGGTGGACGCCGACGGGGTCGTGGCGTGTCGTGTCATCACCCCGACCACCTTAGTCGTGCCCACGGACGTACATCCTCAGGCCTGCCCGAGAGGATTATCCTCGACGGGTGAGAAAGTCCCTCGATCTCGTCACGGCGCACACCCCCGGTGCCGTCGACGCCCTGTCCTTCGCCCGTGTCCTCCTCGACTCCGTGCGGCAGGGCAGACGCCCGGGTGCCCTGCGGATCCACCGACCCGTGCCGACCGCCGCGTTCGGTGCCCGGGACCGGTTCCTCCCGGGGTTCGGCGCGGCCGTCGAGGCGGCCCGGGACCACGGTTTCACCCCGGTGATCCGCTCACTCGGCGGGCGAATCGCCCTCTACCACGACGGCTGCCTGGTCATCGAGCACGCCGAGCCCTCGGACGAGCTCATCGGGGGCACGCGGACCCGGTTCACGCAATTCGGCCACATGTACACCGCGGCACTCCGCGCCGCCGGGGCGGACGCCCACCTCGGCGAGATCCCCGGTGAGTACTGCCCGGGTGAGCACAGCGTCAACGTCGCCGGCCGCATCAAGGCGATCGGCACTGCCCAGCGGGTCACCCGGGAGGGGTGGTTGTTCTCGTCCTCGGTCGTCGTCGAGGACGACGGATCGATCCGGCGGGCGCTCACCGACATCCAGGCCGCGCTCGGCGTCGACTGGGATCCCGTGACCGCCGGCTCGATCGCCGAGGTGCATCCCGCGGTCACCGTCGACGCCGTCGAGGCGCGCCTGACCGAGGCCTACGACGTGGCCCACGACCTGCGTCCGGACACGGCGACGGCCGCCGAACTCGCCGCGATGGGCGAGTACGACGGCCGTCACCGCATCTGACGGGGCGGTGGAGGGGTCAGTCGTCCTTCTTCGCCGCGGTGCTCCTCTTCGCGGTCGTCTTCTTCGCCGCGGTCGTCCGCGTCGTCGTCGACTTCTTCGCCGTCGTGGTCGACTTCTTGGTCGTCGTCGACTTCTTGGCGGTCGTCTTCTTGGCCGGGGCCTTCCGCGTCGTCTTCTTCTTCGCCGGTCCCTTGGCGCGCTTCTCGGCGAGCAGTTCGAAGGCCCGTTCGGCCGTGATGTCCTCGACGGTGTCGTCCTTGCGCAGGGTCGCGTTCGTCTCCCCGTCAGTGACGTAGGGGCCGAACCGTCCGTCCTTCACGACCACAGGCTTCTCGGTCGCCGGGTCCTGGCCGAGCTCCTTGAGCGGCGGAGCGGCCGTCCGTCCACGCCGCTGCTTGGGCCGGGAGTAGATCTCCAGGGCCTGCTCGAGCGTGATGTCGAAGATCTGGTCCTCGGTCTCCAGCGAGCGCGAGTCCGTGCCCTTCTTGAGGTACGGGCCGTAGCGTCCGTTCTGCGCGGTGATCGGGGTGCCCTCGGCGTCCTCCCCGACGGTCCGGGGCAGGGTGAGCAGGCGCAGTGCCTCGTCGAGCCCCACGGTCCGCACGTCCATCGACTTGAACAGCGAGGCCGTCCGCGGCTTGGGCTTGGCGGGCTTCTTCTTCGGCTTGGGCGCCTCGGGGTCGACCTCCGGCTCCGGGATCACCTCGGTGACGTAGGGCCCGAACCGGCCGTTCTTCGCCACGATCGTCCGCCCGGTCTCCGGGTCGGTGCCGAGTTCGCGGTCCCCGTCGCCCTGGGTCTCGATGAGCTCACGGGCCTTCTCCCGGGTGAGCTCGTCGGGCGCGAGCTCCTCGGGCACGTTGACCCGCTTGGGCTCCTCGGCCCCCTCGACGGTGACCTCCAGGTACGGGCCGTACCGACCCACCCTGAGTTCCACGCCCTCGTCGATGTGGACGGTGTTGATCTCCCGGGCGTCGATCTCCCCCAGGTCGTCGACCGTCGGTTTGAGGCCGGCGGGACCACCGGAGGCCTGCTGCTCACCGGTGCCCTGTCCGTCACCGAAGTAGAAGGAGCTCAGCCAGTGCTTGCCCTCCTCCTGACCGGCGGCGATCCGGTCGAGGTCGTTCTCCAGGGCCGCGGTGAAGCTGTAGTCGACGAGATTGCCGAAGTGTTCCTCGAGCAGACGCACGACCGAGAAGGCCAACCAGCTCGGCACCAGGGCATTGCCCCGTTGCGTGACGTAGCCCCGGTCCTGGATCGTCGAGATGATCGCCGAGTACGTGGAGGGACGGCCGATACCCAGTTCCTCCATGCGCTTGACGAGGGAGGCCTCGGTGAAGCGCGGCGGCGGTGCGGTCGTGTGACCGTCGGCCTCGGCGGAGGCGACGGTGAGTGGATCGCCCTCGCCCACCCGCGGCAGACGCGAGGACTTCTCGTCGTCGTACCGGCCGCGGTCCTTGCCCTCCTCGTAGACGGCGAGGAAGCCCTTGAAGGTGATGACAGTGCCGGACGCGGTGAAGTCGGCGCTGTGGTCGCCACCGAGGTCCGCGTGGACCTTGAGCGTGGCGGTGTTGCCCTTCGCATCGGCCATCTGGGAGGCGACGGTCCGCTGCCAGATGAGTTCGTAGAGGCGGAACTCGTCGGCGCGCAGCTTGCCGGACACCTGGGCGGGGGTCCGGAAGTGGTCGCCGGCGGGACGGATCGCCTCGTGCGCCTCCTGCGCGTTCTTCTGCTTGTTCGCGTACATGCGCGGCGAGTTCGGCACGTACTCCGGCCCGTAGAGCTCCGTCACCTGACGGCGGGCCGCGGACACGGCCTGCCCCGACAGCGCCGGGGAGTCGGTACGCATGTACGTGATGTAGCCGTTCTCGTACAGCGACTGGGCGGTGCGCATGGTCTGCCGCGAGGACATCCGCAGCTTGCGCCCGGCCTCCTGCTGCAGCGTCGAGGTCGTGAAGGGCGCGGCGGGACGCCGGGTGTAGGGCTTGGTCTCCAGGGCGGAGACGGCCAGGGAGTCCTGTGCCGTCGTCGACAAGGTCGAAGCCAGCGAGCGGGCGGTGTCTTCGTCGAGGACGACGACGTCGGAGGACTTCTTCAGGGCACCTCGGTCGTCGAAGTCGCGGCCACCGGCCACCTTCTTCCCGTCGTACTGGGAGAGCTTGGCGGCGAAGGCGGTGGCCGGCTGTCCGGGCACCGCGAGGTCGATGTCGAGGTCCCAGTACTCGGCGGGCACGAAGGCCATGCGCTCGCGCTCCCGCTCGACGACCAGGCGGGTCGCCACGGACTGCACACGACCGGCGGACAGGCCGCCACGGACCTTGCGCCACAGGACCGGCGAGACCTCGTAGCCGTAGAGGCGGTCGAGGATCCGGCGGGTCTCCTGGGCGTCGACCAGGTGGTCGTCGAGTTCGCGGGTGTTCTCCAGCGCGCGGCTGATCGCCTCGGGCGTGATCTCGTGGAAGACCATGCGCTTGACCGGGATCGTGGGCTTGAGGACCTCCAGGAGGTGCCAGGCGATCGCCTCGCCCTCCCGGTCCTCATCCGTCGCGAGGTAGAGCTCGTCGGCGGTCTTGAGAAGCTTCTTGAGCTCGGAGACCTTCTTCGTCTTGCCGGGGTCCACGCGGTAGTAGGGCTCGAACCCGTTGTCGACGTCGACCGCGAAGCGGCCGTAGGGCCCCTTCTTCATCTTCTCGGGCAGCTCGGACGGGGTCGGCAGGTCACGGATGTGCCCGACCGAGGCCTCGACATCGTAGCCGTCGTCCAAATACCCCACGATCGTCCGGGCCTTGGTCGGGGACTCGACGATGACGAGTCGCCTTGGCTGCGTTGCGGAGGATGCCACTGCTGTCCTTTCGGCCGTGTACGTCGACGGCGGTACACCGCCGTCGGCAATGCCTACGAATCTAACACCGCGCCGTCGGGCCCCGGTGCCCGGGGCGGCTGCACCCCGGTCACCGACACCGGACCGTGACGGCCCACCGGTCGGCGGCGGAACCCGCAGACTACACGACGGTCTCCCACCCGGTTCTCCGGATCACCTCCCGGGACATCCCGCCGCCGAGGCGCCCCGTCGGCGTCCGGAAGCGCCCTGTCGACGGGTAGCGGGCGCCCGGTCGACGGTTCGGAGTCACTCCCCGGCGGGCAGGAGGACACCGGCCGGGACGAGCCGGCGGACCTGGTCGAGCAGCTGTGCGGTGAGCGCGGACTCCTCGACCTCCAGCAGGTGGGCGAGCGCCACGACGACGGCGCCGAGTGTGAGCGATCCGTCGGCCACCCCGACGAGTCCGGCGAGCGCCGGGTCGGCCTCGAAGGACCGGGCGAACCCGGCCCCCTGGTCGAGTGTGATGACGGTCGGGTTCTCGTCCCCGGGCACCAGGTGACGGTGTTCGACGACGTCCGGCGAGCGGAGGAAGGCCGTGCCGAGCAGCTCCGCGTCGTCCGCCCGCTCGACCCATTCGAGGAGCCCCAGTCGCATGTCGAGGTACGCGGCGGTCCCGGCCGGGTTGGCCCCGAGCGCGCCGGTGATCACCTCCCGGTGGCGCGGGGCGCGTGCGACGGCCCCGGTCGTCCCCTCCCCCGACTCCGACACGGCACCGGGTTCCGGCATGCGGTGCAGGCGGATCCACCCGAAGGTGATCTCCTCCACGTCGCGGGCGGTGAAGTCGTCGAGCCACGCCGTGTGGTCGGTCTCCCAGCGCCGGCCCGCCCGCACGACCCCGCCGTCCCGGATCCACGTCTCCGCGTACTGCACCGGCGACATCGACTCCCGCTCGACGACCATGACGGTGAGGTCGTCACCGGCCGGCCAGGTCTCCGGCCCGGTCCGGTCGCCGCCGACCTCCCAGTTGCCCAGGTAGACCGCCTCGCCGTCGGGTGACAGGTGGGCGCGGGTCCCCTCCAGCAGGGTGCGCACGATCCCGTCACCGGCCGCGCCCCCGTCGCGGTACTCGAGCGTCTCGGTGTGTCCCTGCGGGGTGATGACGAAGGGCGGGTTGGCCACCACGAGGTCGAAGGTCTCCGGGACGGGCTCGAACATCGACCCGGGGCGCAGCTCCAGGTGTCCCTCCCCGGCGGGGCCCAGGGCCACTCCCTCCAGGCCGGCGTTGAGCCGGGTGATGTCCAGGGCCCGGGCGGAGACGTCGGTGGCGACGACGTGCCCGGCGTGCCGGGCGAGCAGCAGTGCCTGGATCCCGCAGCCGGTCCCCAGGTCGAGGGCCCGGTCCACCCGGTGGCGCGGGGTGATGTCCGCGAGCGTCCTCCCGGCCCCGCCGATCCCGAGCACGAACCCGCCGTCGAGCGGGCCGTCGGTCACGAGCGTGCCGAAGTCGGAGAACAGGTACAGGTGGTCGTCCCCGGCGGCCTCCCCGCGTGGGACCCCGACGGGGACGGGGTACGCCCCGAGCGCGAGGACGCTCCGGAGTGCGGTGTGGTCCCCCGCTCCCGAGGCGCCCTGCAGGTCGGCGGTGTCCGCCGGGACGAGCAGACCCGCGTCGACGAGCGCGGCCAGGAGGTCCTCCCCGAGGAGGGTGGACAGCCGCTGCCGGTCCACGGGCTCGGCGAGGACGAAGAGGGAGGCGAGGACCGCGAGCGGCGTGCCGGGAGGGGAGGGCACCTCGGCGGCGCCGTGGAGGGAAGCGCCGTGGAGGGAAGCACTGTGCTGGGACGCGCGGCGACGGAGGAACCAGCGGGCGGGAGCGGCGTTGTTGCGGGTGAGCGCGTCGTCGACGTCCACGCCCCACATGTCGCGCAGGGCGGCGGGGGTGAAGGGGGCGGCGACGAGCACCGCACGCAGGGCGGACAGGGTGGCGGGCGGGATCACGGGTACGGCATGCACCCCGTCAGGGTACGCAGGGCGGTGGGGGCCGGTGGGACAATGGCCTCCATGGCCACCCCGCTCCTCGTCGACATCGTCACCGGACACGGTGCCCGCCGTGACCGGGTCACGCACGTGGAACACTTCCCCGCCCGGAGCGCCCACCACGCCGACTGGCCGGACTGGTTGCACCCGGAGGTCCGCGCCGTGTGGGAGGCTCGCGGGGTCACCGCGCCGTGGACGCACCAGGTGGAGGCGGCGGACCACGCGCACGCCGGGCGGGACACCGTCATCGCGACGGGAACGGCCTCCGGCAAGAGCCAGGGCTACCTGTTGCCGGTGCTCGACGCGGCCGTGCGGACCCGCGACGAGATCCCCCGGCAGCAGGCGACGACCCTCTACCTCTCCCCGACGAAGGCGCTCGGGTACGACCAGTACGAGACCCTGCGGTCCCTGCCGCTGCAGGGGCTGCGCCCGGCCACCTACGACGGCGACACCGGGCAGGCCGACCGGGACTGGGCGCGGGCCCACGCGAACGTCGTGTTCACCAACCCGGACATGCTCCACCGGGCGATCCTGCCCGGTCACACGCGGTTCCTCCGGTGGTTCTCCGCCCTGGAGTACGTGGTCGTCGACGAGGCGCACCGGTACCGCGGTGTGTTCGGGTCGCACGTCGCCCTGATCCTGCGGCGGTTGTTGAGGATCGCCCGGCACTACGGCGCGGATCCGGTGGTGCTCGGCGCCTCGGCGACGATGGCGGACCCGCAGGAGTCCTTCGCCCGGCTCACGGGACGGGAGTGCACCGCGGTGACGGTGGACGGGTCGCCGCGGGCCGCCGGGGACTTCGTGCTGTGGGAGCCACCGCTCGTGCCCGACCGCGACGGCGAGGTGACGGAGGCGGAAGTGGCCGCGCACCTGGAGGAGGTGCGGGGTGCGGCGCGGGAGTCCGACCCCTGGGCGGATTCCGTCCCGGGTGGAACGCCGGCCGGCGTGCATCCGGTCCCGGAGGTCCCGGCACCCGTCGGGCTCACCGACCCCAAGCGGGTGAGTTCCCTGTCCGAGACCGCCCACGTGCTCTCCGAGCTCACGCTCGCCGACTGCCGGTCGATCGCGTTCATCGCCTCCCGCCGGGGTGCCGAGGCACTCGCGGAGGCCGTGCGGAACGAGGTGGCCCGCACGGATCCCGCCATGTCCCGACACGTCGCGGCCTACCGCGGCGGCTACCTGCCGGAGGAACGTCGCCTGTTGGAGACAGGTCTGCGCAACGGGACACTCCGGACGGTCGCCTCGACGAACGCCCTGGAGGTGGGCATCGACATCTCCGGACTCGACGTCGTCGTCATGGCCGGCTGGCCGGGCACGCTCGCGAGTCTGTGGCAGCAGGCCGGACGCGCGGGCCGTGCCGGGTCCGAATGGGTGGCCGTCCTCATCGCACGGGACGACCCGCTCGACACCTATGTGGTCCACCACCCGGAGTCCGTGTTCGGTGCCCCGGTCGACGGCGGTGTCATCGATCCGGGGAACCCCTATGTGCTCGGTGGGCACCTGTGTGCCGCCGCGGCCGAGGTGCCCCTGGCCGCGGACGACCTCCCCGCCTTCGGGCCCCACGCCCGGCAGGTGCTCGACCGCCTCGTCGCCGCACGGATGCTGCGCGCCAGGCCCACCGGCTGGTACTGGGCGAAGCAGGAGGACGCGGCCTCGCTCACCGACATCCGGGGGTCCGGCGGTGGACAGGTGCGGATCGTCGAAGGATCGACCGGGGCGCTGCTCGGCTACGTCGACGACGCCGGCGCCCACACACAGAGCCACCCGGGTGCGGTGTACGTGCACCAGGGTGAACAGTTCACCGTCCAGGACCTCGACCTGGAGAACCGGGTGGCGATCGTCGAACGCACCCGGGTCGACTACACGACCTCGCCGCGGTCGGTCACGGAGATCTCCGTGGAGTCCGTCGAGCGCACGCGTACCCTGCCCTCGGGCGGACAGGTGTTCCTCGGCACCGTCGAGGTGACCGACCAGGTGGTCGCCTACCAGATGCGGCAGTCCGGGAGCGGCCTGGTGCTCGCCGAGCACCCCCTCGACCTGCCCGCGATGACGCTGCGGACGACCGCCCTGTGGTGGACCGCTCCGCCGTCGCTGGTGACGGATGCGGTCATCACGAACGCGGAACTGCCCGGTGCCGTCCACGCCGCCGAGCACGCGGCGATCGGGCTGCTGCCCCTGTTCGCCGGGTGCGACCGGTGGGACATCGGCGGGGTGTCGACCGCCCGGCACCCGGACACCGACCGGACCACGGTCTTCGTCTACGACGGGCAGGCGGGCGGGGCCGGGTTCGCCGAACGCGGTTTCGACCGGTTCGACGAGTGGCAGGCGGCCACCCGCGACGCGATCGCGGCCTGCGAGTGCGTCTCCGGCTGCCCCTCCTGTGTGCAGTCACCCAAGTGCGGCAACGGCAACGAACCCCTCGACAAGGACGCTGCCCACCGGATCCTCACGGGCCTCCTGGGCGACTGAGGGGTTGCGCCCGCCCAGGTTCCCTGCTGTCCGGGGTTCCCCGACACGAATACGAGCTTGTTGTCATTCCGCAGGGCTCATGTCTCGTAGTCGTGTGTGAGTACGAGACAAGAGTCCCGTCGAACGACATCGACCTCGTGATCGCACGAGCCGGACACGTCAGGCCGGTGCGAGACGGGCCTGTTGGTCCTCGACCGACCGGAACCATTCAAGATTCGTCTCGAAGAAGTCCGCATCCGTCGAATCCATCACGGAGGCTTTCGCTTCCATCAACTCACGGAAGAGAGAGGGCGGCAGAACGAGTCGGTGCTCGACGAGAACGGCGAGGACTCCGTGGAAGGTATCGCCGGGGACACGCGCGAGCACGTCCCGGAGACCGGAGAGATCCATACCTGTCCGGCTCTCGGCGAAGTCGACGAGCTTGTCTCCCGTTTCCCAGAACGGGAATTCGAGATCCGTGTCCATGACAATCACTCCACGCCGCCCCCTTCTACCCGAAAACGACCGTCCTCGGTCCTCACGTGTACCTCCAGTGTCCTCAGATCCTGGTCGAGTGCGAGGCGAGTGGCGGAATTCCGGAGCGGAAATGCCGCTCACCTCGCACTCGCCGGCCTGCCGGATCCGACGGGGTCCTGCCGGGTCCGG
The DNA here is from genome assembly GCF_040212315.1 of Brevibacterium litoralis. Classification (NCBI taxonomy): domain Bacteria; kingdom Bacillati; phylum Actinomycetota; class Actinomycetes; order Micrococcales; family Brevibacteriaceae; genus Brevibacterium; species Brevibacterium litoralis. The sequence goes on along the minus strand of NZ_JBDIUY010000010.1, from coordinate 201,043 downwards.
CGGGAGGAGGGGTGCTCAGGAATCGGGGCCGGCCACGGCCCGGGCGCGGACCACGGTCAGCGGTGGCGGCAGGTCGATCTCGACGGTGACGACCGCGGTGCCGACCACGGCGTCGGCGATGCACTCGACCATCGTGCCGCCCTCCCGTTCGACGAGGTCCCGGGCGGTCTCGCACGGGCTGCCCGGCAACAGGCCGCGCCCGGCGTCCGCGGCGGCGAGTGCGGCCAGGTCGGCCGTCCCGTCGGCCCGCGCGTGGGCGAGGAACGACTGTCCCGCCAGCCCGAGCCCCGCGACGAGCGACAGCGATCCGACCGCGAGGAAGAGTGCCACCGGTGTCGCGGCACCCTGGTCACACCCGCGGCGTCCGGCACGCCCGCGTCCCCGTGGTCGCTCCCCGCCCGTTCCCGTCCGTGTCGGCCTCCGCATGAACCCTGCGTCTCTCGTCATCGTCCGACCTTCCTCATCGGTCTTCCTCATCGTCCGTCCTCCGTCCGTGCGGTCGCCTCGGCACTCACCGTCTCGGTGATGAAGTGCAGGGTCTCCGGAACCGGGAGTTCGACCTCGACCGTCGTGTACCCGCCGCTGCGGGACACCGTCACCTCGGCCTCCTCCCCGGCCCGCTCCCGTGCCTCGTGGACGACCTGCCGCTCGGTCTCGCCGCGGGCCGCCTCCCGGGCTCCGCCGCGCGCCCCGTCATAGGCCTGCAACTGGGCGAGCCCGATGCTCGCCGCGCCGCAGACCAGGACGAGGACGAGCACGAACGCAGGGAGCACCATGGCGAACTCCGCCGTCGCTGCACCGCGGTCGCGGGCTCCCCGTCCGTCCCGTGTCGCCCGACTCCGGTCCTCCGTCATGATGCTTCCTCCGTCCGTCCCGTCCTCGCCGGTCTGGTCCACGCCTGTCCGGCCTTCGTCCGTCCCGTCCTCGTCAGTCCCGTCCATGCCGGTCCCCGCCCCGGGGTGTCCGGCCGGGGTGATCGCACGTCGCCACGATCACCCCGACCGGTCCCGGACGGCCTCAGCCGCCGAGCCCCAGTGCCTTGCCGATGACCCCGAACACGAGGTCCTGGACCGGGTTGCTCTTGAGCAGGGTGATGAGCAGGGCGCCGAAGCCGCAGGCGGCGAGCACGACGATCGCGTACTCCGCCGTCGAGGCCCCGGTGTCCTTGCGCCACTTCCGGGCCAGTGCGAACCGGCCCGGTCCCTTCGTGCCGACCGGGGCGAGTGCGGTGCTCTTCTCCGGGTTGTCCTGGTCGGTGGTGACGTCCTGTGCGGTGTGCTGTGTGGTGACCATCGTTCGTCCTTTCCTCGGTGTGTGATGGCGAGACCATCGAATCCCGCCGGGCCCTCTCCCCGGCACCCCCGGATTCCACCTGTGGACGGAGGCCCCTTCGTCCACAGGTCCGGACGCCACCGGTGAACCGGCTGTCCACAGTCATCCCGCACCCCCGGTGAACAGGGAGGACATGTCCGTCACGAGGGTGATGACCACCGGCAGCACCCCCATGAGCACGAAGGCGGGGAGGATGTTCACACCCAGAGGCAGCACCAGTCGCACGCCCAGACGGGCCGCCGCGACCTGCCGCCTGCGGTGTTCGGAGCGCCGCAGGTCGTCGGCCATCCCCTCGAGAAGGGGCGCGAGTGCCACCCCCGTGCTCCGGGAGAACAGCACCAGTTGTTCGATCTCCGCGAGCGCGTTCGCCAACGGACCCGTCGGGGTCTCGCGACCGCCGAGCGCCACGGACCGCCCCAGACGGCCCAACCCGCACCGGTCCCCCGTCGTCGACGCCGCCAGGGCCATCGCCCGCTCGGTCGGCAGCCCGGTCCGCAGGCAGATCGCCGTGAGGTCGAGGTCGAAGGCGAGCGCGTCCTTGTCGGCGGATCCCACGCCACCCGGCGCGCCCACAGGACCGTTCGCACCCTCGACACCCCCGACACTCTCCCCGCCGTCCTCCGGCCCCGGGAGCCCGTCGACGGGTCCGGACCGCAGGCGGGGCACGAGGGCCCGGAGCCGCTCGTCGGTCCCCGCCCGCGACAGCCACACCGCGAGTCCCACGCACACCCCGATGACCAGCAACGTCAGCCCGGTGCTCATCGCGCGCTCCGCAGCAGTCGACCCATCCACAACCGCCCGCTCACCAGCAGCGCGAGTCCGGACACGAGGGCGAGCGCACCGGGCACCGTGCCGAACACGGCAAAGGGATTGGCCCCGATGAGCATCGCGAGTCCCAGGGAGATGAAGGGCAGCCACGTGAGAACGGTGACCGTCGACCGGGGTCCGGCGATCTGCGCGGCCCGCTCCCGGTCGGCGTCCGCCCGCGTCCGGCAGGTCCGGGCATAGCGCTGGAGCATGTCCGCCGCCGGTGCGCCCGCGGTCTCCGCTACGGACCACACGGCGGCCATCCCGTCGAACACCCCGGCGGCCGCCGCGGGCAACCGGTCGAGGTGCCGCCGGACCGCCCGGTGCGGCGGTTCGCCCAGGTCGAGGGAGCGTGCGGTCCGCCGCAGCACCTCGGCGATCCGGGGTTCCCCGGTGAGCTCCGCCAGGCGCCTCATGACCGTGGCCGGGGGCATCCCGACCCGCAACAGTTCGACGGCCCGGTCGACGACCCCGACGGCCGCCGCCTGCACCGCCTCCTCGCTCCACGTCCGACCCGGTCCCCGCGCAGCCGAGGCGCCCTGGACCCCCGACCGACGCACCGTCGCGCGACCGGGCCCCAGCAGACCGCGCAACCGCCCGGCCGATCCCGACCACGTGGCCAGGTACACGGACAGACCCACGAGGATCCCCGCGACGAGCACCGGCCCCACGGCATCGGCGCCCAGAATCTCCGTATTCATGGCGTCTTCCCCTCCAACAGTTCGCGGAGGAACCCGAGACCGCGGTCGGCGAACCCCGTCCCGCGTTCCCAGACCGTCTCCATCCGCAGGCCGTCCGTCCCCGGATCGGGCACGGCGATCTGCCGGACTCCACGGCGTCCCTCCGTCCGGTGGACGTGGACGACGAGGTCGATCGCCGTGGCCACCTGCGCGCGGACGGCCGCCGGACTCATCCCGGCCAGCGCCCCGAGGGCCTCCAGCCGGGCGGGAACGGCGTCCGCCGTGTTCGCGTGGATCGTCGCGCACCCGCCCTCGTGGCCGGTGTTGAGGGCGGTGAGCATGTCGCGCACCTCGGCGCCGCGGACCTCTCCGACGACCAGGCGGTCGGGCCGCATGCGCAGGGCGTTGCGGACCAGGTCTGCCATCGACACCTCGCCCACGCCCTCGACGTTCGACTGTCGGGCGGCCAGCTGGACGACGTGCGGGTGGTCGACGACGAGTTCCCGGTTGTCCTCGACGATCAGCACCCGCTGGTCCACGTCCACCGCGGACAGGAGCGCCCCGAGCAGGGCCGTCTTGCCGCTGCCGGTCCCGCCGGAGACGAGGAAGTTGGCCCGGACCGCGAGCACGACGCTCAGGAGTTCGTCCACCTCGGGCGGCAGGAACCCGTCGGCACGCAGGTCGGCCAGCCGGAACCCGCGGGAGTTGGGAATCCGGAACGACAGGACCGTCGTCTCGCCCGACAGGGGTGGGACGACGGCGTTGAGGCGCACTCCGTCGGGCAGCCGCACGTCGCACAGGGGCTGCGAGTCGTCCAGTCGGCGTCCACCCAGCCCCGCCAGCCGCACGGCGAGCGCCCGGACGTCCGACTCGGTCCCCAGCGACATCGACACCGGTTCCAGCCCGTCGCCCCGGTCGCGCCACACGTCGTGCGGGCCGTTGACGAACACGTCGGTCGTCCCCGGGGCGTCGAGCAGCCCCTGGAGCGGTCCCGCGCCGGCCAACTGGGCCGACAGCCGTCCGACGAGGTCGAGCAGGGCCGCGGACCCGAGCACCCGCCCGGTCCGCCGCACCGCGGCAGCGACCGCCGCCGGGGTCACCGGGCCGGGGTTCTCCAGCAGTTCCTCCCGCACGTCGGCGATCACGCGCGCGTCGATCCACTCGCTCATGGGTACACCTCGTCGAGCACGCGCGCGGCGAACCGCCCGATCCGCGTCCGCCCGCCCGGGATCCCCTCACCCCGGTCGACGGCCGCGGCCAACCGCGGGTCGTCCCGCAGGGTCCCGGCCAGCTCCAGACCGATCGTGTCGGCCACGAGCGCCGGGTCGAGATCGCTCCCGCCCCGCCCGCTCTCCCGGACCACCAGGCGCACCCCGGGGTGGACGGCGTGCAGGCGCGTGGCCACCCGGGCCGCCGCGACGGCCGAGCGCACCCGGGCCGGGGTGACGAGCAGCAGGTGGTGGCAGGCCCGGGCCCAGGCGACCGGGGCGTGCCGGGGCAGGTCGACGACGACGAGGTCGAAGGCCTGCTGGGCGGCGGCGAGCACCGCGTCGAACACGTGCCCGTCCAGGTCGACCGTGCCCTCCCGGTCCCAGGACAGCACGGCGAGTCCCTCGTGCCGGGGCAGCGCGTCGGTGAGGAGGGAGGGGCGCAACCGTCCGCGGGACTCGGCGAGCGCCGGCCACCGCAGTCCTTCCTCGTCCTCACAGCCGAGCACGACGTCCAGTCCCCCGCCGAGTGCGTCCGCGTCGAGCAGCACGACGTCCAACCCGTCGGCCGCCGCCTGCCGGGCCGTGGCACAGGCGAGGACGGAGGCGCCGGCGCCCCCGCACCCGGCCACGACCCCGACCGTCGTGGCCGGGTCCCCCGGTGGTTCCACGGCCGCGATCATCCGCTGGGTGAGCCATTCGGAGGCGTCCGGCAGGACCGCCACGGTCTGCGTGCCCAGCCGGGCCGCGTGCTCCCACACCCGGGTCTCCTCGGTGCCCACGAGCACGCTCGGCGCCCCGAGGGCCGCCGGGTGCTCGCCCACGTCCTCCCCGAGCAGCACGAGCACCGCCGCCTGCCATCCGCCGGAGTCCGGGGCGAGCACGTCGAGGGTCACCCCGATCCCGTCGGCGAGCGCCGTGCAGTGGTCGACGAGGCTGGGCAGGGAGGTGAGCAGCGCGATCCGGGCCGTCGGGCCCGCGCCCTCGGCACCGCGTGGGTCCTCCGCTCCCGAGGCGCCCGCCCCGGGTGCCGCCCGGGGCACACGGTCACGTGGTGGTTCCGGTCCTCGGCGTGGGTCCGGTTCTCCGCGTGGTTCGAGTCCTCGGCGTGGGTCCTGATCTGTCCGGTGATTCCGGTCTCCGTGTGCGTCCATGCGCCCAGGCTGGGAGACCCACCGGCGTTTCGTGAGGTGCGATCTGGGCCTGTGGACGACGAGGGCCGGCGGACAAAAATGTGACCTCGGGTCGCGCGGAGACCGCACGACCCGAGGTCACAGGACGAAGAGGCAGGTCAGGTACTCTGCGGCACTCTCCCGGACTGGACGGCCTGGCACACCGTCCGGCCCTCACCGGCGCCCTTTTCCACAGCGTCGGCACACGCGACGATCCACCCGGGCACGTCGTTGCCGCTGGTGTAGGCGGCCCCACCCTGCCCGTAACCGGTCGCGTCGGAGAGGAAGGCGGCCTCCGGCACGCACACCCCGGTCGGGTCCACCCCGGTGCTCACCAGGTGGATCCGGAACAGGGCGCGGGCCACGAGTCCGTTGCCGACGACGAAGGGACGCAGCGCGAGGATCTCCCCGTGGAGGATCGACGCGACGACGAGTCCCGGCAGCGTCGGGTCCGCCAGCAGGTCCTCCAGCGCGGAGAGCCGTTCGGTCACCTCGGTCGGGTCCGGTGCGGGCGGCAGACCGCCCAGGTCACCGGGCTCCTCCCCGGCGATCCGCGGACGGCCGATCTGCTCCTCCGGCGCAAGCCCCGCGCCCGCGGCGAGCGCGAGCTTGGAGAGCGTGTGCAGGAAACCGGTCCGCAGGGCGTCCGGGCGGGTCTGCAGGTCCTCCGCCACGGCGGCCACCCGCACGGCGGCGGCCAACTGCGCACCCGAGGGGTCGTCGGGGACCTCCCGCCCGGCACCGATGACCTCGCGGACCATCGCGACCGGGAACCGGGCCCCCTCCAGGGCGGCCGAGGCACGTGCCGCACGCACCGTCGCCTCGATCCGGCACTCCGCCATCCGCTTGCGCAGGGCGTTGTGCCACCGCAGCTCGGTGCACGCGTTTCGCGCGGACTCCACCGGCTCGGCGATCTGCGGCACCGCGGACAGCGCCCGCAGTGCCGCGCCCATGCCGTCAGCCAATCTGGACTCCCTCGACGTCCATGAGGAAGCCCTCACGGCCGTCACCGTTGTTGCGCACCTTGTACGCGCCACCGCGGTCCTCGAGCGCCAGGTACCAGTCGCCGGGGACGACCGTGAACACGGTGCCACCGGTGGCCTCGTCGATCGCCGGGCGCTGTTCGGGCACGGCGAACCAGAACGGGTTCGTGTTCACCGGCGCGCCGATCCGCGGACCCGCGGGCGCCGCGTCCTGTGCCGCTTCCGCGGTGGGGGTGCCACCGACCTTGAACCACTGGGTCGGGGCGTTGGCCTCCGGTTCGGTCCGCTCACCGCGGAACCGGTCACCGGCCGAGGCCGGCGTCGCCGGCTCCTCGTCCCGCGCGCCGAGCGGGGCCATCACCTGGGTCTCCTCGCCGGCATCGGAATCCGCCGCCGAGGCGCCCTGCTCTCCGGACACCGCCGCGTCCTTCTCCGCCGCGTCGTCATCCGCAGGTGAGTCGTCGGCGGCCGCGCGGTCGTCCGGAGGACCGTCGACGGACACGCTGCTCTCCGGAGCGTCCTTCTCAGAAGCAACGTTCTTCTCGGAGGCATCGTCGTCGGAAGCACTGGTGTCGTCCGCGGGGGTCGATGTGGAGGACGCCTGCGAGCCTGCACCGAAGGGGGTGAAGCCCGTGGCCGCCGCACTCTCGGGGGCGGCGTTCCCGGACTTCTCCTCTTCGGCCGGGGTCGCGGTCTCCGGCTCCGGCCCGTCCGCCTTCCGGTCCTCGGCATCGTCCGGGGCCGACGGCGTGGCGTCGGTCGCCGGCGCGGCGCCTGCGGAGGAGGTGGCACCCGGGGTGGGGTCGGCCGGCGTGGGGTCGGCCGGCGTGGAGGGCGCCTCGGCGGCGGGTGCGTGCGGGTTCCCCGTGAAGGTGGGGACGTTCTCGCCGGCACCGGAGCCGGCGATGAAGGCCTGCGTCGGGACGTTCTGCGCGTTGCGCGGGGCCTCGGCGCTGCTGGCACCCAGGTAGGCCTGGCCGCTGCCGGCCACGGACTGTTCCTCACCGGTGGCCGGGCTCGCGCCCTGCGCGGGAGCCCCACCCGGCGTCGGACCCTGACCCTGCTGGGGCGTCGGGCCCGGGTTCGGGGCGAAGGGGGACCCGCCCGCGGGCGCGTCCTGGCGCGGAGCGTCCGGGCCGGGCGCACCCGGGGCCGAGGGCGCGGCGTTCGTGCCGGGGGCACCCTGGGAAGAAGCGTTCTGGCTGGGACCACCCGGGGCGAAGGCACCCGGTACCGGGGCACCCTGCGACGGACCACCGGGGTTCGGGCCGCCCTGTGCCGGACCATCCTGTGAGGGAGCGGCCGGGGCACCCTGCGCGGGGGGACCGAAGGGAGCACCTGCGGCAGGAGCGCCCTGCTGCCCGGCGGGGGCACCCGAACCGAACGGGGCGGGAGCGCCGGGACCGGCACCGAGCGCAGGCTGCCCGGCACCGGGGCCCGCGGTGTCCTGCGGGGCCAGCGGCGGGGGCGTGGCGGCGCCACGCTTGACGGGGCGCGCCTTCGGGTGTGCGGTGACCTCGTCGCGGACGGCGAACTCGGCGCCCAGGAACGGCAGCATGGTGAAGAAGGCCGCGAAGAAGGACACGAGGGCACCGAGGAAGGCGAGCACACCGCCGACGTGCAGGAAGGACGCGGAGGTGACGAGCACGATCGCGTTCATGGCGAAGCCGACCGAGGCGAGCACGGTGATGAACTGGTCGGTCCCGAGGGTGCCCACCCGCTGCGGGAAGCCCGCCAGGAGCTTGTTGAGCAGGGTGAGGATGCCGGCGGCGAACACCGGCAGGACACCGAGGAACAGCCAGGCGAAGGCGCCGTAGGAGTACCCCCAGATCCACACACCCTCGCCTAACACCCGGAACACCGGGGTCACGAGCGCGATGAGCGAGAACAGGGAGCCGACGAGCAGCAGCAGGTCACGGAGCGTGAGCGGGCCGAGGAGTCCGGGGCCGGTCCGCTTGGGCTTCGGCGGCTTCGGGGCCGGAGCCGGACCGCCGGGTGCGGCCATCGGTGCGCCGGAGCCGTAGGCACCCTGCTGGGGAGCACCCGAACCGTAGGGCGCGGCCTGGGGCCCGCCGGAGCCGTACGGGGCGCCGGGGCCCTGCGGACCGGGAGCACCCTGCGGGGCCGGGGCGCCGTACTGCGGTCCACCGGAGCCGTACTGCCCAGCGGCCGGGCCACTCCCGTACTGCGGAGCGGAGCCGTACTGCGGCCCCGAACCGTACTGGGGGCCGGAACCGTACTGCGGCGCCGGGCCGCCGTACTGCGGGGCACCGGGACCGGGCTGCCCCTGGGGACCCTGAGGACCCGGGGGGCCCTGCGGCGCCTGCGGTCCGGGCTGGGGAGCCTGTCCGTACTGCGGGCCGGAACCGTACTGCGGCGCCGGGCTGCCGTACTGCGGCCCACCCGAGCCGTACGGGGGCTGCTGGGGTGTACTCATCCGTCCACTCTCCTTGCGGGATACCGGGTCCACCCGTCGACCGTGCCGTGCGGTCCACGACCCACGGGTGCCGAGTCGTTCGGGTACATCATCACAGAGTCGCCCCACCTATTCACGTCGGCACCTCCGACGACACCCGGATCCACACCACAAGGTGACCTGTGTCGGTCCCGCAGGGTGGTGCACGGACCTGCACAGGTGGATCCCGGAAACCGGTTCCACGATGAACTTCCCGTGCGATCATGACCCCGCACGACGTCGATCATTGCTATTTTCATACTGATGTCGTAGACACGACGGGGGTCACGGAGCCACCGCTCCGCGGGCCCTTCCCCACTCCACCAATGACGCCGGAGGAATCGCATGACCACGGAGAACCCGTCCATGGACACCCTGCTCCACGAGGAGCGCACCTACCCGCCCGCGGACTCGTTCGTCGCCCAGGCCAATGTCGGACAGGCCGACTACGACGAGGCGAAGGCCGATCGCCTGGACTTCTGGGCCCGGACCGCGCGGGACCTCATCTCCTGGGACACGGACTTCGAGACCGTTCTCGACTGGTCCGAGGCACCTTTCGCCAAGTGGTTCGTCGAGGGTCGTCTCAACGTCGCGTACAACTGCCTGGACCGCCACGTCGAGGCCGGCAACGGCGACCGCGTGGCCCTCCACTTCGAGGGTGAGCCCGGGGACTCGAAGTCCTACACTTATGCCGAACTCACGGCGGAGGTGAAGAAGGCCGCGAACGTGCTGGCCGGACTGGGAGTGAAGCAGGGCGACCGGGTCGCCGTCTACCTGCCCATGGTCCCCGAGGCCGTCATCACCATGCTCGCCTGCGCCCGTCTGGGCGCCGCCCACTCGGTCGTGTTCGGCGGGTTCTCCTCCGACGCGCTGAGGTCGCGGATCCTCGACGCCGAGGCGCGCGTGGTCGTCACCGCCGACGGCGGGTACCGCCGGGGCAAGCCCTCGGGCCTCAAGCCCGCCGTCGACACCGCCCTGTCCGGTGGCGACACCCCCGTCGAGCACGTGCTCGTCGTCGAGCGCACCGGCCAGGACGTCGACTGGGTCGAGGGCCGGGACATCCGGTGGGCCGAGGCCCTGGAGGGCGCCTCGGCGGAGCACGACTGCGAGTTCTTCGAGTCGGAGAACCCGCTGTTCGTCCTCTACACCTCCGGTACGACGGGCAAGCCCAAGGGCATCCTCCACACCTCCGGCGGGTACCTCACCCAGGCCGCCTACTCGATGAAGGCCGTCTTCGACCTCAAACCGGAGACCGACGTCTACTGGTGCACCGCCGACGTCGGCTGGGTCACCGGGCACACGTACATCACCTACGGTCCGCTCGCCGCCGGTGCCACCCAGGTGATGTACGAGGGCACACCCGACACCCCGCACCAGGGCCGCTGGTGGGAGATCGTCCAGAAGTACGGCGTGAGCATCCTCTACACCGCCCCCACCGCGATCCGCACCTGCATGAAGTGGGGCGAGGAGATCCCGGCGGAGTTCGACCTGTCCTCCCTGCGCCTACTGGGCTCCGTCGGCGAACCGATCAACCCGGAGGCCTGGACCTGGTACCGCCGCGTCATCGGTGGCGACCGCTGCCCGATCGTCGACACCTGGTGGCAGACGGAGACCGGCGCCAACATGATCGCCCCGGTCCCCGGAGTCGTCTCCCTCAAGCCCGGTTCCTCCCAGCGGGCCATCCCCGGCATCAGCGTCAAGGTCGTCGACGACGAGGGCAACCCGGTCGAGAACGGCCAGGCCGGCTACCTCGTCATCGACGAGCCCTGGCCCGCGATGCTCCGCGGCATCTTCGGCGACCCGGAGCGCTACAAGGAGACCTACTGGTCGCGGTTCCCCGGCAAGTACTTCGCCGGTGACGGTGCCCGCCTGGACGAGGACGGCGACGTCTGGTTCCTGGGCCGCGTGGACGACGTGATGAACGTGTCCGGTCACCGACTCTCGACCGCGGAGATCGAGTCCGCCCTCGTGTCCCACGACGCCGTGGCCGAGGCCGCGGTCGTCGGCGCCACCGACGAGACCTCCGGACAGGCGGTCGTCGCGTTCGTCATCCTCCGGGGTGGCGTCACCGAGGACGAGAACACCGTCGAGGCGCTGCGGGCCCACGTCGGTGCCGAGATCGGGCCGATCGCCAAGCCCAAGGCGGTGCACGTCGTCGCGGACCTGCCGAAGACCCGGTCGGGCAAGATCATGCGCCGTCTGCTCAAGGACGCCGCCGACGGCAAGGACGTGGGCGACGCGACGACGCTCGCCGACTCCTCCGTCATGGACCTCATCTCGGCCTCCGTCAAGAAGTGAGGTTCTACGCGGACCCGCGGGGAGCCGGGGACACTCACCCCTCCCGGCACTCCGGGGCTGCGATAGGCTGACACCAGACGTACATTTCGGGACGGTTCCGCCCGGCCCGCACCACCCCTCACGAGGAGATCGAATGTCCGAGCGCTCCATCGCCGAACTGGTCAAGGACCTCCGGTCCGACGCCCAGGCCCTCGCCCAGGAGGAGAAGGCCCTCGCGGTGTCCGAGATCAAGAAGGGGTCGATCAACCTCGGGATCGGCGGCGGCCTGGCGGTCGTCGCCCTGTTCCTGCTGTTCCTGTCGACCTTCATGGGGATCTTCGCGGGGGCGGCCGGCTTCCACGAGGGCGCGGGCTGGCCCTGGTGGGGCAGCTTCCTCGCGGTCTTCGGCATCCTCGTGATCGTCGCCGTGCTCCTCGTGCTCATCGCACTGCCCTTCTTCAAGAAGGGCAACCCGACGCCCACGAGCGCCATCGACGGCGCGAAGACCGGTATCGACCTCATCAAGCGGGCGGTGCAGAACCCGAAGATGTGACCTCCCGGTCACCGCACACGACGAAGGCCCGCCCTCCGGATGGAGGACGGGCCTTCGTCGTGTGGTGAAGGAAAGAGAAAGGATCAGTGCGCCGTGCGCCCGGTGGGGTGCCGGGGTTGGAGCGGCTTCGGCCTTCCGAAGCGGTGGGGTGCCGGGGTTGGGGCGGCGTCGGCCTTCAGAAGCGGTGGGGTGCCGGGGTTGGGGCGGCGTCGAGCTCAGTGGGCGCGGGCCTTGAGGCGGTTCATGTCGAGGATGACGACCGCACGGGCCTCGAGACGCAGCCAGCCGCGACCGGCGAAGTCGGCCAGTGCCTTGTTGACGGTCTCCCGCGAGGCGCCGACGAGCTGGGCCAGCTCCTCCTGCGTGAGGTCGTGGGCCACGAGCACGCCGTCCGGGGCCGGCTTGCCGAAGCGGGTCGACAGGTCGAGGAGGGCCTTGGCGACACGGCCGGGCACGTCCTGGAAGACGAGGTCACCGACGGTGTCGTTGGTGCGGCGCAGACGCTGGGCGAGTGCCCGCAGGAGGTTCATCGCGGCCTGCGGGCGCTCCGCCAGCCAGACCATGAAGTCCTGGTGCTTGAGGCTCAGCAGCTCGGTCTGGGACACCGCGGTGACCGTGGTCGAACGTGGGCCCGGATCGAAGAGTGCGAGTTCACCGATGATCTCGCCGGGACCGGCAACGGAGAGCAGGTTCTGCCGGCCGTCGGACGACTCGCGGCCGAGCTTGAGCTTGCCGCTGGAGACGAGGTAGAGCTCGTCGCCCTCGTCACCCTCGCGGAACAGCACGGTGCCCCGGCGCAGGCTGCGCGGCTTCATGTACTGCAGGAGCGCGCTCGTCGCCTCGTCGTCGAGCCCTGCGAAGAGACTAGCGTTCCGTACCACTTCGATGTCCACCGGTGGATCCTCCCTCGTGACTGTGATCTCGTTCTCCAATGTACTGCCCCGGCCCGAGAAAAACACCACTTCAGACGGGTGGGTCCCGGGAGACAACACGAACTCGATCCATCCTAATCGGAACCGTTCTTCGACTGAGTGGTGAGTCCTCCCACCTCCTGTGCCCCAGTTCACCGCGACCGGGATCCGCGCGGACGCCCGCACGGGCCGGGAGCACGCCCGCATAGACTGGGAGGATGCTGTCGGTCGAGGAGAAGAGCAGGCGCAAGTTCGCGAAGGAGACCCCCTTGGGGCGGACCCGGAGGGCGCGGAGGATCCACCGGATGCTCGCGGAGACCTACCCGAACGCGAAGTGCGAACTCGACTTCGAGACCCCGTTCCAGCTGCTCGTCGCCACCGTGCTCTCGGCACAGACGACCGACATCCGGGTCAACCAGGTGACACCCGGTCTGTTCGCCGCCTACCCCGACTCCTTCGCCCTCGCCCAGGCGGAACTGCCCCACGTCGAGGAGCTCGTCCATTCGACCGGCTTCTACCGGGCGAAGGCCCGGAACATCGTCCGGCTCGCCCAGGAGCTCGTCGAACGGTTCGACGGCGAGGTGCCGCCGCGCATGAAGGATCTGGTCACCCTGCCGGGCACCGGGCGCAAGACCGCGAACGTCGTGCTCGGCAACGCCTTCGACGTCCCCGGCCTCACGGTCGACACCCACCTGGGCCGGCTGGCCCGCCGGTTCGGGTTCACGCACGAGGAGGACCCCCTCAAGGTGGAGGAGGACGTCGTCGCCCTGTTCCCCCGCAAGGACCTCACCATGCTCTCGCACCGCATGATCTTCCACGGGCGCCGGATCTGCCATTCCCGCCGCCCGGCCTGCGGCGCCTGCCCACTCGCCTCGCTCTGCCCCTCCTTCGGGTCCGGCGAACTCGACCCCGACAAGGCACGGAAGATGCTCCGCTTCGAGATGGCGCCGAAGGTGGGCGACGCCTTCGCCGGCAAGGACACCCCGAGCCTGCCGGTGGGAGGCACCCCGGTGACCGGAGGGAGAGGGGCATGAGCCGGACGGACACGACCGACGCCGCCCGGGCCGCCGTCGCGACCCTGCCGGGGGCCCTCGGCGACGACCAGTGGCTGCGCCTGCGGCACGCCTCGCCCGGCCAGGTAGTCCGCGACGCCTCGGTCCTCATGCTGTTCGGCCGCGGCACGGCGCCGCGCACCCCGGCGGGCCGGGAAGAACTGGACCGCCTGGACGGACTGGGGGTCGCGGACGTGGACGTCCTGCTCCTCCAGCGGTCCTCGAAACTACGCCACCACCCCGGGCAGGTGGCCTTCCCGGGCGGTCGGGTCGATCCCGAGGACACCGGTCCTGTGGACGCGGCGCTGCGCGAGGCGGTCGAGGAGACCGGCCTCGACACCACCGGCGTCGAGATGCTCGGCACCATGGAACCGCTCTTCATCCCGGTGAGCCGCTTCGAGGTCACCCCCGTGATCGCCTGGTGGCGGTCACCGTCCCCGGTCCGGGTCGTCGACCCCGGGGAGACCGCCTCCGTCCACCGCATCCCGGTCGCCGACCTCGTCGCCCCGGCCAACCGGGGGACCTTCTTCCCGCCCGATCGCGCCTACTCCACCCCGGCCTTCGACACCGGGGTCCTCCGGGTCTGGGGCTTCACCGCCGGACTCCTCGAGTACGCCCTCGACCACATGGGCTGGGCGCGCGAGTGGAACCGCGACGCCTATGTGCACATAGAACTGTGAGGGTTGGTCAGTCGACCGGGTGGCCGAGGTATTCCAGCTGGGCCTTGACGATCATGAGGGCCGCCGCCCGGACGTTCTCCGGGACGTCCGCGTAGACGACGTCGCGGACCTCCTCCGCGGTCGCCGCACCCTGGTCCAGTGCCGCCCGCACCTGTTCGACCCGCTCGCGGCGGTGGCTCGCGTAGTGGTCCAGTACGGTCGCCGGGTCCTCGACGGTCGGGCCGTGGGCCGGTTCGATCACGGACACCGTGCCATCGTCCACGAGCGCCCGCAACCGGTCGATGCTCGCCAGGTAGTCGGCGAGCGATCCTTCCGGGTGGGTGACGACGGTCGTGCCCTTCCCGAGCACGGTGTCACCGGAGAACAGCACGTCCCCGCCCAGCAGGCTGATGCTGTCCGAGGTGTGGCCCGGTGTCCGGAGGACCGTGAGCGCGTCGGCCGGATCCGGTCCGAAGGTGATGACGTCCCCGTCCTGGACGGTCGGGACGTGCCGGGCGAACTCGTCGAGCACCGCGTACACGGGCACCCCGGGCGCCCAGTCGTCGGCGGTCGCCAGCATCTCCGAGTGGTCGGCGTGCTGATGGGTGAGGACGATCGCCCGCAGCTCGGCCTCACCCACGGCCGCGAGGAACGCCGCCCGGTGCTCGGGCATCTCGTTGCCCGGGTCGATGAGCAGGGCACCCTGCCCGTCCCGGCTGTGGAGGACGTAGGTCCGGGTGCCGTCGAGGGTCATCCCGCCGGGGTTGTCCTCGCGGATGTGCTGATAGGTGGGTCGGTTCACGGGGTGCTCCCTTGTTCGTCGTCCGGGCGCGCGGCGACCTCCTCGTCGTCCACGAGCGCGGTGTTCTCCTCCTCCGGCGTGCTCTCGAGCACGTCGAAGGCGCGGGCCTGTCCGCGCTCGGAGGGGTCGGTGGGCCGGTCGAAGGACACCCACCAGTCCCCGCCCTTGCGGACGATCTCCGGGGTCACCGGCAGGATGTCACGGATCCGGGTCATCGTGCTGCCGACGGTCGGGACCCCGGCGAAGGACTCCAGGAGGATCCGGGTGGGTGGGCTGATGAGATCGGAGTCGTTGTCACCGCCGAGTTCGAGCACGTCCTCCGGCCGCATCCAGCCGCCCCACACCTCGTTCGTCGACTCCAGCCGGACGGACTGTCCCTGGGGTACGGCGGCGAGGAAGTAGACGGTGTCGAACCGACGCAGTTGGAGGGGTGTGTTCACCCACCGCAGCCAGGGGCGCAACAGATCGGGGCGCAGCGCGTGGTCCCGGGAGGCGACCACCTCGGCCAGGCGGCGGCCCTCGTCGAGACCGTCGCGCGCGCGTTCGGCCACCGTGTCCTCGCCGACCACCCGGCCCTCGGCGTCCTGGGCGAGGAACACGCCGAGCTTGCGCAGGACGGTGCGGGCTGCGGCGGAGAACCAGGACAGACCCCGTCCGGGGCTGTCGATACGCAGTTGGCGGGCGCACCGGGCCGCGTCCCAGCCGGCGATCGGCAGCCGACGGATCTCGGAGGGATCGACCGTCCCCGTGGGGAACCCGTAGCGTCCGCGCTCCGCGTGCCCCAGCGCGTCCACGGTCCGGGTGACGAACACCTGGAGTCCGCGGGAGGAGTCCCTCACGAGGACGACGGCCGCCTGGGGCTCGGGGACGTCCGGCACCGGGGCGGTGCCCGAGCGCCGGAAGATCCGCAGGGTCTCCGCCAGCTCCTGGGTCACCGGGATCTCCCGGTGCCGGTCGTCTCCGCGCGCGGTCGTGCTCACCGGGGTCTCAGTCCTCGGTGATCCGCACGATCATCTCGACCTCCACCGGTGTGTCGAGCGGGAGCACGGACATGCCGACGGCGCTGCGCGCGTGCTGCCCCTTCTCGCCCAGGACCTCGCCCAGGAACTCGGAGGCGCCGTTGATCACGAGCGGCTGCTTCGTGAAGTCCGGCGTCGAGGCGACGTAGCCGACGACCTTGACGACCTGCGCGATGCGGTCGAGGTCGCCCACGACGTCCTTGACGGCGGCCAGCGCGTTGAGCGCGGCGATCTTCGCCGCCTCGTAGCCCTGCTCGAGGGAGACCTCGCCGCCGAGTTTGCCGGTGGCGAGGAGCTCCCCGTCGACGACAGGAAGCTGGCCGGAGGTGTACACGTACTCCCCCGACCGCACGGCCGGCGAGTAGGCACCCTTGGGCGGCACCACGGCCGGGACAGGCAGGCCGAGTGATTCGAGCTTCTGCTCCACCGCGGTCATGGCGCTCAGCCCTTCGGACGCTTCATGTAGGCGACGGGGTTGGTGCCCTCGGGGCCCGGCACGACCGTGACGAGCTCCCAGCCGTCCTCGCCCCACTGGTCGAGGATCTGCTTGGTGGCGTGGATGATGAGGGGGACGGTGGCGTACTCCCACTTCTGCATGAACGTTCTCCCGTGTCGAGGTGTGCGAAAGCCGGGCACCCGTGTCGGATGCCCGGCTCCCGAGTCTAGGGCCTGAGGTCGGATTCAGTCGCCGGTGGGGTGCCGGGGTCGGGGCGGCGTCGGACTCAGTCGCCGCCGAAGCCGGCGTTCCCGCCGCCGAGGTCGTTGCCTCCGCCACCGTTACCGCCTCCGCCGCCACCGTTGCCGCCGCCACCGTTGCCGCCGCCACCGTTGGACGTGTTGGACGAGGAGGACGAGTCGGAGCTGCTGCTCGACGAGGAATCCGAGGTCGGCCGCGGGGGTGGTGGCGGCTTGTCACCGCCTCCGCCCCAGAACTCAGGCCCGGGCCGGTCGAAGGACAGGTTGCCGGTCGTGTGCTCGACCGCCTGGCTCATGTAGGCCGACCACGTCTTGCCGGAGAAGGTCGCCCCGTAGACCCGCCCCCGGACCGTTCCCTCGGTGACCGTCTGCCAGTCCTTGTTCCCGTCGGCGCTGCCGG
Organism: Brevibacterium litoralis; assembly: GCF_040212315.1. NCBI lineage: Bacteria > Bacillati > Actinomycetota > Actinomycetes > Micrococcales > Brevibacteriaceae > Brevibacterium > Brevibacterium litoralis. The sequence goes on along the minus strand of NZ_JBDIUY010000010.1, from coordinate 184,037 downwards.
TCCAGACGGCGGTGGACAGGCTCTTGGTGAAGCCGACGAGCCAGGAGTGGCCCACGTCAAAGTCCGTGGTCCCCGTCTTCGCACCCGCGGGGCGGCCGGGGTACAGGCCGTTCGTCGTACCCCCGTTGAATCCCGCACCGAGCGTGTACGCCACGGCGTTCGCCACGTCCGGGTCGAGCGCCTCGTGGCAGTCGGCGCTCGGGACCTCGACGTCGGTGCCGTCGTTCGTCGTGATCGACTCGATGGGCGTGGGCTTGCAGTAGGTCCCCCCGGAGGCGAAGGTCGCGTACGCACTTGCCATGTGGATCGGGGCGACGTCGGTCGTACCGAGTGTCGCGGCCGGCGACAGCGCAGCCGTGATGCCGTCAGCGTCCGGCGTGTCGAGTGGCATTCCAGTGCCCCCGACGACGCCGATGTCCATGGCGGTCTCCAGGATCCCGCACATGTTGAGCTTGTTCGCCATGGCCGCATAGGCCGTGTTCACCGATTGCTTCGTCGCGTTCTCGGCGGTCATGTAGCTGCTCGTACTCGAGTCACCGGCGTTCCTCGGCTTCCAATCGTCGCCGTGGTCAGTGCACCCGTCGTACCGCCAACTGCCCGCCGAAAACTCTCTATAGGACGCATTCACCGTCTCATTGATGTTGTGGCCTTCCTTCAGCCACTGGGTGAGGACGAAGGCCTTCCACGTCGAGCCGACCTGGAACCCGTTGGCACCGTTGTGGGCCTTGTCGACGTTGTAGTTGATCTGGGTCTCGTAGTACTTCCGCCCCTCTTCGACCGTGCTCACCGTGTAGTTCCGGTTCTGCGCCATCGCGATGACCTTGCCGGTGCCCGGTTCGATCGTCGTGAGGGCGTGGCCGGCCCCACCGGCGTCACCGACCGGGATCCGGTCCTTGATCTCCTTGTCGGCGATGTTCTGGATCGTCGGATCGAGCGTCGTCTTGATCGTGAGGCCACCACGCTGCAGGAAGTTGAAACGTTCGTCCTCGGTCTCACCGAAGATCGGGTCGTTCTCGATGGTGCGCTGTACGTAGTCGCAGAAGTAGGCCATGTTCCCCGAGGCCAGGCACCCGTTCGGGGTCGACTGGAGGTCGAGTTCCAGGCCCTTGGACGTCGCCTCCTCGTGTTCCTCGGCGGTGATGTACTCCTGCTCGAGCATGAGGTCGAGGACGACGTTCCGGCGGTTGATGACGCCTTGCTCGTTGTCCTGCGGGTTGTACAGGGACGGGTTCTTCACGATCCCGGCGAGCGTGGCGGACTCGGCGATCCCGAGCTCCGAGGCGCTCTTGCCCCAGTACCGGTAGGCGGCCGCCTCGACGCCGTACACGTTCGGCGAACCCGAGTAGTTGTTGATGTTCATGTAGCGGTTGAGGATCTCGTCCTTGGAGTACTTGTTCTCCACCGCCACCGCGAGCTTGAGCTCGCGCAGCTTCCGGGCGTAACCCTCGGTCCCCTCGGCCTCCTTGGCCGCCTCGACGCCCTCCTCGTCACCGACGGCGTGAGCGTTCTCCGCGAGCACGTTCTTCACGTACTGCTGGGTCAGCGTCGACCCACCCTGGGTGGTGTCCGCGAGCGCATTGTGCACGGCGGCACGCGCGATGCCCTGGATGTCCACACCACCGTGTTCGTAGAACCGGGCGTCCTCGATGGCCACCGTCGCGTTGCGCATGTGCTCGGAGATGTCCTCGAGCGGGACCTCACGCCGGTTCTGCCAGTAGAACTCCGCGATGACGGAGTCGTCGGCGGCGAGCATCGTCGACTTCTCGGCGAGCGGGCGCTCCTCGAGCTCCGCCGGCAGACTGTTGAAGATGTCCACGCCGGTCTGGGCGGCCGCGGACCCCGCACCGACGGCGGGAATGGCGAAACCGGCCGCGACGATCCCCGCCACCACGCTCACGGCGATGAATTGGAAGAACGCGCTGACGGAGGACGGACGTGACGGAGAGGGTGACACCATGCCCGCCATGGTAACGGAGCAGCCTGCGCCGAACCCCTCTTACTGCGGAGTGCAGGTATCGGAACGGTAACGTTCCCTGTTCCTACGCCGTCACCGCTCCCGTCATTCCTCGCGGGGCACGAGGGTCACGAGCGTGACCTCCGGGCGGCAGGCGAACCGGACCGGGGCGAAGGGAGAGAAGCCGAGACCGGCGGACACCTCGACCGCGGTCCCGCGGTGGTCGAAGGTCCCACGTGCCCGGTCGTGCGGCAGGTCGCAGTTGGTCACCGGGGCACCCCAGAAGGGGATCCGCAGCTGACCGCCGTGGGTGTGCCCGGCGAAGACGAGGTCCGCCCCGGCCTCTGCGAAGGCGTCGAGCACGGCCGTGTACGGCGAGTGGGTCACACCGATCCGCACCGTGGCATCGTCCGGGAAGGACGGGTGGGTCTCCGCCACGTGGGCGGCGTCCATGTGGTGGTCTCCCAGACCGCTGAAGTCGAGGGTGGTCCCGCCCAGGGTGATCCGGGCGTCGCGGTTGTCGAGGAAGTGCCAGGCCCGGCGTTCGAAGGCCTCGACCATCTCCGCCGTCGGGAGGTCCGGACCGGTGCCCGCGTGGTCGTCCTCCACCTCGGAGGGACCCCGCAGGTATCGCGCCGGGTTCTTGAACACCGGGGCGTGCAGGTCGTTCGACCCGAGCACGAAGACGCCGGGCACATCGAGCAGCCGACCGTAGGTCTCGACGACGTGACCGAGCACGTCGCCGCCCAGGTTGTCGCCGGTGTTGACGACGAGGTCCGGTTCGAGATCCGCCAGCGCGTGCACCCAGTTCATCTTGTGGTGCTGCCAGGAGGTGAGGTGCAGGTCCGAGAGGTGGAGGACCCGCAGTGGTGTGGCCCCGGCAGGCAGCACGGCGTGTTCCCGGCGCCGCACAGTGAACAGGTGGGGTTCGACCGCGGCGGCCCAGGTGAGGCAGCCCAGGCCCGCGAGCGCGGTCACGCCGAGGGCGGGGAGGAGAGAAGAGCGGGTCATGCCGACATCGTCCCACTTCTGGGGACGTGGACGGGGATCTCGCGTCGTCGTCGGGACTGTTCGTGGCGGCGCAGGCGGCGCCGGCCGATGAGGCGGCACACGAGGTAGATGAGGAAACTGATCGTCGTGACGAAGGGGCTGATCGGCACGACGGGGGACCCGAGGGCGATGAGGATGCCACCGACGGAGCTCACGACGGCGAACAGCACCGCCAGGAGCGGGACGGTCACGGGATTGGCGCTCACCTGGGTGGCCGCTGCCGCCGGGGTGACGAGGAGCGCGAGGACCAGGAGCACGCCGACCACCTGGACGCTCAGGGCGACGGCCAGGCCGAGCGCCAACATGAAGACGATCATGAGGGTGTGGGTGGGGACACCCTTGGCGCGGGCCACCTCGGCGTCGAGACCCGCGAACATGAGCGGACGCCAGAGCACCAGGAGCGTGGCGATCACCAGGATCCCGCAGATGACGAGGAGTCGGATCTGGTCGGGGTCGATCGCCACGATCTGCCCGGAGAGCAGCCCGAACTTGCTGGCCGAGCGCCCGTCGTAGAGGGCGAGGAACAGGATCGCCAGGCCCAGACCGAAGGGCATGAGGACGCCGGTGATGGCGTTCTTCTCCGACTCCTTGGAACCGCCCAGGCCGATGACGAGGGCGGCGAGCAGGGACCCGGCGATCGATCCGTTGACGACGTCCCAACCGACGAGCAGCGCGAAGGCGGCCCCGGCGAAGGAGAGCTCGGAGATCCCGTGGACGGCGAAGGCGATGTCCCGGGTGACGACGAAGACGCTCACCAGACCGCCGACGACCCCGAGGAGTGCGGCGGCGAGGATCGAGTTCGACAGCAGCGACACGAGCGCGCCGTAGTTCTCGAACGTGAAGAAGCTCCCGAGGTCCATCAGGGGTGCACCTCCCCCGCGGGCTGGAGTTCCTCGCCGCCGACGACGACCAGGCGGCCGCCGACCTCGACGACCTCGACCGGGGACCCGTAGAGATCGGTGAGGGCCTGGGTCGTGAGGACCTCCTCCGGGTTGCCGACGAGGAAGTGGCCCCCGGCGATGTAGAGCACCCGGTCGACATAGGGCAGGACGGGGTTGATCTCGTGGGTGACGAAGAGGATCGCGGTGTCGCGTTCCCGGCGCTTCTCGTCGAGGAGTGCGGCGACCACCCGCTGTTTGTCGATGTCGAGGCTCAACAGGGGCTCATCGCACAGGAGCAGGTGGGGGTCGCTGCCGAGTGCCTGGGCCAGGCGCAGGCGCTGCAGTTCGCCGCCGGACAGGGTGCCCACCGGCGCGTTCGCGTACTCGGTCGCACCGACGGCGGCCAGCAGCTCGTCGACCTTGGCCTTCTTCCTCTTCTGCACCGGGTCGAACCAACCCGGACCCCACCGGTGGCCGTCGATCCCCGTGCCCACGAGGTCGCGGGCGCGCATGGGGGTGTGTGCCGGTACGCCCCGCTGCTGCGGGACGTACCCGATCGCGGGATCGCCCCGGTGCACCGCGTGGCCGTCGACGCGCACGGAGCCGGCGGACAGCTGGTACTGGCCCAGGAGGACCTTGAGCAGGCTCGTCTTGCCGGTGCCGTTGGGCCCGAGGACCGCGATGAACTCACCGGGGCGCACGTCGATGTCGAGGCCGTGCCACAACAGACGGTCGCCGAAGCGCAGGGAGGCGGAGCGGAGTTCGAGAACGGGAGCAGGGATGGGAGGCGTCGTCATCAGACCTTCAGTCTAGGAGCGTGGGCCGGACTCAGTGGTCGTGCGAGCCGAGAGCGTCCTCGATCGCGGCGATGTTGTCGGCCATCCACGTGAGGTAGTCGGTGTCGTCCGGCAGGGTCTCGGCGAGGTCGACCACGGGGACGTCCGCGGACTCGGCGGCGGCCCGGAGTTCGTCGGCCTGGGGTCCGGCGGTCTGCGTGTTGTAGGCGAGCAGGACCACGTCGCCGGCCGAGATCCGGTCGATCTCCTCCTGCAGGACGATCGGGGAGACGTCGTCCCCGTGCTCGACGGCCGAGAGGAAGTCCGTCGAGGTGGCCACCTCGAGACCGATGTCCTCGAACATCCACCCGGGGACCGGCTCGGTCGCGGCGACCTGTTCACCGGCGTGGACCTCGGCCAGCGCGTCGAGTTCCGTGTGCAGCGACTCCAGCTCGGCACCGTACGCCTCGGCGTTCTCCGAGAGCGCCGAGGCGGACCCGGGCAGCAGTTCGCCCAGGTGGTACGCCACCTCGTCGACGACGACCTCCGCCGTCGGGATCGAATACCAGACGTGCTCGTTGAACGTGCCGTGGTCGTGGCCCGCCTGGTCGTCTTCCTCTGTGTGGGAGTCCTCCTCGCCGTGGGAGTCCTCGTCTGCGTGGGCCTCCTCGTCCCCGTGGTCGTGGTCGGCGTGATCGTGCACGTGGGCGGCGTCGGAGACCTCCGCGGAACCCGGGAGACCGGAGAGGGCGACGGCGGAGAGCACCTCGGGATCGGTGTCGACGGCTTCGAGCATCGTCGCCATGTACGCGTCGTAGCCGCCGCCGTTCATCACGACGACGTCGGCCCGGGACAGCGTGAGCTGGTCCTGGGCGGTCGCCTCGTAGGAGTGCGGGTCCTGGGTGTTGCCGCTGATGATCGGGGTGACCTCGACCCCTTCGACGTCACCGACCACGTTCTCCACGAGGTCCGCGTACACGTCCGTCGAGGTGACGACGGTGAGCGAGCCGTCCTCCGCTCCCGAGGCGCCCTCCCCCGTTCCTGACTCCGTACCGCCTCCGCAGCCCGCGAGGACAAGTGCTCCCGCGGTGCCGAGGGCGAGGGCGGGGAGAAGACGGGTGGGACGTGCAGCACGCGTGCCGGGCATCAGGGGACCTGCGATTCCGTTTCGGGGTGTGAATGCTCTTCAGGTCGGCACTCCCCATCTGTTCACACGGAGTCCGTGTGGCCATGGGGTCGGGCCGACCTGAAGAAAAGTACGCCGCGGAATCGTGTACGTACTAATGCCTATGCGTTTATGGGAGCGCGGTCACGCACCCGCTTTCCTCTCGGCGATCAACCTCGCGATCTGCACCGTGTTGAGAGCCGCACCCTTGCGCAGGTTGTCGTTCGAGATGAACAGCACCAGGCCCTTGCCCTCCGGGGCGGACTGGTCGGCCCGGATCCGGCCGACGAAGCTCGGGTCCTGACCGGCGGCCTTGAGCGGGGTGGGCACCTCGTCGAGGGCGACGCCGGGAGCCGAGGCGAGCACCTCGCGCGCGCGGTCCGGGGTGATGTCGCCGGCGAACTCGGCGTGGACGGACAGGGAGTGGCCGGTGAAGACCGGCACGCGGACGCAGGTACCGGCGACCCGCAGGTCCGGCAGCCCGAGGATCTTGCGCGACTCGTTGCGCAGCTTCTTCTCCTCGTCCGTCTCGTTCTCGCCGTCGTCCACGATCGAGCCCGCCATCGCGAGGACGTTGAAGGCGATCGGTTCGGTGTAGGCCTGCGGAGCGGGGAACGCCACGGCCTTCCCGTCGTGGGTCAGCCCCCGGGCGTCGCCGCTTCCGAGAACCGCCTCGGCCTGCGAGGCGAGTTCCTCGACGCCGGCCAGCCCGGACCCGGAGACCGCCTGGTAGGTCGAGACCTGCAGACGTGTAAGGCCCGCCTCGTCGTGGAGGGCCTTGAGGACCGGCATGGCGGCCATCGTCGTGCAGTTGGGGTTCGCCACAATCCCCTTGGGCACGGAGTCCAGGGCGTCGGGGTTCACCTCGGAGACGACGAGGGGGACCTCCGGGTCCAGGCGGAAGGACGAGGAGTTGTCGACGACGCGGACCCCGGCGGCCGCGAAGCGCGGGGCCTGTGCCTTCGAGGTGGACCCACCGGCGGAGAACAGGGCGACGTCGAGCCCGGTGGGGTCGGCGGTCGCGGCGTCCTCGACGGTGATCTCCTCCCCGCGGAAGGGCAGGGTGGTGCCGGCCGAGCGGGCGGAGGCGAAGAACCGGATCGAGGCGATGTCGAACCCGGGATCCTCCTCCAGCAGGCGGCGCATGACGGCGCCGACCTGGCCGGTGGCCCCGACGATGCCGATGTGGAGTGCGGTGCTCATCGTCCGGTCCCTCCGTACACGATCGCCTCGACGTCCTCGACATCGAGGCCGTAGGCGGAGTGGGCGGCCTTCACCGCGGTGTCGAGCATGTCGGCGCGGGTGACGACCGAGATCCGGATCTCCGAGGTCGAGATCATGTCGATGTTGATGCCGTTGGTCGAGAGCGCCTCGAACAGGGTGGCCGTGACACCCGGGTGGCTGCGCATGCCGGCACCGACGACCGAGAGCTTGCCGATCTGGTCGTCGTACTGCATCGAGTCGAAACCGATGCTCTCCTTGCCTGCCTCCAGCGCCTTCATCGCGGTCGCGCCGGAGTCCGCCGGCAGCGTGAAGGAGATGTCGGTCCGCCCCGGGTCACGGGTGGAGATGTTCTGCACGATCATGTCGATGTCGATCTCCTGCGCGGCGACGATGCGGAAGATCTCCGCGGCCTTGCCGGGGGTGTCGGGCACGCCGACGATCGTGAGCTTGGCCTCCGAACGGTCGTGGGCGACACCGGAGATGATTGCCTGTTCCATGGATTCGTCCGTTTCTTCTGCCGGGGCGTCGGGGGCGCCGGTGCGGAACTCTGCGGGGATCGGGGCGTCGGACACCCAGGTGCCCTGGTGCGGGGAGAACGAGGAGCGCACGTGCACCGGCACGTTGTAGCGGCGGGCGTACTCGACGCAGCGGAGCATGAGCACCTTCGCGCCGGAGGCCGCCATCTCCAGCATCTCCTCGAAACTGATGCGGTCGATCTTTCGGGCGGCCGGCACGATCCGGGGATCGGCGGTGAACACGCCGTCGACGTCCGTGTAGATCTCGCACACGTCCGCGTCGAGCGAGGCGGCGAGCGCCACGGCCGTCGTGTCCGACCCACCCCGACCGAGTGTCGTGATGTTCTTGGTGTCCTGGCTGACCCCCTGGAACCCGGCGACGATCGCGATGTTGCCGTCGTCGAGGGCCGAGCGGATCCGTCCGGGGGTCACGTCGATGATGCGGGCGCGGCCGTACTGTTCGTCGGTGATGACACCGGCCTGCGAGCCCGTGAAGGACTGGGCCTCGAAGCCCAGGTTGGCGATCGCCATCGCGAGGACGGCCATGCTGATCCGTTCCCCGGCGGTGAGCAGCATGTCGAGCTCACGGGCCGGGGGCACGGGGCTGACCGCCTGCGCCAGGTCGATGAGGTCGTCCGTCGAGTCACCCATCGCGGACACCACGACGACCACCTCGTGACCCGCCTTCCGGTACTCCACGATCCGCTTGGCCACACGCTTGATCGAGGCGGCGTCTGCGACGGAGGATCCACCGAACTTCTGGACGACAAGGCTCACTGCGGTGCCTTTCTCACGGGTCTACGGGTGCGCCGGGACCGCCGGAGCGGAGCCGGGCACGACGGGCGGTCGCCATTCTAGGGGTGGCCCGATCCGCCGGGGTGGCCGGGTCGACATTCTGAGACATCACTGAGGACCCGCCCACCGGACGGTGTCCGATGGACAGCAGGACCGGGACCTCGGGTTCAGCGGTGGGGTGCCGGGGCGCGGGCGGCGCCAGGCCCCGGGTGGGGTGCAGGGGTTCGCGCTGCGTCCGATTCAGGGCGCCTCGGCGGCGCGGCGGTCGAGGGCGCGGGAGCCGAGGGTGAGCGCGTGGTGGAGGGTGAGGCCACCGGCGGAGACGATGAGGAGCTTCATGAGCGTGGGGACCGCCTCGCCGTGGAGGGTGAATTCGCGCAGGCCGAGTTCGACGACGGCCAGGTTCTCGCCGAGCATCTCGGTGACACAGAAGAAGGCGTAGCCGATCGTCGTCGTCCACACGGTCGTGCGGAGTGTCCGGAGGGCCACGGGCGCGTAGGCGCGTCCGGCGCGCATGTGCTGCAGGCAGCGGGCCCACAGCGAGGCGACGGTGATGATGACGACGGTGCGGGAGAGGTCGGCGACGACGAAGACGGTGGTGGTCCACCCGGAGAGGTCCGCCAGTGGGACGAGGACCGTCGTCCATCCGCGGGTGGGCAGTGCGACCCCGGAGGCCTGGAGGGAGGCGTTGGCGTCGGGCGTGAACCCGATCTGCATGGGGACCCGCTGGTGGATGACGATGTCCGCGAGGTCACCGGCGGCGGCGAGCGCGATGAGGAACGTGAAGATGTAGACCCACGTGCCCATCCACGTGGGCCGGACCCAGGAGGTTCCGGGTGTGCCGGTGTCCGTCGTCATGGCCCGCATTCAACCCTGTTCCACGGCCGGGTGCTACTCCTCGTTCTCCGGGGTGGGACGTTCCGCGCCCGTCGCCTTCCGTTCCTCCGTGGCCTGCTGTGCCTTCTGCGCGCGGCGGGCACCCCAGAACGCCATTCCGAAGATGATCGCGAGCGTCACCCAGATCGCGTAGGAGTCGATCTGCGAGATGAGGTCGACGGCCGGCTGGCCGATCGCATAACCGATCCACGCCATCCCTGCGGCCACCCCGAGGGCTCCGAGGACGTCGGCGAGGAGATAGAGCCAGAAGCTGTTGCGCTTCCAGCCCATGATCATGCCGACGATGTTCGAGGGGATGGGGTTGAAGGGCAGGCGGCCGATGAGGACGAACACCCACATGATCCAGGTGGGCACGTTCCGCAGGCGCCTGACCCAGGTACTCATGGGCGGTTGGGCGGCGAAGGTGCGGAACACCCCCTCGCCCCAGCGATAGCCGACGAGCCAGAAGATCCACGAGAACTTGAGGAAGCCGAGGGTACCGAGCACGATCACGGCCCACAGGGGGAACTCCCCGACCGCGGCGAAGGCGCCGGCCCCGCCGATCACGGTCCGGCCGCCGGTGACGAAGGTGAGGACGAGCGGGATGTTCGCGATGAGGAAGGGCCGCAGCGGCAACATCACGAGGTAGAAGGCCGGGATCGCGACCATGAGGACGAGCAGGGTGATGTCGAAACGTGTCGGCTTGTCGTCCCAGGGTTTCAGTTGCGCCCAGACCTCTCCCCAGGACTGGGGATCGGTCTTCTCCTCGTTCGTGTCCGCGGACTGGGGATCGGTCTTCTCCTCGTTCGTGTCCGCCATCAGTGCCTCACTTCTCCAGTCGCTTGCGTTCGAAGTACCCGGCATGGCGGGCGGTGAAGGTCGCCATCCCGACGGAGCCGCTCACCCGGACGAGCGGGCGCCCCTCGGCGGGCAGAGCGGAGACCCGGGATTTCACCGTCCCCCAGCTCGACGACAACCGGTCGACGTTCACGCCCCAGTCCTCGGGGACGACGACGGTCGAGGAGCCCATGCCCGCGAGGATCTCGACCTCGATGACCTGCAGATCGGTCGACACCTCGAGGAAGTTGATCTCCGTGCTCGCCGCCACCGGTTCCAGCCGGATGAAGGGCGGCACGGACCAGCGACCCCGGCGCCGCTCGTTCTCCCAGGTGGCGCGGAGGACCAGGGGGTCGTCGACCGACCAGCCGGGTTCGTCGGCCCGGGGTTCGGGCCGGGCGAGGTGCGCCGGCGGCCGCGGAAGACCGCCGGCGACGAGGCCGGTGGGATCGGAGGTCGCCGAGTCGTGGGTCCGGCGCAGCTCGGCCCGGCGGCGGACCGCGTCGGAGGGCGGCGGCACGGGCAGGTCCGCGACGAGCGGGTCGAGGTCGACGTAGAACTTCGCGGACACCGCGCCCTCGATCCGTTCCGTGAGCTCCTCGGTGTCGAGGCGCCCCTCGGCGGCCGCCTCCCGCAGGGTCTCGATCACCTCGTCGCGTTCGGCGTGGCCGATGCGCAGTGTCCGGGCGGGATCGGTGGACGCGGGGTCGCCGGGCGCAGGGGTCCCGTCACGGGGGTCGTCGGGGGTGCCACTCGCGGAGGTCATACCTCCCATTGTGGTGCACGCGCGTGAGGTGCGCCTCCCCCGGACGTGTCCGTGCGGTGCCCGCCGAGGGAAGGGTGTCCGTGGCGCCACGTAGGGTAGGGGCCGTGTCGACAGCTCTGTACCGCCGCTACCGCCCGGAGACCTTCGACGAGGTCATCGGGCAGGACCACGTGACCGGCCCGCTCAAGGCAGCCATCGCCAACGGGCGCATCAACCATGCCTATCTGTTCTCCGGTCCACGCGGGTGCGGGAAGACGACCTCCGCCCGGATCCTCGCCCGCTGCCTCAACTGCGCCGAGGGCCCCACACCCACGCCCTGCGGGCAGTGCCCCAGCTGCCGGGATCTGGCCAACGGCGGCCCCGGGTCGCTCGACGTCGTGGAGATCGACGCGGCCAGCCACAACGGTGTCGACGACGCCCGTGACCTGCGCGAACGCGCCGTGTACGCCCCGGCGCGGGACCGGTTCAAGGTCTTCATCCTCGACGAGGCCCACATGGTCACCCCCCAGGGCTTCAACGCCCTGCTCAAACTCGTGGAGGAACCCCCGCCGCACGTGAAGTTCGTCTTCGCGACGACGGAACCGGAGAAGGTGATCGGGACCATCCGGTCGCGCACCCACCACTACCCGTTCCGGCTCGTCCCGCCGGAGGTCCTCACCGGTTACATGGAGGACCTCTGCGCCCGTGAGTCGGTGCCCGTCGGCAAGGGTGTGCTGCCGCTCGTCGTCCGTGCCGGTGGCGGCTCCGTGCGCGACTCCCTGTCGGTGCTCGACCAGCTCATGGCCGGCGCCACCGCCGAGGGTCTCGACTACCTCACCGCCACCGCCCTCCTGGGCTACACCCCGGAGTCCCTGCTCGGTGACATCGTCGACGCCTTCGCCGCCGGTGACGGTGCCGGGGTCTTCCGCGTCGTCGACCGGGTCGTCGAGTCCGGGCAGGACCCGCGCCGGTTCGTCGAGGACCTGCTCGAACGTTTCCGCGACCTCGTGGTCGTCGGTACCGCGCCGGACGCCGCCCACGGCTTCCTCCCGGAGGTCCCCGCCGACCGCCTAGAACGCCTCAAGCAGCAGGCGCTCACCTACGGGGCGGCGGAACTGTCCCGGGCCGCGGACCTCCTCAACGCCGGGCTCACCCAGATGACCGGGGCCACGTCCCCGCGCCTCCAGCTCGAACTCATCTGCGCCCGGATCCTGCTCCCGGCGGCCGAGGGCACCCGTTCCTCCGTCCTCACCCGCGTCGAACGCCTGGAACGTCGCCTCGGCATGGGCCCCACCGGCACCCTGCCGGCCGGTGCCGTGCCCGCCGCCCCGCCGACCACCCCCGCCGCCGAGGCGCCCTCCCCCTCGCACGGTCCCGTCCCCGGTGCCGCCGGGGCGAGCACCTCCACCGGGGCCGGTGCTTCCGACGGACAGGCTGCCGGTGCGGCACCGACCCCGTCCGAGGCCCGGGCCCGCGCCTACGACGACGATCTCGACGCGCTGGCCGCCGCGACGGCAGCAGCGGAGTCCTTCCTCGCCGACGACGACGGCCGACAGGACGGCGACGACGCCCGGCAGGACGACAGCGATGCCCGGCAGGTCGGCCCGGCACCAGAAGCGCCCCAGACGCCTGCGGCCCCGGAAACAGTGGATCGGCAGGACCAGGCCGGTCGGCAGGACCAGGGTCCGGCCGTCTCCGAGAGGCGGCCCGCCGGTGGCCCCGGTCCGGAGGACCCGACCCCGACCACTTCGGCGCCGCCACAGGTCACGCCGCCGGAATCGCCCGCACCGTCCGGACCCGCTCCGAGCGGACCCGCACCGTCCGTGCAGGAGTCCGGGGGACCGACTCCGGCACCGGCCGACCCCGGCCGTCCCGTCGGTGGCCCCGATGCGCCCGCGCGTCCCGAGGGCTCGGAGATCGACGCGATCCGCCGCGCCTGGCCGGACATCCTCACGGCCGTCGGTCGGCGCAGTCAGATCGTGCGTGCCGTCGTCGCCGCGAACTCGGTCCCGCTCGGGTTCCGGGGTGGCGAGCTCGGACTCGCGTTCGACAACCGCGGGGCCGCCGAGCAGTTCGGCAAGTCCGGCGGCAAGGACAAGCTGGCGGCCGCGATCGACGAGACCCTCGGCATCCGCCTCACCGTCGTCTACGCCGGCAGCGGACCGCAGTTCGTCCCCTGGGGCGAGGGCCCAGGCAGCTCCGGACCCGAGGCTCCCGGTGGGAACGGCGGGTACCCGGGCGTCTCTCCCAGCGGGCGGCCGGGTGGTACGCAGAACGCATCCCATCGTCCCTCGCAGGAGGAGATCGACCGCGTCGTCGGTCCCCGAGAGGCCGACCGTGCCCCCGTCGACCATTCCCGTCACTGGCAGGCTCCCCCGCAGGACGGACCGTGGAGCGGGGCCGACCGCCCCGCGTCAGGTCCCGACGGGGACGAGGACGACCAGGAGGTGTCTCCAGGCGCTGAGCCCTCCGACACCACCGGTGTGTCCGCACCCGCGCCGGCCGAGACCGCACCCGCGATGAGCCCGAGCGCGCCTCCGGAGACCACCGCGGTCCCCTCGACGTCGACCACGCCGGAGCCCGCTCCCGAACCGGAGACCCGCGGCTTCGACGAAGCCCGTCCCTACGAGGAGACGAGTGCCGGGGAGGGCGCCGTCGACCTCGGTGCCGTCGTCGTCCCACCCCCGGTCGACATCGACGACCCCTATGCGGACGTCCCGTACACCGACGACGAGGACGACCACGAGGGTGCGCCCGCGCCCAGTGGTGCTCCCTCCGCGGGTGGTGTGGACGTGGAGGGCGCCTCGGCGGCGGGATCCGGCACGGAGGCCGGGACCGGCGACGACCTCGACTTCCTCGGGGCCTACGCGGACGAGGACTCCTTCACGGTCGACGGTGTCGACCCGCTCACCGCAGCCCCGGGCAACGACACCGGTCGCCCGGGAGGCCGGACCGGCGGACGGCCCGGGAGCACCTCTGCCGGGGCCCCTGCGGGTCTCGACCCGGACAACAAGTTCGCCCGCCTGGCCGCGCGCCACAACGGGCAGGCACCACCTCCACCGGTCCCCGAGCCGCAGGCGCCGCCTGAGGAACCGGACCCGGTGGCGGCGGACTACGACATCGACCCCGAGGCCGATGTCGACATCAGCGCGGCCCCCGAGTTCGGCGTACCCGTCGTCGAACGGGTCCTGGGCGGTGTCGTGATCGAGGAGCGTGACGCATGAGCATGATGTACGAAGGGGCCCTGCAGGACCTCGTCGAGGAGTTCAACAAGCTGCCGGGCATCGGTCCCAAGTCGGCGCAGCGTCTGGCGTTCCACGTCCTGCAGAGCCCGGACGAGGACGTCGCCGCGCTGGCGCACGCGCTCACGGCGGTCAAGCAGAAGGTGAAGTTCTGCGAGGTGTGCGGCAACGTCGCGGAGGACACGCAGTGCGTCATCTGCCAGGACCCACGGCGCGACCGCAGCATCATCTGCGTCGTCGAGGAACCCAAGGACGTCATCGCGATCGAGCGGACCCGCGAGTACCGCGGCCTGTACCACGTACTCGGCGGGTCCATCGACCCGATGGCCGGGGTGGGCCCCGACGACCTGCGGATCAAGGACCTCATGCCGCGACTGCAGGACGGCGAGGTGCAGGAGTGCGTGATCGCCACCGACCCGAACCTCGAGGGCGAGGCGACCGCGACCTACCTGGTCCGGCTCCTCGGTTCGCTCGGGGTGACGGTGAGTCGTCTGGCCTCCGGACTGCCCGTCGGCGGCGACCTCGAGTACGCCGACGAGGTCACCCTCGGGCGCGCCTTCGAAGGCCGCCGCGCCGTCAGTTGAGCCGGACCGACGAGATCACGGTCGTTTGTCGTCGTCACGGTGTTCGAAGGCCGTGACCACGACAAACGACCGTGATTTCACGTGGGGGTCTCCGGGTGGATCCGGCGGCCGTATCCTGGGCGCATGACCGACTTCGCGCGTACCGAACGCCTGGCACTCACCGCTCTGTTCCGTGCCGTCGGGCCGGACGCCCCCACGCTCTGTGAGGGGTGGGACGCCCGTGACCTCGCCGTCCACCTCGTCATCCGCGACCGGGACCCGCTCGCGCTGCCCGGTCACATGGCCCCGGCCGTCGCGAAGAAGGTGCCGTGGCTGGGCAAGCGCACCCGGGAGTCGGAGGAGACCCTCCACGCGATGCCCTGGGACCGTCTCGTCGGACGCGTGGGCGAGGGTGAACCACGCTGGTCACCGCTGAAGGCCAAGCCGCTGCGCGAGCTCGCGAACGCCGTCGAGTTCCTCGTCCACCACGAGGACGTCCGCCGCGCCCAGGAGGAATGGGCGCCCCGTCGTCTCCCGGAGGCGCAACTGGCCGCAGCCCTGCGCGCCGTCAAGGGCATGGCGATCCCGGTCGCCCTCAAGGACCGGAAGACCTACGTCCTCGAAGCCGGCGACCACGGTACCCACCGCATCGGTCGGACCGGCGAGGTGACGACACTCCACGGAGAGCCCACCGAGATGCTCCTGTGGTTCTTCGGCCGCCGCGACCACGCCCTCGTCAGTGTCGATCGGGGCTGATCCGAACGCCGCCCGAACCCCGGCATCCCTCCACTGACGCCCGCTGAGGGCTCCGTCGATCGGGGCTGAACTCAGGCGCGGCGGGACTCCTCCCAGAGGGCCAGGACGTCCGCCACGCGGCTCACGGAACGCATGGTCGCCAGGTCGTCACCGCGGGTGGGCCCGTCGGTGACGACGACCACCGGTTTGCCGTCCTTGGCCGCCTTCCGCACCAGCCGGAGCCCGCTCATCACCGCGAGCGAGGTGCCGAGGACCAGGACACCGTGCGCCTCGTCGACCAGTCGGGCCGCCGCGATGTTCCGCTCCTTCGGGACCGACTCCCCGAAGTAGACGACGTCCGGTTTGAGGATCCCGCCACAGGCCGGGCAGTCCCACACGCGGAAACCGGCGGTCGCCTCGAGGACCGCGTCCCCGTCCGGGGCGGTCTCGATGTCCCCGGGGTCGACCTCCAGGTCAGCGAGGAAGTCCGGGTTCAACCGCGTGAGTTCCTGTTGGACGCGTTCACGGGAGTACACCTTTCCGCACGACAGGCACAGGACGCGGTCCAGGCGCCCGTGCAGGTCGACGATCTCCGTCCGCGCCGCTGCGTCCGCCACCTCCGCACCGTCCGCGGCGACCGCCTCGGCCGCCTGTTCGTGCAGGCCGTCGACGTTCTGCGTGACGATCCCGTGCACGCCCAGGAGGGCGAGCGACAGGTGCCCGGCGTTCGGCCGGACGGATCCCATCCGCTCCCAGCCGATCCATCCGCGCGCCCAGTAGCGCCGCCGGGACTCCGGCCCGGACAGGAACATCTGCACCGTCATCGGCCGGCGGGGCGGCGAATCCGGCCCCCGGTAGTCGGGGATGCCGGAGTCCGTGCTCAGTCCCGCCCCGGTGAGCACCGTCCAGTCGGCGGGGTCCCCGAGCGCGGCGACGATCTCCGTGTCGCTCCGGTCCGCCTGCGGCCGGGTCCTCCCCCGCAGGGGATCCATGATGACGGGCATCCGTCCCTCCCTCTCCATCCGTGACACGTCCAGCCGAGACACACCGAGCGAAGCGACGCAGGTCCGCGCCCCACCCACCGCAGGTGGGGTTGTCCTCCGACTTCGGCTCTCGCGTCGATCCTGCAACACCCGCTGCGTGTGCATTCTTCCCCACCGGCGGTACTGTGGACGAGTGGTGCACGGCGCCCCACGGTGTCAGCACTCGTGACCAGCAATCGTCCCGGAAGGCGGACACCGTGAAGTTCCTGCTCGGACTCGTGATCCTGATCCTCGTCATCGCACTCGTCGTGGCGATCGTCCGCTTCGTGCAGGCCTCGAAGAAGAAGGACCGGCCGGAGCCGGCCTCCCAGCGCCGCGCGCACGATCCCTTCGCCGCCTCCCAGGACGCCGCCGGTGACCCCCGGGACATCAAGGCCGGCGACATGTTGGAGTACCTGGGGGAGAAGTACTGGGTCCGCGGGTCCGCCCACTACCAGGAGGGCGGCTACACCTGGTCCGAGCACTTCTACCAGGCCGACACCGACCCCGTCCGCAAGTGGCTGGGCGTCGAGGAGGACGACGGCGAACTCGAACTCTCCGTGTGGGAGGACCGCCCCGAGCTGGAGATCGTCCCCGGTGACAAGCAGATCACCGTCGACGACGTCACCTACACCCTCGTCGAGAAGGGCACCGCCCGCTACCGCACCGAGGGCACCACGTCCATGCCGTCCTCCGGTGGCGTCGACTACGCCGACTACGAGGCCGGCGCCGGCAAGCTGCTGTCCATCGAACGCTACGACCACGGCAAGTGGGAGGTGAGCACCGGGCACACCGTCCCGCTCGGTTCGTTCACCATCTACCCCGGGAGCTGACGTGTACACCGCCACCGTCCCCCTCGCCGACGACACCGACCGCCTACCGGGGCACCACCCGGCAGGACCGTCCACCGTCGCCGAGGCGCCCGTCCCCTTCGCCGACACCCGCGCGGAGGACCTGGGCCTCGCACTCGGCCGCGGCCGGCTGCCGGAGGTCCTGCGCACCTCCGTCGACCTCGGGTCCACCGCCGGGGCACTCACGGGACTGCACCTCGACCTCGTCGTCATCGGCAGTTCGCACCAGGTGGTGCTCCACCGCGACGGGACCGACCTCTTCTCCGAGACCCTCGCCTGCCTGCCCCGTCACGCTGCACCCACGGGGAACGTCGGCACGGTCCTCGACCCCTTCGGCACCCACCACGCCACCGGCTCCTGGGGTCCCTTCCGCACCCATGACTTCCACGCCCGTGTCCGCACCCCGGAACCCGCGGACTTCGACGCCGCCGTCGCCGCCCTCACCGCCGAGGTGACGGCCTGCGACCACCACGCGATCGCCCGGTTCCCCGGCCACGAGGGCGCGGTCACCGCACTGCTCCTCGACCACGCGGGCTCCGACCGGCTGACCTGGCGTACCTGGCACTGCTACCCGCAGTACGGTCAGATCGTCGAGAGCACGGGCTCCCTGAGCACTTCGCACGGCCCCACCACGCATCCGCACGACCACCACCTGACCGCCCAGGAGGTTCACCCATGAGCGGCTACGGAAACCCCGGGTCCCACGACGATTCCGGCGGCGCCCGGAAGAAGGGCCTCACGACGATCGTCGTCCTCGGCGTCGTCCTCGTCCTCGTCATCGTCCTCTTCGCCTCGTGCAGTCCCGGCCGTGCCAACGCCGCCGACTGCGGCGACTACGACCTGGAGAGCGGCGAGTACGTCTCCGATCCCGGGGACGGCGAGTACGACAAGGTCGGGGACGACTACCAGTACGTCGGCTGCGACGACGACCGGACCCGCTCCGGCGGCAGCGGCGGCGGTTTCTTCTTCTTCGGCACCGGCGGCTCGTCCGGCTACTCGTCCGGCGGGAGTTCCTCGGGCGGGTCGTCGTTCCGCGGCGGCGGCTCCGGCTTCGGCAAGTGACGCAGGCCCGTTCCACCTCCCAACACTCCTGAGCACCACGCTCATCACCGAGTACAGAACTCCTGAACCGGAAGGTCCATCATGTTCCTCGCACTCCTGGTCGAATGCGGCATCGTCCTGGCCTACGCGGCCGCCGGCCTCATCCTCATGCTCGTCGGCTACGGCGTCGTCGACCTCCTCACCCCCGGCAAGCTCCACGAGCTCCTGTGGGGTGAGAAGTCCAAGAACGCCGTCGCTCTCGTCTCCTCCAACCTGTTCGGTGTCGCGATCATCGCTGCCACCGCGATCCGGGCGAGCGCCGACGATTTCATGTGGGGCATCATCTCGACCGTGGTCTACGGCGTCATCGGGATCCTCATCATGGCGCTGAGCTTCCTCGTGATCGACTGGATGACGCCGGCCCCGATCGCGGAGATGGTCCACCTCGACACCCTCCATCCCGCCATCTTCGTCAACGTCTCCGCACACCTCGGCATCGCCGTCGTCATGGCATCCGCCCTCTTCTGATCCGGTGACCGACCCTCACCTTCCCCCCTCGGGCGCACCGGACTCCCCGGACTCCTCCGAGGTCCCGGTGGCGACACCCACCCTCGCCCCCGAGGTCCTCCCCCTGCAGCCCGGTCCCGCCCGGTTCCTCGTGTTCTTCGCGGTGTTCCTGTGCGCGGCCTGCGGCATGGTCTACGAGCTCGCCCTCGTGGCACTCGGGTCCTACCTGCTGGGCAATACGATCGTGCAGGCCTCGATCGTCCTGTCCGTCATGGTCTTCGCCATGGGTGTGGGCTCCGTGTCGACCAAACGCCTGGTCCGACACGCAGCCGTCTCCTTCGCCGTCATCGAGGCGGTCCTCGGCCTGCTCGGCGGGCTCTCCGTCCTCACGCTGTACCTCGCCTTCGCGTACATGAACGTCTACACCGTCGCGACAGTGTTCGTCGCCTTCGTCATCGGTGCCCTCATCGGCGCGGAGATCCCGCTCCTCATGGAACTCGTCCAGCGGATCCGCGCCCAGAAGGCCAGCAGTGCGGCCGCGGACATCTTCGCCGCCGACTACGTGGGCGGTCTGGTCGGCGGTCTCGCCTTCCCGTTCCTGCTCCTGCCCGTCCTCGGGCTCCCCCGAGGCACCCTGGCCGTCGGCGCGATCAACGCCCTCGTCGGCGTCCTCGTCGTCCTGTGGATCTTCCGCCGGACCGTCTCGGCCAAGGCCCGCACCCTGCTCGCGGCCGGACTCGTCGGCGTGCTCGTGGTCCTCGGCATCGCCTGGGCGTACACCGACCGGATCGAGGTGACCGGTCGGCAGAAGCTCTACCGGGACCCGATCGTCGTCGCCGAACGCTCCGACTACCAGGAGATCGTGCTCACCCGCGACGCCCGCCAGGACGACACCCGGCTGTACCTCAACGGCGACCTGCAGTTCGGGTCGCTCGACGAGTACCGGTACCACGAGAGTCTGGTCCACCCGGCCATGGACGGCCCGCGGGAGCGAGTCCTCGTGCTCGGCGGGGGCGACGGGATGGCGATCCGCGAGATCCTCGAATACCCCGACGTCGAGGAGGTCACCGTCGTCGACCTGGACAGTGCGGTCGTCGACCTCGCCATGCGCGATCCCCGGGTCCTCGAACTCAACGAGGACTCCTTCCGGGACCCCCGGGTCGACTACCTGGCCGCCGACGCCTTCACCTGGCTCAAGGAGGACGTCGACCACGCCTACGACGTCGTCGTCGCGGACCTGCCGGACCCCGACTCGGAGGCCACCGCCAAGCTCTACACGATCGAGTTCTACGGACTGATCGGGCGGGTCATGGCCCGGGACGCCAGGCTGGTCGTCCAGGCCGGTTCCCCCTACTTCGCCGTCGAGTCCTACTGGGGCATCGGCGAGAGCATCGCGCAGGCCGGATTCTCCACGGTGCCGTACCACGTGGACGTCCCGAGCTTCGGGGACTGGGGGTACTTCCTCGGCACCTTCGAGGGCCCGGCCCCGGTCCTCCGGGTACCCGCGGACGCCCCGGAGGACATGCAGTTCCTCACCGACCCGGTGCTCGCCGCCTCCCGGGTGTTCCCGCCGGACCGTGACCGCGATTCGATCCCCGGCGGCCCGGAGCCCTCCTCCCTGCTGCACCCCCGGGTCATCGAACAGCAGACGGGCGCCTGGGTGGGGTACTGACCCCGACGGACGGTCGGCGACCCTTCCCCGGGTGCCGGCCGACCGTTACCGTGGGGACATGCCGACCGTCCTGCTCGTCCACCACTCACCGACCGACGCGACCGCGCGGCTGGCCGAGGCCGCCCGTGCCGCCTTCGAGTTCGAGGAACTCGCGGACATCACCCTCGTGGAGCGGCAGGCCCTCGAGGCGACCGTCGAGGACGTCCTGTCCGCCGATGCCTACGTGCTCGGGACGACCGCGAACTTCGGGTACATCTCCGGGGCGCTCAAGCACTTCTTCGACTCGACCTACGACGCCGTGCGGGAAGCCACCGAGGGACGCCCGTTCTCCTACTGGATCCACGGCGGCTACGACACCACCGGCGCCGAACGCGCCATGGAGGCGATCACCACGGGGCTCGGTTGGACCACCGTGGCCGCGCCCGTCGTCTTCACCGGCGAGGTCACCGACGACCACCTCGAGAAGATCACCGAGATGGCCGCGACCGTCGCCGCGAGCCGCCTCTGAGCCCGCCGCCGAGGCGCCCTGCACCTGGGCACCGCGCCTGCAGGGCACCTCGGCGTCCGTCGTGGCACGACACAGGTCCCGCCTCCGGGAATCGGGGGCGGGCCCTGTGTCGTGCCACGACGGACGCCGAGGTGCCCTGCACCTGGGCACCGCGCCTGCAGGGCACCTCGGCGTCCGTCGTGGCACGACACAGGGCCCGCATCCGGGAATCGGATGCGGGCCCTGTGTCGTGCCGAGGTGTGTGCCGGTCAGTAGGTACCGGCTGCGGCGGAGGCACCCATCGCGGCGATCATCACGATGACGCTGATGACGATGCCGATGATGCCGAGGATCAGGAAGATGATGCCGAGGATGAAGCCCCACTTGCCGAGCTGGTTGTCCTCGAGGCCGGCCTCACGGGACTTCTTGCGGGCCATGTGGCCGGTGATGATCCCGACGATCGGGCCGACGACGGCGAAACCGATGAAGGTCGCCAGCGACGCGACGAGGGAGACGATGCCGAGCGTCTTGCCCGGATCCTCCTGGGCGGCCATGGGCGCACCCGCCGGGGCCGTGTACTGGGGCTGCTGGGGCTGGTACTGATCGGACATCGAACTCTCTCTTCCGGGAGTCGGGGTGTGCGGGCGACGAATCCGTGCGGGCGCGACGACGGCCCTCACGGACTGTGACACGGCCAATGTAGACCCAGAGAGCGGCCGCTGACAGGCAGTTCAGGGCAGTGTTTCAGGATCGCCACGAATTAGATACTCGGTAGTAGTAAACGACCGATCAGGTCACATCTCCCACGTCATAGGACGTGCGTGGCATCACTTCTGCGAGGTGAACCAGCGGTCCGGCTGCTCGGCCATGTCCCAGAACATCCCCGCCATGATCTCCAGACCCGATTCGAGGATCGGCACGAGGATGTGCTCGTCGGGCGCGTGCTGGTTGCACCCGGGATAGGAATGCGGGATCCACACGGTCGGCAGGCCGAGGATCTCGCTGAACGCATCGTTCGGGATCGTCCCGCCGAGATTGGGCTGGACGGCCGGCGACGCACCACAGGTGGTCGTCACGGAGTCGACGGCGGCGCGGACCACCGAGGCTGCGGGGTCGAGGCGGGTCGCCGCGGCGCTCACCGGCGGGACGTCGACCTCGATCCCGGGGATCCCGTGGGCGGCCAGGTGCTCCTCGACCTTCCGCCCGAGATCGGTGATGTCGGTGCCGACGACGAACCGCAATTGGAGGAGCGCGGCGGCCCGACCGGGGATCGCGTTGACGGGCGAGTCCCGGTTGCCCGCGTCGAGCGCGAGGACCTCGAGCCCGTTCCACCCGAGGGTCCTCTCCTGGTGGGTGAGGCCCGGCTCGCCCCAGGTGGGGTCGATCTCGGGGGCACCCTCCTCCCGGACGTCCGGGAGGGCGGCGATGGCCTCTCGGACCGCTGCCGGGATCTCCGGGGGCCGGAGCGCCGGGATCCGGATGACCCCGTCGCCGTCGACGAGTGCGTGGATCGCCGCGGCGAGCGTGGTCGCCGGATTGCGCAGTTTGCCACCCCAGTTGCCGGAGTGATGGTCACCGTCCCGGGCGTCCTGGCGCAGCCAGAAGTTCACCGCACCCCGGGACCCGAGGAACAGGGTGGGGACGTCCGCGGCCAGGCGGGGACCGTCGGAGCCGAGGAAGAGGTCGGCGGCCAGGAGCCCGTCGCGGTGTGCGGCGCAGAACTCCCGCAGGCCGACCGAACCGGATTCCTCGGCGGTCTCGACGAGGATGGTGACGTTGTAGCCCAGACGACCGCCTCGGGAACGCAGGACCGCGCCGAGTGCCTGGTGGTTGACGAGGTGCTGGCCCTTGTTGTCCGCCGAGCCGCGGCCGTAGAGCCGGTCGCCGTCGCGGGTGAGGACCCACGGGTCGAGGCCGTCGCTCCACTCCTCGGCGTGGGCGAACTGGACGTCGCCGTGGCCGTAGAGGAGGACGGTCGGGAGTGCGGGGTCCTCGATCCGCCGGGCGACGAGGAGCGGTTGGTTGGCCGAGACCGGGTTCTCGTGGACCTCCACGGCGAAGTCGAGGGTTTCGAGCTCCGGACGGAGGGCGGCGTCCAGATAGGCGTGGGCGGCCGGCCCGTCGCCCCCTCCCTGACTCTCGGTCGGATGGGCGACCCTCTCCGCGAGGAGGTCGAGGAGGTCGCCCTCGGTCAGGAGGGAGCGCGCCGCGGCGATCGCGCCGGCGCGTCCGGCGGCGGGGGTGGACGGGGATGTCATCGGGGCTCCTGGAGATCGGGGAGTGACGGGGATGGCACGAGACTACGACACACCGATCAGGGTGATACCAGGGGTGAACAGCGCCTCACATAAGAAGCAAGAAAACTATGTGTCCGTCATCGTCCGCTTCGCCAAGGAAACTTGAGTCCATGACGACAGCCGGGATCCGAGATGCTACCTGGCAATCACCATAGAGATCCGAGTGAGTCAGGTCACACATGAGCCTCTCCTGCCGCATGATTCCGGGATTCTTGAAACTTAAACTACTCATGAGTATGTCGCGCCGACGACCCCCGGGTGAGCACAATGTCCACCATGGCTGAATCGAGTGAGCTCCAGAAGGTGCTCGGCGCGAATCTCTACCGGATGCGCCAGGAACGCGGATACTCCCAGGAGGAGTTCGCCCAGTACATCCTCGACGTACACCGGACCTATGTCGGTGCCCTCGAGCGTGGCGAGCGGAACCCCTCCCTGCTGAGTGTCGAGAAGATCGCGGGCAAGTTGGGCGTCGAACCGCTCTGGCTACTGCACGAGCACCCGGACGACGAGCCCCTCCCGGCATCCTTCACCGCCGGGAAGTGAGTCCCCCGTGACGGTCGCCGCCCGCACGGCGGCCGTCACGGCCCATCCCCACGCAGTCCCTCCCGCACAGCCCATCCCCACCCTTGCCGAACATCCGAACATGTGTTCGAATCGTTCCATGCGATGGGACGGCCAGTCGAGTGATGCCACGGGTGCCCTCGAGGTGCCCGGCTTCGTCCGCTCCGTGACGACCCCGGAATTCGCCGGCGTGACGTTCCACGAGGTGCTGGCCAAGTCCGCCCTCAACAAGGTCCCGGCCTCCAGTTCCATGCCCTTCTCCTGGACGGTGAATCCGTACCGGGGTTGCGCGCACGCCTGCACCTATTGCTTCGCGCGGAACACGCACACCTATCTCGACCTCGACGCAGGCTCCGACTTCGACCGCCAGGTCGTCGTGAAGACGAACGTGGCGGACGTCCTGGCCGCCGAACTCCACCGGCCCCGCTGGGCGCACGACCACGTGGCCCTCGGCACGAACACCGACCCGTACCAGCGGGCGGAGGGCCGCTACCGGCTCATGCCCGGGATCATCGCGGCCCTCGCCGGATCCCGGACCCCGTTCTCGATCCTCACGAAGGGCACCCTGCTCCGCCGTGACCTGCCCGCTCTCGAACGGGCCGCCGCGGACGTCGAGGTCGACCTCGCCCTGTCGATCGCGGTCTTCGACGAGGGCCTGCGCCGCGAGATCGAACCCGGCACTCCCACGGCAGCGGCCCGCCTGGCGACGGTGCGCGCGGCCGCCGAACGGGGCTTCCGGGTCACCGTCTTCCTCATGCCGGTCATGCCCGCCCTCACGGACTCCCGGGCCCACCTGGAGACGGCCGTCCGGTCGATCGCCGTGGCGGGAGCCCACCGCGTCGCCTACGGCGCCCTGCACCTGCGCCCCGGGGCGCGCGAATGGTTCTTCACCTGGTTGCGCCGGTCCCGTCCGGGCCTGCTGCCGCGGTACCGGCGGATGTACGACCGGACCGCCTACGCCTCGGCCGAGTACCGCCAGTGGCTAGCGGCCCGGCTCGAACCCCTGCTCCACGAGTACGGACTGCAGGCACGCGAGGACGAGGACACCCCGGAGCAGAGACGGTTCGCCCGGAACCGAGCGGAGGCCGAGCAGGACAGGGAAGAACAGGGCGCCTCGGCAGCGGAGACCACGCCCGCACTCTTCTGAACACCCGCTACGGACCCGACCCCACCCACACGGAAACGACGCTCCCGGAGCGAGCCGTGAATACCGGAAGGCTCCGAGCCCCTCACGGTGAGTGAGGGGCTCGGAGCCTTCTTCAGTGGCGGAGGATAGGGGATTTGAACCCCTGAGGGCGTTAACCCAACACGCGTTCCAGGCGTGCGCCATAGGCCGCTAGGCGAATCCTCCGAGAAAGACTCTATAGGAAGTGAACAGCCGATTGCCAATCGAGGACGCGTGAACCGAATCACTCCTGTGCGGTCGCGACCCGCCGCCGGTTTCGTCTACACTGGTCGTCGGCTCTTCGCGCGGTGTCATCCTGCGAACTCCCCCAGGTCCGGAAGGAAGCAAGGGTAAGCATGCTCTGGCAGGTGCGCGAAGAGCCTTTTTCGTGTCCGGACGTCCGCCGACCGCCCCTCCCTCCCCTTCAAAGCGGACCGAACGTCCGTTAAGGTGTCTGTATGAAAGCGACGGGGCTGCGGGTTGGCAACCGGACCGATCCGACCTCCGGGGCCCGGGACCTCGGGACGGAGGGATCCACCGTGCCCGCTCCCCCGCCGCGCATCTGGCCGTTGTTCCTCGCGACCTTCCTGTCGACCTACACCTTCGCCGTCGCGAACATCTCCGTCCCCGGTATCCAGGCGGCCCTCGACGTCGACTCCGCCGCGACCGCCCTCGTCATCGGGGCCTACACCGTCTCCTTCGCGGCCTGCCTCATCGTGTGCGGACGGCTGGGCGACCGGTTCGGGCGCCGCCGCCTGTTCCGGATCGGCGTCCTGTCGATGATCGCGACCTCGGCCCTGGCGGCCCTGGCCCCGAACGTCGCACTACTCATCGTCGGTCGGTTGCTCCAGGGCGTGGCCGCCGCGATCACGACGCCACAGATCCTCTCCTCGGTCCAGGCGATGCTCACCGGACACGCACGGGCGAGGGCCGTGAGTCTGTACGCGATCATCGCCGGGGTCGGCACGATCGGCGGGCAGATTCTCGGCGGTGTGCTCACCACCTTCTTCCCCGTGGAGTACGGCTGGCGGGCGGCCATGGCCTCGATCGGTGGGATCGCGCTCATCGCCTTCATCGGGACCCTGTGGATGCGGGACACCCGGTCGGACGATCCCGAGGGGCTCGACCTCCTGGGCACCGTCCTCGTCGCAGGCTCCCTCCTGTGTCTCGTCGCGGGGCTCACGAACGCCTCGTCGATGGATCCCCTGGCCGTCCTCGACACACCCCGGACCTTCACCGTCACCGTGGTCCTGCTCGTGGGGGCCGTGATCGGGTTCGTGCTCCTCGGGTTCCACCTGCGCCACCGGTCCCTGGCGTCCCGCCCCTCGGTGTTGCCCCTCCACGTCATCCGCGAACCGGGCGTCCGCCTGGGGGTCACGCTCGCGTGTCTGCTGTTCATGATGCTCGGTGCCTTCATGTACAACTTCGCGGTCCTCACCCAGCAGGGTTTCGGGTGGTCACCGCTCCACGGCGGCGTGGCGCTCGTGCTCCTGGCCACCGCCTTCGTCGTCTCGTCCTCGCTCGCACCACGTCTGCAGGAGCGGATGGGACCCCGCGTGATGGTGCTCGGCGCCTTCGTCCAGGCGCTCGGACTCGCCGGGGTCGCCGCACTCGCCTTCTCCCCGGCGGAACCGGGCCTGTTCCAGTGGATCTTCCAGGTCTGCGGGATGTTCACCGGTGGCGGTCAGGGCCTCATGATGGGCCCGCTCGTCTCCGTCGTCATGAACACCGTGCCCAACCGCGTCGCCGGGCTCACCGGTGGACTGGTCGCGACCGGTCAGCAGGCGGGGATGGGGCTGGGTGTGGCCACGCTCTCCGGGGTCTTCACCGCGCTCAGCTCCCTCGTCGGGATGCGCCCGGCCTTCGGGTACACGGCGGCACTCACCGTGCTGGTGAGCTTCGGGTTCGCCTTCGTCGCCGGCCGCCTGGTCCTCCACCACCGCCGGGCGGCCGCCCTCGCCGACGCCACTTCCCCGTCACGATTCGACAACACCGATTCCTGACGAAACCCCAGGTGAGAGCGCAATCGCAACACGTTCGTGAACGATCACGGTCCCGTCGTCGGCGAACCGTCATGTGGCACGGCCTACTCTGACGACCAGTCGTCCGGTCCGTGTGCCTCCCTGCGCCACGGACCCATTCACCCCTGGAGTACACGTGTTCCGACGTCCCGCCCTCGCCGCTGCCCTCGCCGCCGGTGTCCTCGCCCTGTCCGCCTGCACCGCGGACGAGCCCACGGACACCGACACCGCAGGCGCCGACACCGGCAGCGCCTCGACGCCGCTCACCCCGCCCTCGGAGATGCCGGCGCCCGAACCCGAGGTCTCCCTCGTCACCGCCGACGGCACCCAGGACGTCGGCGCTGACCCCGTCGAGCTGGAGGCCGGCGACCACCTGGAACTCGTCGTCGCCGAGGGCGAGTTCACCTCCGTCGAACTCGTCGACACCGGCAACGACCGTGTCCCCACGGACACAGGTGTCCTCTCCGCGGTGGACCCCGCCGCCGAGGCGCCCTCCCCCACCGACACGAGTGCGCCCGAGGAGACGGACGAGCCGGACACCCAGGCGCTCGATGCCACGACCTCGCTGCTCGCCGCGACGAGCACCTCGGCTTCGAACACCTCCGCGACGACCGACAGCACCCCCGGACCGACGGTCTCCCCCACCGAGGGTGCGGAGGCGGAGGACACGGAAGGCGCCTCGGGAGCGGGGGCCGACACGGACACCGGCACCCACTGGATCTCGGCGGGCGGGCTCGCCGGGGACAAGGAGTACGCCTGGACGGCGACCGTGCTCGACGGCGACGGCGAGGAACACGAGGTCACCGGCAGCGTGACGACGGCCCCGGCGAGCGGCACGCAGGTCCGCGCCCGCTCGGTCACCGGCGACGACGCGGTCGTGGGGGTCGGCGCGCCGATCGTCATCGACTTCTCCGCCCACGTCGAGGAGGAGTACCGCGACGACGTCGAGGCGCGCCTGGCCGTCGAGACGCGGGATTCCGAGGGCGCGGACATCGACGTCACCGGGTCCTGGGCGTGGCTGCCCGACCACGAGGGGAAGTCGCGGATCCACTACCGGACCGAGGAGTACTGGCCGGCGTACACCGAGGTGAGCGTCTCGCTGCCCTTCGGCGGTGTGCAGTTCGGCACGGACACCCAGGGCACCCGGGACATGACGCTCGACTTCGAGATCGGACGCGAGCAGATCGTCGAGGCCTCGGCGGCGACCAAGCGGATGGTCGTCACCCGCGACGGCGAGGAGATCTGGGACTGGCCGGCGAGCCTGGGCATGCCCGAGGCGCCCTCCTACAACGGTCCGCACATCGTCATGGCGAAGGCCGCCGAGTACACGATGACCTCGGAACGGTGGGGCTACGAGACCGACACCCGCTGGGCGGTACGGATCCACAACAACGGCGAGTTCGTGCACGGTGCCCCGTGGTCGGCCTCCTCCCACGGCGTGCGGAACGTGAGCCACGGATGCATCAACCTGACGAACGAGCGCGCCTACGAGTACTACCAGTCCGCGATCTACGGGGACCCGGTGATCATCAGCGATTCCTCGGTCGACCTCACGCCGACCTCCGGTGAGGTGAGCGACTGGGTCTACGAGTGGGACGCCTGGACGGAGATGTCGGCACTGCCGCAGGCCTGAACCCGGCACCGTCGCAGGCCTGAGCCCGGCACTGCCGCAGGCCTGAGCCCGGCACTGCCGCAGGGGTGACCGGCCCCGTCGTGCACCGGATCGGTCACATCCGGCCCGATTCCCGGCCCAGGACTTCGCGGAGCGTGGTCGGTAACCGATATGTTCGGGGGTCGGAGGTGGAACGACGATGACCACGCACGACCACACGCCCGCGCCCGCCGGCGCGCCCGCCGGGGCCGACACCGCTGCGGCACGCCGGGAGGAGGCGGCCGCCCGGATCCGCGTCCGGGAACTGCGGGAGCTCTCCCGGGTGGCCCGCTGGGAACGCCGCGTCGAGATCCCGCTCTTGCTCATGGCGGTCGCCTTCGTCGCCGCCTACGCGATCACGGTGCTGAAGCCCGATCTCGACCCGACCCTGGAGACCTGGGTCCGCGTCGTCACGTGGACCACCTGGGGAGCCTTCGCCGTCGACTTCCTCGTCCGGGTCTGCCTGGCCGAACGCCGGTTCCGCTACATCCTGCGCCACTGGTACGACGTGCTCATCATCGCGCTGCCCTTCTTCCGCCCGCTGCGCATCATCCGCGTCATCGGCACGCTCAAGGTGCTCAACCGGGTGTTCGTCGGCCGGTTCATCGGCATGCAGGCGGCCTACGTGGGCGTCACCGCCGTCACCTGCATCTTCTTCGGCGCGCTCTCCGTCCTCGACATGGAGGCCGAGCACCCCGAGGCGCTCATCACCACGTACCCCGACGCCCTCTGGTGGGCGGTCGTCACGACGACGACCGTGGGCTACGGCGACCTGTACCCGATCACCACCGGCGGCAAGATCGTGGCCGTCGTCCTCATGATGGTCGGCATCGCACTCATCGGTTCCGTCACCGCGGGCCTGGCCGGCTGGTTCGCCGACCACCTGCGCAAGGAACGCGAGGAGAAGGAACTCCTCACCGCCCTCCTCGCGGGCGAGGACCCCGTCGAACTCGCCCGCACCGGGACGAGCACCGGGTCCGCCGCCGAGGTGCCTTCCACCGTGGGTGCGGATGTGCCGGAATGTACCTGCGGCTGCCACCGGAACGAGTGACTGCGAACAACATCATGGTGTCTGCCGGACAGATGCCCGGCAATCCGGCCTGGTTGCCGGGCATCTGTCCGGTAGATGACAGGGAGGTTGCAGGCGCCTCGGCCGCGTTCAGACCGCGGAAGGCTTGGACCGGCGCAACAGCAGGGAGATGAGGAAGGCCGTCCCCATGAGACCGACGCCCACCGTCGTCACGCCGGGCCAGCCGAATCCCTCCCAGGCGAGCGGGGTGAGGTTGCCACTGATCGACGACCCCACGTAGTAGGTGAGGGTGTAGAGCGAGGCCGCCTGAGCCGTCGCCCCGGTCGCCACCGAGGACCGCGCGGCCACCCAGGCCGAGGCGAGCGAGTGCATGACGAAGAAACCGACGGCCATGACCGCCATCCCGACGACGATGAAGGCCAGGTGCGGGAGCGCCATCGTGAGGACGCCGACGACGCCCAACAGACCGCCGAAGGGCATGACGGCGCGCAGGGAGAACCGGTCGGCGGCCCGGCCGGCCACGACGGAGCTGTATCCCGCGATCGGGTAGACGAAGTACAGGAGGCTCACCGCACCGACGGAGAGCAGGTAGGGCGGGCTCTCCAGGCGGTACCCCAGGGAGTTGAAGGTGCCGACGAAAGTGCCCATCCCCAGACCACCCAGCAGGAACAGCCCGACGAGGACGGGATCCTTGAGGTTCCGCCCGAACTTCCGCACGAGCACCGCCGGCGAATCCCGGTGCGGGGTGAAGCCGCGGGAGGCCGGGAGCAGCGCCCAACACAACCCGGCGCAGACGGCGGCGAGGAGCGCGGTCCCGAGCATCGCGAGATTCGAGGCCCCCAGACCTCCGACACCGTCGAGACCGGTGAGCACCACGAGTTCGATGATCCCCGCCGCGACGATCCGCCCTGCCAGACCACCCATCGTGGTGCCGAAGATGTAGATGCTCGTCGCCGTGGTCGAATAGCTGCGGTGGATCTCCTCCTTGATGTACACCGCCGCGGTGCCCGGCAGACCGGCGAGCAGGAACCCCATGACGAACCGGGAGACGAGGAAGAGGGACCAGTCGTCGGTGAAGGCAGTGGCGATCCCGAGCACCGTCGAGGCGAGCAGGCTGAACCGGATGAGCGTCACCCGGCCCAGACGTTCGGAAACCGGCACCGCCGCGAGGAGCCCGAGCCCCAGTCCCGCGGTCGCCGCCGAGACGGACATGGCGGCCTGTGACGGGGTGATGTCGTACTCGTGGCTGAAGTACGGGAGGATCGCCTGGGTGTTGTACAGGAGCGTGAAGGTGGCGATCCCGGCGAGGAACAGCCCGATCTCCACTCGCTTGGTGCGCGGATCGCCCTTGAGGTAGCCCTCGAACGGAGGGTCCTGCGACCCACTATCATGTCCGTCTGCTGATCCGCTCACGTGGAACGACTGTACGCCTGTCGTCCCGCGGGTCCCGCAGCAGCCCTCCCCCTCTCGTACGAAAGGTACCCATGACCGAGACCACCCCGCGTCCGCACCGCCGCAACCTCGCCGTCGCCCGCGATCTGGAGGCCTGCGGCATCGACGCGGAGATCCGACTGTTCACGGAGCCCGCCCACTCCGCCAAGGCCGCCGCGGCCACGCTCGGGGTGGAACTCGGGGCGATCGCCAACAGCCTGATCTTCGCCGCCGACGGGCAGGCCGTCCTCGTCATGACCTCCGGCGCCCACCGGGTCGACACCGCCCACGTCGCCGGGCTCATCGGTGCGGCCTCCCTCGACCGGGCCACCCCGGAGCTCGTGAAGGAGGCGACCGGCCAGGTCATCGGCGGGGTCGCACCCGCCGGGCACCCGGACCCGGTCCGCACGTATGTCGACCGGGCGCTCGCGCGGTACCCGGAGATCTGGGCCGCCGGTGGTACCCCCGATTCCATGTTCCCGCTCACCTACACACAGCTCGTCACCCTGACGAGCGGAGAAGAGATCGATGTCCGCCCCTGACGCACACACCGACCGGACCACGCCCGCATCTGGGCGGCCGGGACCGACAGCCTCGGCCTCGGCGGTAAACACCCCCTCCCTCACCACTTTCGCCTCCACCCGCGGCAAGTACTACGCGACGGTGCTCGCACTCTTCTGCTGCGTCTTCCTCATCTCGAACATCGGCGCGACGAAGGTGATCGGGTTCGGTCCGATCGTCACCGACGGCGGTGCCTTCCTGTTCCCGATCGCCTACATCCTCGGCGACGTCATCAGCGAGGTGTACGGCTTCCGCGCCGCCCGCCGCGCGATCCTCACCGGCTTCGCCATGCAGATCCTGGCCGTCGCCGTCTTCCTGCTCGTGCAGATCTCCCCACCCGGCCCCGGCTACACCGCCCAGGAGTCCTTCGAGGCGGTGCTCGGCTTCTACCCGCGGATCGTGCTCGCCTCGGTCGCCGGGTACGTGGTCGGGCAGACGCTCAACGCCTTCGTCCTCGTGAAGGTGAAGGAGCGGATGGGTGAGAAACACCTGTGGGTCCGCCTGTTGACCTCCACGGGGGTGGGTGAGTTCGCCGACACCCTCATCTTCTGCGTCGTCGCCTTCGCGGGCGTCATCCCCGGCTGGGACTTCGTCATCTACATCGTCACCGGATTCGTCTACAAGGTGGCCGTGGAGGTCCTTCTCATGCCGGTCACATATTGGGTCATCAGACTGTTCAAGCAGAAGGAGCCCTCCTACACGGAGGCTCCCGGGGACCTCACCGCGCCGACGACAGGCGCCTCGACCGCGGGCGGCACCGCTGGTCAGGCCCCCTCTCCACCCGCCTGACACGAGGGAACCCCCACGGATGACGCGCCACCCCCTGCTCACCACCGCCGTCCTCGGCACCATCGGAGGACTTCTCGCGGCCGGCGGTGGCTACTACGCCGCATCCCTGCGCACCGTGCGGGGACAGTCCGCCGCCCACCCGGAGTTCTGGAGGGAACGCCGGGTGGGTCAGGCGGCCGGCGACACGGCGACCGGGGCCGACGGCCTGCACCCCGGAGCGCTCGACTACGTGGTCCTCGGGGATTCCGCGGCCGCCGGTGTGGGCGTGAAGGATCCCGAACTCGGCTATGTCCGCCACGTGGAGGACGACGTCTCCGAGTCCACCGGACACGCGGTGCGCACCACCAACCTCGCCGTCCCCGGGGCCCGCACCCGGCACCTGCTCGACGACCAGATGCCCCTGTTCGACCGGGTGTGCACGGACCTGCGGGGCCGGACCGGGCACGGGCCCGACCTCGTCACCTGCGTCATCGGCGGCAACGACATGATCGACCCGCGCTTCGACCCCGTGGTCTTCGAGGACACGCTCGAGGAACTCTTCGCCCGCCTCCCGCGGTACAGCGTCGTGAGCACGATCCCCAGCTTCGCCGTGCCGCCCTTCGAGACCCGGGTGAAGGCGGCGAACACCGTCGTCCTCCGGCAGGCGGAGAAGCACGACATGGTCCTCGCCGACCTCTACGGTCCGTATCGCAAACTGTGGCCGGTCAAGTACTTCCGCCACTGCGCCGGGGACTTCTTCCACCCCAACGCCCGCGGCTACGAGGTGTGGGGCGAGGCGATCGGCCAGGCCGCCGTCCGCAGTCTGGAGCTCCGCGCCGGCGGCACGTTCGGTTGCGGGCCCGACGGTACGGATACCGCGCCCACCCACGCCGCCGAGGCGCCCGCTACGTCCCGGCCGACCGTTCCCCCGGTCACGTCTCCCCTGGCCTCCGCCGCCTGAGGCGTCCTCCCGACGAGCGAGATGTCGTTCGACGAAGCATCTGTCTCGTACTCGTGCACGACTACGAGACATGAGTCCTGTCGAACGACATCTGCCTCGTACTCGTGGAGAGTCCGAGCGGAGGTCGACGATCAGGCGTAGTAGCGGCCCAGGACCTCAGCCTTGAGCTCGTGGAAGGTGCCGTCCTCGATCGAGGCGCGGATCCGGTCGACGAGGTTCACGACGAAGTACTCGTTGTGGATCGTCACGAGCGTGGAGAAGAGCATCTCCTTCGCCTTGTACAGGTGCCGGAGGTAGGCACGCGAGTAGTTCTCGCAGGTGTAGCAGTCGCATTCGGGGTCGAGCGGCCCGAAGTCACGGCGGTACGTCGCCCCGGTGAGGTTGTACCGGCCGTCGCGGGTGTACACCGCGGCGTTACGTGCCACCCGGGAGGGCGAGACGCAGTCGAAGGTGTCCGCGCCCGCCTCGATCGCGGTGAACAGGTCGTCCGGCTCGGAGATGCCCAGCAGGTGCCGGGGCTTGGCCTCGGGCAGTTCCTCGCAGACCCACCCGACGATCGTGCCGAGGTTCTCCTTCTCCAGCGCCCCGCCGATACCGAACCCGTCGAAGTCCATGGCCCCGAGATCCCGGGCGGCCCTGCGTCGCAGATCCTCGTACTGGGCGCCCTGCAGCACTCCGAAGAGCGCCTGGTAAGGACGGTGGGACCGCTCCTCGGTGAGACGCCGGTGCTCGACCACGCACCGTTCGGCCCACCGGCGGGTCCGCTCCAGGGACTCCTCCTGGTACCCGCGGGTGTTCACGAGGGTCGTGAGCTCGTCGAAGGCGAACATGATGTCGGCGCCCAGCTGGTGCTGGACCTGCATGGAGACCTCGGGCGTGAACCGGTGCATCGACCCGTCGAGGTGGCTCTTGAAGGTCACCCCGTCCTCGTCGACGTTCGCGCGGCGTTCCTTGCCGGTCGCCACCGCGTCGTCGTTCTGTTCGTCCGGCAGTTCCATCGAGATGACCTTCTTGAACCCGGAACCCAGGCTCATCACCTGGAACCCGCCGGAATCGGTGAAGGTGGGGCCCGGCCAGGACATGAAGCGCCCCAGCCCGCCGGCCTCGTCGACGAGGTCCGCGCCCGGCTGCAGGTACAGGTGGTAGGCGTTCGCGAGGACCGCCTGCGCGCCCAGGTCCCGCACGTCCTCCGGCTTCACGGCCTTGACCGTCGCCTTCGTCCCGACCGGGATGAAGGCCGGTGTCCGGATGTCGCCGTGCGGCGTGTGGATGACACCGGTCCGCCCACCCGACTCCAGGCGGGTGCCGACCTCGAACCCGAAGGCGGCACGGTCGTTCGCGGGGGCTGCGGGCTCGGTGGTCACGGGCGCGGTGGAGTCGTCGTTCATCACCGGGACAGTCTACGAGGGCGGACATCCCCTGCCCTCGGGCACGCGTGCGTGGTTGGATTGAGCCGAGTCACATCCCCACCGCTGTATCCGACGCCGCCCGACCCCCGGCACCCCACCGCAGTGCCCGACGCTTACGACGAAAGGTCTTACCGTGCAGCTCGCGACCCTCTCCCTCGACGGCACCACCTCCGCCGCCCACCGCACCGACGCGGGATGGGTACTCCTCCCCGGCTTCGCCGATGTCCGCGCCGTCCTCGAGGATCCCCGTGGTCCCCACGCTGTCGTCGAGGCGGTCTCCGCTGGGACTGTCGAAGGGGCCGGGAGCGGGGAGGGCGCCTCGGCGGCGGTCGTGCCCGAGTCCGAGGCGCGCCTGGTGCGCCCCGTGCGGGAGCCACGGAAGGTCTTCTGCATCGGGCTGAACTACCGCAACCACATCCTCGAGGTGGGGATGGAGCTGCCCACGTACCCGACGGTGTTCACCAAGTTCGCCCGCTCGCTGGCCGAGCCCGGCGCCGACATCCTGGCACCCGCCGAGGACGAACGCCTGGACTACGAGGGCGAACTGGTCCTCGTCATCGGGAAGGAGGGACGCCGGATCCCCGCCGAGCAGGCCCTCGACCACGTGGCCGGGTACACCGTCGGCAACGACTTCTCCATGCGCGGCTACCAGCTGCGGACCGAGGAGTGGGGGCAGGGGAAGATGTGGGAGGCCTCGTCGGCCGTCGGCCCCGTCGTCGTCACGACCGACGAGTTCGACCCGGCCGGCGCGACCCTCACGACCCGGGTCAACGGCGAGGTGCGCCAGCAGGACTCCACGGGCGATCTGGTGTTCGGACCCGCGGATCTCGTGTCCTACCTGTCGACGATCATCACGCTCGAACCCGGCGACCTCGTCTTCACCGGCACGCCGGGAGGGGTCGGGATGGCCACGCAGACCTGGCTGGAGGCCGGCGACGAGGTGACGGTCGAGATCGACGGGATCGGCGCGATCACCAACCGCCTGATCTGATTTTCCCGCCCGCGGTTCGGGGCCCAGGGCTCAGGCCCGGGCGCAACCTCATCGTCGTCTGCCGTACCGACGCCCGGCAATCACGGGAGACTGCCGGGCATCGGTACGGCAGATGACGATGACCTAGCAGGTGGACCGGGGACGGGGCTGCGTCGGACTCAGTCGAAGATGGTGGAGTAGGCGTTGAGTGCCAACTGGCCGCCGAGGTGGGCGTAGAGGACCGTCGAGTCGGCCCCGATCGTCCCGTCAGTGACGAGGTCCATGAGTCCGGCCATCGACTTGCCCTCGTAGACCGGGTCGAGGATGACGCCCTCCAATTCGGCGGTCCGGCGGATCGCCGCGACCGTCGTGTCGTCCGGGATCCCGTAGGCCGGTCCCTCCCAGCCGGGCAGGACGGTGATCTCGTCGTCGCGCAGTTCGCGGCCGAGGCCGATGAGCTCCGCCGTGTGCCGGGCGATCCGCCCCACCTGGTCCCGCGTCTTCTCCAGGGTCGCCGAGGCGTCGATCCCGAGGACCTTCCGGGGGCGACCACCGGCGTCCTCGAGGGCGGCGAAGCCTGCGATCATCCCGCCGAGGGTCGAACCGGTGACGGCACACACGACGATCGTGTCGAAGAAGACGCCCAGGTCCTCCTCCTGTGCGGCGACCTCGTACGCCCAGTTGGCGAACCCCAGACCGCCGAGGCGGTGTTCCGAGGCGCCCGCCGGGATCGGGTAGGGCGTCCCACCGGACTCCTCGACCTCCCGGAGGGCCTGTTCCCAACTCGACCGGATGCCGATGTCGAATCCGGCGGGGTCGAGGCGGACGTCGGCGCCCATGATCCGGGACAGCTCGATGTTGCCCACCCGGTCGTTGACGGGGTCCGACCAGTCGACCCACTTCTCCTGGACGAGGCGGGCCTTCAACCCCAGGTGGGAGGCGACGGCCGCGACCTGCCGGGTGTGGTTGGACTGGTAGCCACCGATCGACACGAGCGTGTCCGCGCCCGAGGCGAGGACGTCGGGGACGATGTACTCCAGCTTCCGAGTCTTGTTGCCACCGAAGGCGAGACCCGAGTTCACGTCCTCCCGCTTCGCCCACACCCGGGCGCCACCGAGGGCGTCGCTCAGACGGTCGAGGCGGTGGACCGGCGAAGGCCCGAAGGTGAGCGGATACCGGTCGAAGTCGGAGAAGGCGTTCGGGAGTGGGGACGACATGGGGACCTCCGGGGGTGGGTGCGAGCGGGGACTCCGACGCTAGTACGCGTGGAGTGACCCCGATCACATCCGCGCAGGATTCCTGCACGACCATTCACCCGCCGGGGCCCATACCGCCCTGTGGTTCGGGAATGCCGTCACAGCAAGGCGGAGGAGCGAAGACGCCCCGGGGTTGGGCTTCGAGAGACGACAACGCCGCTGTGGCGGTGCTGCCGGACCGCAGGGTCAGAGGCCGCTGAGCATCTTGCCGGGATTGAGGATCCCACGGGGGTCGAGTGCCTGCTTGATCCCGCGGTGCATGCGGCGGTTCGCCTCGTCGAGTTCCTGACCGAGCCACGGGGCCTTGAGCGCCCCGACGCCGTGCTCACCGGTGATCGTGCCGCCGAGTTCGAGGCCCAGCTGCATGATCCGGCCGAACGCCTCCTGCGCCTGCGCCACCGCCTCCGCGTCGTCCTGCGGGAACATGACGCAGGGGTGCAGGTTCCCGTCACCGGCGTGGGCGGCGGTGTTGAAGAACAGCTGCGGGTACTCCGCCTGCAGGGCGTCCTGCCGGGCGAAGTACTCGGCCAGCCGGGCCCGCGGGATGCAGATGTCGTCGACGAGCGAGCTGTAACCGTTCTCGTGGCAGAACTTCTCCCCCGCCGGTCCGATCGACCGCCGGGCGACGATCAGGAGTTCCGCGTCCGCCGGGTCCTCGGAGAACATCACCTCGGTCGCGCCGTTGTCCCGCGCGATCGCCGTGAACGACTCCAGTTCGGCAGCCGCGGCCTCCAGGCTCCCGTCACCGTTCGACTGGACGAGGAGCATGGCGCCGGCGGACTCGTCGAGCCCGAAATCCCCGAAGGCACTGAGCAACCGGATGTTCGCCCCGTCGAGCAGTTCGAGGAGCGCCGGGCGTGCACCACTGCCCATGAAGTCGGTGACCGTCGCGGCCGCGTGCGCGGGATCCGCGAAGAGCGCGACGCCCGTGATCGGGTCGGGCAGCGCCGGGACAAGTTCGAGGAGCACCTCGACGACGACACCGAGCGTCCCCTCCGAACCGACGAACAACTGCCCGAGCTCCAGCCCGGCGACCCCCTTGGCCGTCGGCCGTCCCACCGTCGTGAGACTGCCGTCGGCGAGCACCACCCGCAGGGCCCGCACGTAGTCCCGGGTGACGCCGTACTTCACACAGCACAGACCGCCGGCGTTCGTCGCGACGTTGCCCCCGATCGTGCTGATCGCCACCGAGCCGGGATCCGGCGGGTAGGACAGTCCGTAGGGCTTCAGGTGGTCCTTGAGGTCCTGGTTGATGACACCCGGCTCGACCCGGACGGTCTTCTCCACCTCGTCGACGTGGAGCACCCGGTCCATCCCGGCCACGCTCAGCAGCAGGCAGCCCTCGACGGCGTTCGCCGCCCCGGACAGTCCCGTCCGCGCACCCTGGGGCACGACCGGGACCCGGTGTTCGTGGGCGAAGCGCAGGGTCGCCTGCACGTCCTCGACGGATTTCGCCCGGACGAGTCCACGGGCTCTCCCCGCCGGGCAGAACCGGGCCCGGTCCTCCGCGTGCGCGGCCACGACGTCGTCGTCCGTGACGAGCGCACCGGCGGACAGGGCGGCGGACAGAGGCGCGAGGTCGAGGGGCACGTCCGCGCCGAGGAGGGCGGGCGCCTCGGCGGCGGGACCGGTCCCGTCCCCTGCGACCGCGGCGGGACCCGGGATCACGGCGTCCTCAGGCGGCATCGTCGGCTCCCGAGGCACCCTGGGACTCCGCCCGGAACGCGGCGGTGACCTGCAGGACCCGGTCCATGGCCTCGTCGGCACCGATCGAGATCCGGATTCCGCCGGGCAGCTTGCGGACGGACAGGCCGACGGCCAGGAACTCGGCTTCGAGTCGGGCGGCCGCCTCGTCGTCCAGCGGCACCCACACGAAGTTCGCCTGTGCGTCGGGGACCTGCCAACCCTGGGCGCGCAGCCCGGCGGCCAGGCGATCACGGGTGTCGGCCACCTGCTTGGCGCGCACCTCGACCTCCGACCAGCGACGGACGGATTCGAGGGCGGCCGCCTGGCTCACGGCGGGCACGGAGAACACGGCGACGGTCTTGCGCAGTTCGGCGATCACTCGCGGGTCCGCCACGGTGTAGCCGACGCGCAGGCCCGCGAGGCCGTGCGCCTTCGAGAAGGTGCGGACGAGCACGAGGTTGGGGTACGTGGCCATCTCGGCCAGGCCGTCGACGGCGTCCGGATCGGTGACGAACTCCAGGTACGCCTCGTCGAGGACGACGAGCACGTCGGTCGGCACCTGCGCCATGAACTCGCGGAACTCGTCCGTGCGGAGGGCCGGGCCCGTCGGGTTGTTCGGCGAGCACAGGAGCACGAGGCCCGTGGCGTCGGTGAGCGCGGCGGCCATCGCCGGCAGGTCGTGGCGGGCTTCGGCGGTGAGCGGCACGCGGATCGCACGGGCGTCCTGCCGGGCGGCCAGCTGCGGGTAGGACTCGAAGGACGGCCACGGGAAGACGACCTCGCGTCCGGCCTCGAGGGTGGCGAGCGCCATCGCGGACAGACCCTCGGACCCACCGGCGGTGAGGATCACCCGGGCCGGGTCGACGTCGAGGTGCGCGGCGAGCTCCGCCGTGAGCGCCTTGGCCGCCGGATCCGGGTAGGTGGCGGGGTTGGTCGCGGCCTCGGCGACGGCCTGCACGACACCGGGCAGGGGCTCCAGGTGGAGTTCGTTCGAGGAGAGCTTGTGGCTCGTCACACCCTCCGGCGCCTGCGGGGGCTTGCCCGGGACATAGGCGGGCGTCGTCGCGAGGGAGGGACGGAATCGGAAATCGGTGGTCATGTGTGTATGGTTCCACATCCGCTGCGGCCCTCGCCGTGTGCCCGGGGTCACGCTGGCTATACTCGCGCCCATGAGCGCCTCCGATTCTGCCGCCACCGAACTCGCCCGTCTCAAGGCCGAGGCCGAGGCCGCCCGCGCGGCCCTCGAACTCGCGGAGAAGAAGGCCGCCCTCGCCGCTGCCGAGGCCGCCGCCGCCAGGGCCGAGGCCGCCGCCCTCCGCGCCGGCGCAGAGGCTCCCGCAGACACCACCGACGCACCCGCGGAATCCCCCGCCGGGACCACGGATCCCGCGCCCGAGGCGCCCGCCACGGGTGGGCCCGAGGTGCAGGGCGCCTCGGGCGCGGATCCCCTCCCGGAGACCGACGGACCGCTCGGCACCGAGGAACTCCGGGAGATCGTGGCCGGCTACGACTTCTCCGGGGAGACGCTCGACCTCGGCGCCGCCGTGAACGGCGTGGCCGTCCCGCAGGCGCAGGTACGGGTGCCCTTGCGGATGATGAACCGGCACGGACTCATCGCCGGGGCCACCGGCACCGGCAAGACGCGCACTCTCCAGGGCATCGCGGAGCAGCTGGCGGACAAGGGCGTGCCCGTGTTCGCCGCCGACATGAAGGGCGACCTCTCGGGGGTGGCCGTCCCCGGCGAGTCGAGCGCGGGACTGCTGGACCGCACACGCGGGATCGGGCAGGGGTGGGAGCCGAAGGCCTCGGCCGTCGAGTTCTTCGCGCTCGGCGGCGACCGGGAGACCAACGCG
Source organism: Brevibacterium litoralis (assembly GCF_040212315.1). NCBI lineage: Bacteria > Bacillati > Actinomycetota > Actinomycetes > Micrococcales > Brevibacteriaceae > Brevibacterium > Brevibacterium litoralis. The sequence goes on along the minus strand of NZ_JBDIUY010000010.1, from coordinate 143,479 downwards.
CACACGGGGATCCCGATCCGGGCCACGGTGAGCGCGTTCGGGCCGCTCCTGCTGTCCAAGGTCCTCGGCCTCAACGACACGCAGGAGTCGAGCCTGCAGCTCGTCTTCCACTACGCCGACGAGAACGGGCTGGCGCTCGTCGACCTCGCGGACCTGCGTGCCGTGCTCACCCACCTCACGAGCGAGGAGGGCAAGGAGGACCTGCGGGAGCTCGGCGGGATCTCGAAGGCGACGGTCGGGGTGATCCTGCGCGAGCTCGTGGGGTTCGCCGCGGACGGGGCTGACACGTTCTTCGGCGAACCGGAGTTCGAGGTCACCGACCTCATCCGGCACCATGCGGACGGCCGCGGGTACCTCAACCTGCTGGAGCTGCCGGACGTCGCGAGCAAGCCGGCGCTGTTCTCCACCTTCCTCATGTACCTGCTCGCGGAGTTGTTCGAGGAACTGCCGGAGGTCGGCAATCCGGACAAGCCCACACTCGTGTTCTTCTTCGACGAGGCGCACCTGCTGTTCCGCGACGCCTCGAAGGACTTCCTCGCCTCCGTCGTCCAGACCGTGCGCCTCATCCGGTCGAAGGGCGTGGGCGTCTTCTTCGTCACGCAGACGCCCAAGGACGTGCCCGGCGAGGTGCTCGGGCAGTTGGGTTCCCGCGTGCAGCACGCCCTGCGTGCCTTCACCCCCGACGACGCGAAGGCGTTGCGGTCGACGGTGCGGACCTACCCGGAGTCCGGCTACGACCTGGAGCGCGTGATCCAGGAACTCGGCACCGGCGAGGCGATCGTCACCGTCATGAGCGAGAAGGGTGCGCCGACACCGGTCGCGTGGACCCGGATGCGCGCACCCCAGGGCCTCATGTCCGTCGCGCCCGCGGGCACGATCGAGGCGACGATCGAGGCCTCCGACCTGCTCGAGAAGTACGGCACGACCGTCGACCCGGAGTCCGCACACGAGATCCTCGCCGCCCGGATGAACGCTGCGGAGGATGCCGAACGCGCCGAGGAGGAGGCCGCAGCGGCCGAGGCGAGGGCCGCCGAGGAGCGCGCACTGGAGGAGGAGGTCCGCTCGTCCGGGTCGCCGCGGCTGCCCCTGCCGACCTCGGCGGGGTCCTCCGGGTCCCGGCGGCGGACGACCTCCCGGCGCCGGGACGAGTCCCGGCTCGAACAGGTGCTCAGCTCGCCGGTCACCAAGCAGGTGGTCCGGGGCGTCGTCCGCGGTCTCTTCTCGACCGCCCGCCGGCGGTGGCGGTGAGCCCGGACCCCGACCCGGAGCCGGACCCGATCCCCGACCCCGCTCCTGCCGACTGGAGCACCGACACCCTGCTCGGCGAACCCTTCGAGGCCCGTGCGCTCCCGGACGAGGGGACCCTCGTCGCCTTCCGGGGTGCAGTGGCCGCGGAGGGCCCGGCCGCCGGATGCGCCGTCCTCTGGGTCCACGGGTGGTCCGACTACTTCTTCCACCGGGACCTCGCGGTGAAGTGGGCCGGGCTCGGCGCCCGGTTCTACGCCCTCGACCTGAGGGGCTACGGGCGCAGCCTGCTCGCGTCCGGGTTCGACGGGTCGGGCCGCGCCCTCGACGGGTCCGGGGAGACGACCCGCCCGGGCTACATCGAGGACCTCGACGAGTATGAGGTCGAGATCGGTGCCGCCCTCGACCTCATCGACGCCGAGGCGCCCGGGACCCGCATCGTCCTCGCCGGCCACTCGACCGGCGGGCTGGTGCTCACGCTGTGGGCGGACCGGCACCCGGGGCGGGCCTCCGCGCTCGTCCTCCACTCCCCGTGGCTGGAGTTCCAGTTCACCGCGGGCGCCCGCAAGCTGCTCAAACCCCTCCTGGAGCTCGGCGGCCTGGGCAACAAGCAGTTGTGGCGCAATCCGATCCCGGTCGACATGCCGAACTTCTACACACTCTCGGTCGCGAGCCACGCCGGTGCCGTGCCCTACGACCTCCGACTCAAGCCCACGGGCAGTTTCCCCGTCTATCCCGGGTGGCTCGCCGCGATCTTCGACGGGCACGAACGCGTGGAGGACGGGCTGTCGATCGACGTCCCCGTCCACGTGCAGACCTCGACGGAGAGCGTGCGCGGCACCAGTTACTCGCACCGGATGGCGGCGGCGGACATCATCCTCGACGTCGACCAGATCGCCGGACGGGCACCCTCGGTCTCCTCGACGGTCGTCATCGACCGGGTGCCGGGTGCCCTCCACGACTCCTTCCTCTCCGCCCCGGAGGTCGCGGACCGCGCCTGGGAGGGCGTCGAGAGGTTCGTCCGCGGGTACGTCGCACCTCTGCCCGAGGCCTGAGGCACCTCGGCGGCGGGGCGGACGGTCAGGCCACTGAGGGCCAGGCGTTGGGTTCGCAGCCGTTGAGTCCCTTGGACTGTTGCTGCATGAGCGGTGCGGGTTCGCCGGCGCCGGGGCAGTACTCGTGGCCGTGACCGAGCGCGTGGCCGACCTCGTGGTTGACCAGGTACTGCCGGTAGACGGTGAGCGAGTCGAAGTCCTCCGTCGCGCCCACCCAGCGTTTGGCGTTGAGGTTCACCTGGGAGCCGCTGCGGCAGGAGAGTTCCCCGATCGTGTCGAGCGGCAGGCACCGGTGGTCGACGGTGTCCGGGCTCGCGATGTTGATCCGCACCTCGTAGTCGCCCTCGGTGACGAGTTCGAAGGCGACCCCGTCCAGGTCCTGCCAGCCGCGCTCGTCCTGCAGGGTGTCCATGACGAAGGCGGCCGCCTCGTCCGCGTCGATCGGCACGTTGTCCTCGACCCGCAGCATCACGCGGAAGGGCGTGCCCTCGTCCGTCGACGGACCGATCGCCTCGGCCGGTGCGTCCCACTCACCGCTGCCGGCCGTCGGGATGTCCTCGATGCTCGGCGGTTCGGTTGTCGGGGTCGGCGTGGGAGTCGGTCGTGGGGAGAGCGCCTCGGCGGTGGCGGTGGAGACGGCGGGAGTGCCCGACTCAGCGGACTCGGCGGAGGGGGACATCGCAACGGGAGCGGGTTCTGTGACGGCGCCGACCGAGCAAGCGGTGAGGGAACCGAGGAGCGCGAGTGCAGTCGCGACGCCCAGCGCGGGACGGAGCGAGGTGCGCGGGAGGCGCGATGCGAACCGGAGGGGAGTCATGCCCCGAGCCTATCGACCCGATGAGGGCGGAGTGGGCCACGTCGACCCGCCATTGACGCGAAGAAGCCCGGGGCGTCGTCGACGTCCCGGGCTTCTCACGGCATTTCGCCTGGCGGTAGCGGTGGGATTTGAACCCACGGTACGGGGTTACCGTACACAACATTTCGAGTGTTGCACCTTCGGCCGCTCGGACACGCTACCGAGAACTACTCTAACCAGTCCCGCGGTGGACCTCAAAACCGGAGCAGGCGTCTGAGACGAGGATCACGACGCTCACGCGTTCGTCCAGTGTGGATTCTTTGGCGGATCAGACCCCGTGAAACGCCAAAGATTCGACACTGGAAGTCCGAAGGGCCTCCTCACCCCCGGCGGGTGGCGAAGAAGTCCGTGAGCAGAGCGGTGCACTCCTCGGCGAGGACCCCGGAGTACACCTCGGGCGTGTGGAGCGAGGCCCGGTCCCGCGGGAGGTCCCAGACGGAGCCGGTCGCGCCGGCCTTGTCGTCCCAGCCGCCGAAGACGATCCGGTCGACGCGGGCGGCGACGGCCGCACCGGCACACATGACGCAGGGCTCGAGCGTGACGACGAGCGTGCATCCGTCCAGGCGCCAGCGGCCGAGGGCTCGGCCGGCCTCGCGGAGGGCGACGACCTCGGCGTGCGCGGTGGGGTCGTGGTCGATCTCCCGCAGGTTGTGCCCGCGACCGACGACCCGACCCTCCGCGTCGACGACGACCGCACCGACCGGCACGTCGTCACCGGCCGCGGCGGCACGGGCCTGGGCGAGCGCCTGACGCATCCACGTGACGAACTCCGGCCGGCGCCCGTCGAATCCGCGTACCCGGCTCCGCCCACGCGCGCAGTCGGTGCTCAGCGTGCGGCTTCCAGCTGGTCGGCGAACCCGACGATCTCGCCGACGTGCGCGACGACACGGGCGGGGTCCGACTGGTACTTGCCCACCTGGTCGATGAGGTCTGCGGCCGGGACGCCGCGGTCGGCGAAGATGTCGACGTCGCCGGCGAACTCGGCATCGGGGTCCGGGACGAACATCGAGACCTCGTCCTCCTCGCCCTCGTCGGGTTCACCGTCTCCGTCGACGTCCTCCGCGCCGTCGGCGTCGGAGGTGTCCGAGTAGGAGTCCTCCTCCGGTTCGTACTCGTCGACCGGGGAGTCGAGGTAGTCGACGAGGAGGTCCGCGAAGGGGCTGTTCGCCGCCGCCTCGATGTCGGAGACGAAGACCTTGACGTCGTCGTCGCCGGTGAGACGGATGAGGGCGAACCACTCGTCCTCGTGCTCGATGACGGCGACCGCCTCGCCGTCCACCTCGCCCGCGCCGCGCATGACGTCGACGAGATCGTCGAGGGAGGAGTGGTCGGTGACGTCCAGATCGGTGGCCCGGTATCCGTCCGGGAACTCGGTGAGGATCTCCGTGAAGTACGACATGCCCCCATTGTGCCCGGATCCCCGCCGGGTGTGGACGCCTGCAGCCGCGATCCGTGTGCACGTGTCGAATCTCCCGGTCCCCGACCCCGTGCACACCTGCCCGGCGGGGCGCGTCTCCGGTAGATTCGGGCCCATGGAACTCCACGTCCCGGACCACCCGCTCATCGCCCACAAGCTCACCGTCCTCCGTGACGAGCAGACGGACTCCGCCCGGTTCCGGGCACTCACCGACGAACTCGTCACCCTCCTGGCCTACGAGGCGACCCGTGGTCTGCGCGTGGAGCCCAAGGAGATCACCACCCCCGTCTCCCCGATGACCGGGGTGACGATCAGCGAACCGCGCCCCGTCGTCGTGCCGATCCTGCGGGCCGGTCTCGGCCTGCTCGAGGGCATGACCCGCATGATCCCCACCGCCGAGGTGGGCTTCCTGGGCATGGTCCGCGACGACGAGACCTTCGAGGTCTCCACCTACGCCGAGCGCCTGCCCGCCGACCTCACGGGTCGGCAGGTGTACCTGGTCGACCCCATGCTCGCCACCGGCTCCACCCTCATCATGGCGATCGAGTACCTGCTGGCCCGCGGCGCCCACGACGTCACGTGCATCTGCCTGGTGAGCGCCCCGGAGGGTGTGAAGGCCGTGAGCGAGAAGTTCGACGGGGTCGCCGCCGTGACCGTCTACTCCGCGGCCCTCGACGAGAAGCTCAACGAGAAGGGCTACATCGTCCCCGGTCTCGGCGATGCCGGTGACCGCCTGTACGGCGTGGTCTGACCGGAGAGTTCTCCACCGCCTGCATGTGACGTCACATGACATCGACTCCCGTTGTCCCCGGACGTCACACCGCGCGCACCCGACTCGCGCCGATCCCCGGTAATCCGCGGATCCCGAGGCCCGGCCGACCCATCCGGCCGGGCCTCGCTTCGTCATGTGACGTCATATTTTCCCGGGATCCGGACCTCACCGTTGTCACATCTTCCGAGTGTGAAGAACAATGACGGCATGATCACACGTACGGCAGGAGTCCCCACGGCAGGGATTTCCGCAGCAGGGGCTCCCACGGACCGCAGCCCGACATGTATGTCGATGCCCTGCGTCCGTGACCACCTCTGACCGGCTGCCCGCGTCACGGACGGTTCCATCCGACACCCCACCGGTGTCCTCCCGCAGCTGCCTTCCACCCCTCGAAGGAGGAGCCGCCATGACCGTCGCCCCGATCACCCCCGCGCACACCGCCGAGTCCACCTCGACCACCCCCGACCAGGCCGAAGACCGCGCACACCCGCGCTCTGCGGCCGCGACCCGCCGCAGAGGAACCCCCTTGACCCCAGTCGATCCCCGGACCGCGCCCCGCACCTACGGCCCCGCAGGGGTCTCCCCCGGTCCGCAGGCGGCGCGCGGCATCGTCCTCTACATCGGACTCGACGAGTCGAAGGCCGCCGAGGACGGGACCAACCTGGCCGCGATCGCCCACGCGCTCCAGGAGTACGCGCACGAACTGTCCACCCAGGCCCAGACCCAGGCGATCATCGCGCTCGCCCCGCAGGGCCTGGGCAGCGACCTCGACGCGGTCCGCGCCGTCAACGTCGGATCGTCCGCGGCCTCCGGCAAGCCCGCCGGCCGCCACGGCCCCGTCCGGTCCCGCGTGCCCGGCCGTCTCCGCCCGCCGGCCGCCCGCGAGAACGTCCGCCCCGTCCCGGAGGCCTCCTCGGGTCTGCGGATCGACATCCCGCGCCGCGAGGTCCACATCGACGACTCCCTCGTGACCGTCACGACCAAGGAGTTCGACCTCCTCGCCACCCTCGTGTCCTCCCCGGGCTCGACGCTCAGCCGCGACGACCTCATCGACGCCCTGTGGACCGGCGACTCCGAACGTCCCGACGACCGCACCGTCGACGTCCACGTACGCCGCCTGCGCAAGCGCCTGGGCGACTACTCCTCCGTCGTCCGCACCATCCGCGGCCTCGGGTACCGCTACGACGAGCACCCCGACGTCCAGGTCTGGACCGCCACCGCGAGCCGCTGAGTTCATCACCGCCCGAACCCCGGCACCCCACCGCTGAGTTCCACGCCGCCCGTATCGCCGCCCAGGCGCCCTGCCCGGACGAGACACACCGCACACACCTCCCCCAGCCCTCCCTCAGCCGGTCGCCATAGACTCGGGCCCGATGTCCAGCCGCCGTTCCTCCTCCAAGGGCGTGTTCGTCTTCGTGCTCGGAGCCGTGCTCGCCGCAGCCCTCGCCATCCACGGGTTGATCCCCACCACGTACGGTCTCGCCCTCGTGGTGGAGACCCTGTTGCCGTGGACGTGGGTCCTGCTCGTGTTCCTCGCCCTGCTCACGCTCATCCGCCTCAGCTGGTTCAGCGTCGCGGGACTGTTGATCCCCTGCCTGGTCTGGGGGTCGATGTTCGGGGCCTTCCTGCGCCCGGCCTCCCCGCCGGAGGATCCGGACCTGCTCGTCGCCACCCACAATGTCGGGGCCCGCCTGCCCCAGCCGACCGCGACGGCGCACAGCATCATCGACCAGGAACCAGACATCGTCGCGATCCAGGAGATCGAGTCGCTGTCGGGTCAGATCATCACCGAGGAACTCTCGGAGGCCTACCCGCACGCGCGGAAGGTCGAGTCCGTGGGTGTGTGGTCCAAGTGGCCCATGACCCCGCCCGAGGAGTACACCCTGGGCATGCAGTGGACCCGGGCCTTCGCCACGACCATCAGCACCGACCACGGTGACATCCGGTTCTACGCCGTCCACCTGCCCTCGGTCCGGCCGGGTCACGAGTCCCTGCGCAACACCGGTCTGGAGCAACTGGCGGACGTGATCGCCGCGGACGACGCGGAGCGCATCGTCGTCGCCGGGGACTTCAACACCTCGTACTCCGACCGGTACTTCGCCGAACTCGACGCGATGCTCGAGGACACCCGCCAGGCCACGGGCGGCGGGTTCGGGTACACGTGGCCCGCGATCCTCCCGGTCACCCGCCTCGACCACATCATGGTCGGCGGTGCCCTGGAACCCGTGGGTGACGAGGTGCTCGACCGCGGGACGAGCGATCACCGGGCCGTCATCGGCTCCATCGATCTGGTGGAGTGAACCCGGCCTGCACGGGAACCCGTGGCGGCGCGGATCGCGGACCGCCCGACCCCGGTCCTCCTGACCCGTGTCCTGCGGCCCCGGCGGTGTTCACCCGGTGCTGGAGCAGTTTCCGCTGCCGGGTGAACTTCTCCAGCAGGTAGGTCTCCGTCTCCTTCTCCTTGTCCCCGCCGATCCCGGAGACCACTCGCTCCCGGACACCGGCGAGGTGCGCGCCCATGCGGACCAGGCGCGCCATCTCCTTCTTCGCCCCGGGGTACTTCTTCGCCCAGCGGCGGCCCGCCCGCCGGCCCTTCCAGGTGCCGAGCATCTGGACCTCACGCGGGGTCATCCACCCGGCCTTCGCGTAGTCGGTGAGCATGGTCCGGGTGTGCTTGGCCTCCTGGTGCCGCAGGACCAATCCGACGGTGAACCACGCACAGGACAGGACGGCGGACATCACGACGACCACCCCGATCGTCACGACCAGACCCAGGGTCCCCTGCTGGGGCACGCGGGCGGAGACGATCGTGCTCACTCCGTTCCACATGCCGTGCAACAGCATGCCGACGCACAGACCCGGGATCCACATGATGAGCGCCGTCCACCACGCCCCGCGCCGGGCCGCGAGCCCGATCGACATACCTGCGGCCGCGGTGAAGGCGGAGTGGATGAGGGGGCTGAGCACCCCGCGGAGGACGAACAGCATGCCGAGTGCCGCCAGCCCCTCCGTCGAGGCACGCCCCAGGTAGAGGATGTTCTCCGTGAAGGCGAAGCCCGCACCGGCGAGCGTGCCGTACATCCACCCGTCGAGCGGTCCCTCGAAGTACTTGCGGAACCCCAGGACGAGGACGACGAGGAACAGACCCTTGGTGAACTCCTCGATGATCGGCGCGCTCACGACGGGGGCGAGGATCGGATCGGCGGTGAAGGGCACACCCACCGTCGTGGCGACCACCCGATCGGCGATGAAGGACAGGAGGAAGGTGGCGAGCACGGCCACGGCCGCACCCCACAGGACGGCGGCGACGATGAACGGAATCGGCTGTGGTTTCCACCGGTCGAACCACACGATCACCGCCGTGATCCACGTGAGCGGGACCGCCGAGAGGAGGACCGCGAGCAGCCCCTCCCGGGCCGGGACCTGCAGGGCGATGAGTTGGACGCCGACGACGAGCAGGGTGATGCCCATGAGCAGGACGAGCAGCCCGACGATCACCCAGATGACGATCGTCCGCGCGGTCCGGGACCGGGCCTCCGGGTCCGGTTGCGGCATCCGCATGATCGCCTGCGTCGACCAGGCGTCGTCGACCTGCCCGCCGTAGGTCGCCACGGCCGTCCGGTCGTTTCGCCCCGGTGCCATCGGTGGGGCGTAGGGCGCCCGTCCCTGGAACCGGTTCTCCGGCGGTGTGCTCACCTCGTGGTCCCTCCTGTCATGTGGTTCAGTACCGCGGACCCGGCTGACCCTGCTGTCCGTACCCCTGTGGCGGGTGCCCGCCCTGCGGAGGCATGCCCTGGGGTGGCATGCCCTGGGGTGGCATGCCCTGCGGTGGACCGGCGAACTGCCCCGGCCCCTGCTGCGGCGGAATCCCCTGGGGTGGCATCCCCTGCTGCTGCGCCATTCCGTGCTGGGACGGGATGCCCTGCTGCATGCCCTGCCCGGTCTGCCGGTTCGACTTCTGCACCTTGTACATGAGCAACTGCCGGAGCTTGGTGAAGTGTTCGAGTTGATAGGTCTCGATGTCGCGTTCCTTCTGCCCACCGAGCCCCGCGAGCACGCGCTCCCGGATGCCCGAGAGGTGCGCACCGGACCGGATGAGCTTGCTCATCACCGGTTTGGCCTCCGGGTACCGGGCCGCCCACCGCATCCCGGCCCGTCGGCCCTTCCAGGTGCCGAGCATGTCGACCTCGTTGTGGGTGAGCCAGCCGGCGTTCGCGTACTCACCGAGCATCTGCTTGGTGTGCTTGGCCTCGTTGCTGCGCAGGATCAGGCCGGTGACAAACCACCCGATCGAGACGAGCCCACCGAACAGGGCGACCGCCAACAACTGGACGAACAGCCCCGCCCCCATGGCGGACATGACGGTCGCGAAGGCGTTCCACGCACCGTGGAGGAACATCCCGGCGATCAGTCCGGGGAACCACAGGAGGATCGCGATCCACCATCGACCACGCCGGGCGGCGAACCCGATGGAGATCCCCGCGAGAGCCGTGTACGCGGAGTGGCCGAGCGGGCTGAGGACCACACGCATGAGCCACGTGAGTCCGAGCGCCTCGGCGCCGTACCCGTACTGGGCCCCGTCGGCATAGGCACCGCCCAGGTAGAGCAGGTTCTCCGTGAAGGCGAACCCCGCACCGATGAGGGTCCCGTAGATCCACCCGTCCATCGGCCCCTCGAAGTACTTGCGGAACGCGAGCACGAGGATGACGAGGAAGACACCCTTGGTCCCCTCCTCCAGTACCGGGGCACTCACGATCGGGCCGATGAGCGGGTGTCCGCTGAAGGGCGGCAGCCCGACGATCGCCAGGAAGAAGTCGATGATCCCGCCGAGCACGAGGGTGGCGATGACCGACGCCGCGCCGCCCCAGGCGACACAGGAGAGCAGGAGCGCGACCGGCTGGGGCTTCCACCGGTCGAACCAGATGATCGAGGCCGCGATCCAGGCGAGCGAGAACCCGGAGAGCAGGAAGACCGGGATACCGCCGCCGGGCATGCGCGAGACGATGAACCCGATGAGGAGGAACACGAGCACCGCGGCGAAGAGCAGGAGGAGCGCGCCCCCGACCACCCACATCCCGACGGTCCGCGCGGTCTTCGAACCCTCGTCCGGGTTCTGCCGGGGCATCCGCATGATCGCCTGGGTGGACCACTCGTCCTGGATCGGCCCACCGGAGTACTGCTCCACCCCGGCCTTCACGCGCATGGCCTGGGTGATCGTCGGGTGCAGCCGCGACTGCTCGTACTGCCGCTGTTCCGGCCGGTACTGCGGCTGCCCGCCCTGTGGCTGCGCGCCGGCGGGCGGCCCACCCTGTTGCGGCCCACCCGGATGCGGGTACTGCTGCCCACCGCCGGGGCCCTGGGCGCCCGGCTGCCACTGCCGCGGGTCCTGACTCATCGTTCCCACATCCCTCGTCACGGATACGTCACGGTCACGTTCGGGACAAACCTACCTGCCGCCACGGACACCGGAACACACCTCGTGTGGCGGGTTCGCACTACGCACGAGGCGCTCTGCACTTCCCACGGGAAGTGCAGAGCGCCTCGGGAGCGTGACAGGGCCATCACGGCCCCGGGGTCACTTGACCAGCTGGAGCGTGCGCGCGGTGTACTCGGAGAGCTCGTCGAGCAGGGTCTCGTCCTCGTGCAGCTTGCGACCGAAGGAGGGGACCATCTGCTTGAGCTTGGTCTCCCACCCGGAGAACTGCTGCGGGAAGCACTTCTGCAGGAGGCCGAGCATGATGGGTGCCGCGGTCGAGGCGCCCGGGGAGGCACCGAGGAGCGCGGAGATCGACCCGTCGGCGGCGGTGATGACCTCGGTGCCGAAGCCGAGCTCGCCACCCCGGCCCTTGGGCTTCATCACCTGCACGCGCTGACCGGCGGTGATGAACTCCCAGTCCTCCGGGTCCACCTCGGGCAGGAAGTCGCGCAGGGCGTCGTACTTCTTGGCCTTCGAGGCGGCGAGTTCACCGACCAGGTACGTGACGAGGTCCGTGTTGTCCTTGGCGACGTTGAGCATCGTGCCCAGGTTGTCGCCGCGAACGGAGAACGGCAGGTCGGTGAAGCGGCCCGACTTGAGGAACTTGGGCGAGAAGCCGGCGTAGGGGCCGAACATCAGGTACTTCTTGCCGTTGATCACGCGGGTGTCCAGGTGCGGCACCGACATGGGCGGAGCGCCGATGGCGGCCTGGCCGTAGACCTTCGCGTGGTGGTTCTCCACGAGCTCCGGGTTCGAGGTGCGCAGGAACAGACCGGAGACGGGGAAGCCGCCGTAGCCCTTGCCCTCGGCGATGCCGGACTTCTGGAGCAGCTGCAGTGCGCCGCCGCCGGCACCGATGAAGACGAACTTGGCGTCGACGTCGAAGGACTCGGAGGAGGCGGAGTCCGTGACGGAGACCTTCCAACCGTCGGCGGTCCGGGTGAGGTCGGTGACCTCGTGGCCGGTACGGATCTGCGTGTTCTTGGAGCTCATGTGGGTGAGCAGCTGGCGGGAGAGCGACCCGAAGTCGACGTCGGTCCCGAGTTCGGTGCGGGAGATGCCGTTGACCTGACCGGGGCCCCGATCGGCGAACATGGCCGGCAGCCACTCGGCCTGCGTGGCCTGGTCGTCGGAGAACTCCATGTCCTTGAACAGGGGGTTCGCCGTCATGGCGTCGTAGCGGGCCTTGATGTAGTCCCGGCCCTTCTCGCCGCGGCCGTAGGACACGTGGGGGACCTGGCTGATGAAGGAGGAGGGGTCGGTGATGATGCCCTCGTCGACGAAGTTCGACCACAGCTGCCGCGAGACGTGGAACTGCTCGTTGATGTTCACGGCCTTCGTGATGTCGACCGAGCCGTCCTTGCCCTGCGGGGTGTAGTTGAGCTCGCAGAGCGCCGCGTGACCGGTACCGGCGTTGTTCCACGGGTCGGAGCTCTCACGGGACACGTAGTCCAGACGCTCGTAGACGCGGATGTCCCAGTCGGGCTGCAGCTCCGACAGCAGAGTGCCCAGCGTGGCACTCATGATTCCGCTGCCGACGAGGACCACGTCCACGCTTTCCTTGGTGTACGACATCTCATCCCTCGGGTCGATGATCGCTGTCGGTCCCCTCCACGTCCCTCCGACGCCCCGGGGACACACGGTCGCCGGGACCCGGCGGGGCCTCACGATCCTCGCACGGTGACACGTCGGCGGTGTACGCGTCCGTCGGGAGCCCGGCTGGAAGGAGGCGGTCCGGCAACACGGGTTTCCGGTCCGCACTCTACCGGCAGCCGCGGTCCGGGCCGAACCCGGGTCCGCCGTCGTGGACCCGACCTGCGTCACGGTGCCTGTGGACGATCCACACACCTCCGGCGTCGTCGCCTGTGGACGCGGAGCCCGTCGTCCACAGGCGGAATCCGCCCCTGCCGTCGGCCACCGTGTCGGGGTTCCGATGGGTCCATGACTCGACGACACCCGACATCACCCACACGTTCACACCTCTCCCGCCACTGGCTCACCACCGCCTTCCTCCTCCTGCTCGTCCTCGTCCCCGTCCCCGCGGTCCTCGCCTCCGATGCGGGACTGCGGGGCACAGGCATCGAGTACCGGGACGACCGGGGACGGGCCACCTGGTACGGCAGCTACAACACCTTCGCGGGCACGATCGCCGGTGGCCGGGCCCAGGTCGCCTACTGCGTCGACGCCGGCCGGGGTTCTCCCCGGGCCGCCCTGTTCGACGCCGAGCCCGAACGCCTCATCGAGGCGCCGGAGGCCGCCTGGGCCCTGCACCACTGGTCCCGGTCGACCGACCCGGTCGAACAGGCCGCGCTCTCCGAACTCATGCGCACCCACCCGGACATCCCGCACCGCCACCGGATCGAGCCCGTCCCCGTCGCGCAGTTGGGGCCGGACTTCTCCGAGGTCGACAGGGCCCTCGAGGACCTGCGACGGGACTCCCGTGCCTTCGCCGGCCCCTACACGCTCGACGTCGAGGTGGACCGGAGCGCGGAGACCGGGACGGTCGGGAGCACTGACGCCGCGGATTCCACGGACCCGCCGGGTGCTTTCACCCTCCGGTCCACCGTCGAGGGCGCGGGCGAGGTGCCCGTCCCCGGAGCCCGGATCGAACTGTCGGTCACCGGCGGGACCGTCTCGCAGGAGGCGTTCACGACCGGGCGGACCGCCGCTTCGGTCCGGGTCGTGCCGGAGGACCCGGAGGACTCGGTCGACGTGGAGGTCACGGTGACGGACCTGGCTCCGCAGGTCGTCGAGTTCCACCGACCCGACCGCAGACGGCAACGGACCCAGAACGTCGTCGCCCCGGCACCCCAGACCGCGCTCGTCCAGTACCTCTCCGTCGCGGCCGGGACCGGACCGAGCGTGCGTCTTTCCCCTGTGGACGACACGGACGAGAACGCGTCGGAGGATGTGGAGAACACCGGTCCGACGTCTCGGGCGCCGACCTCTCCCGCTCCGACTTCTCCGGAGCCGCGGCAGAGTCCTTTCACCCAGCCGCCGCGGACCTGGGACTCCCCCACGGACTCCGCACCGACCCCGGAGAGTCCCGCGCCGCCGGAGAGCCCTGAGCCCTCTGAAACTCCCGCGCCTCCGGAGACCCCTGCGACCCCGGGGCCGCCGACTCCGCGTACTCCGGGGCCGGAAACGCCCGAGGAGCCCGAGCCGGAACGGTCGACTCCGGAGGAAACCACCCCTGCTTCCGAACGCCCCACCTCTCCGCCTCCGTCGAGCCCGCCCCCGTCGAGCCCGCCGCGGTCGCCGCGCACCGTCCCGGAGGAGACTCCGTCCTCGACTCCCCCGGAGGAACCGGAACGGCCCACGCCCTCGGACACGCCTCCCCCGGACACCCCGTCGACCCCTCCGGAGGAGACCCCGACGACCCCGGAGACGACCGCGCCGATGCCGACGGATTCGGCCCCGCCCGAGGAGAGTGCCCCGGTCGAGAGCCCGCCGTCGGAGACCACACCCGGGGTCACACCGGAGACCACACCGCCTCCCGCGCCCGCGCCCACCTCGGAACCGACTCCGTCCTCAGCACCCACTCCGACCGCGGAGACCACCGAGGAATCCGGCCCGGGCTCCCTCCCGATCACGGGCGCCCGGTCCGTGACGATGCTCGTCATGGCGCTCCTGCTCATCGGGATCGGGGTCGCCACGCTCATCGTCACCGGCCGCGGTCGCTGACACCGGCCGCCGGAGTCGGCCGTCCGGACCGGGCTTTCGAGGCCACGGCCCTCCGGGACCCGGTCAGTCGGTGGTGAGGCGGTTCCACAGGGACACGTCGAACCGCCGCTGACCGGCGATCCCGGACATGAGTCGCACCGAGTTGTCCACCTTCGCGGTCCAGGCGCGGACGGCGGCGACCGCATCGGAACGTTCGACGAAGGAGAAGATCCGCCGGTCGTCGTAGACGATCCGTTCGCTCGCCGAGCCGTAGTCGAGCCGGAGGACGGAGATGTACATGCGCAGCCGCAGGGTGAGGGACTCGAAGGCGCGCGAGGTCTGTGTGAGACCGGCGGCCCGCGCCAGCTCCTGCTGGAACCGCAGGTCCGCGTTTTCGACCTCGTCCCATTCCGTCAGCCCGTCCCGGCGCATCTCCGAGACGGCCTCGACCCGCTGGAGTGCCTGCCTCACCGGCACGAGATGCCGCTTGGGGCGCGTGGCCAGGTTCCGCAGCAGGATCGCGCCGAGCGACCGCCTGGCGGCATAGAGGTCGAGGACGTCGGTCGGGGTGATGTCGGGGATCCGCACCCCGCCGCGCGACCCGTCGAGGATCTCGTCGTCGACCATCCGGCGCAGCGCCGCGTCGACGGCCGTGCGCGGCACCCCCAGGCGGTGGACCAGGACGGTCGGACGGATCCGGTCCCCCGACCGGTAGCCGGAGTCGATGATCTCCTGACGCAGGGCGTAGGCGAGCTGCTCCGTCATCGACTGGTTCTCCCTCGGCAGCCATCGGGAGTCCGGGACCAGCCCGAATGATTCCAAAGTGGTGGATTCTGCCCGCCGGAGGGGCTGTCCACCTGGTGACCACATCAATCCTTCGAGCCCGCGGGCTGCCCGCGCCGCGACCAGATCGAGCAGCGAACCGGGCACGTCGACGACGGTCGCCAGGAGCCCCGTCAGGTTCCCGATGAAGGACCCGAAGGAGGTGTCGGAGACCCCCTTCCCCGGCAACCGACCGACGTCCAGGTCCCCGTGCGGATCGTAGGCCACCCAGCGCGCGGGCGCGGCACCCCGCACCACCGTGGCGACGTCCTCCCGGCGGACCTGACGGTGGTCGGAGTCGAACCGGTCGGCCCACATGTCGACCCCGGAGGCGTGGACACCGGCGACGACCGCCGAGGCGCGCCGCCGCAGGGCCCGCTCACTGCGGGTGCGCCGCGCACCACCGACGACGGGCCGCGTGCCGACGACGAGGACCGGGAACCCGACGGCGAACACCACGATCTCGTCGTCCCGGGCCTCGCGGGCCTCGACGGACATCCCACTCGCCACCCGGGAGACCACGCTCTGGCTCAGGCCCGTGGCCCGGGCGACCGCCCGGGTCGAGTAGTCCGCGGAGTCCACCCGGGCGCCAGCGGTCGCGAGCACCGCGGCCACGACACCCTGCGCGGTGTCCTGGATCCGCGGCCGACCGGGACGCGGCCGGTCGGCCAGGGACTCCCCACGTGCGGTCCGGTGCACCCACCGCCGCACCGTCGACGCGGAGGCGCCGACCTCCGCGGCCGCCTCGGCGACGGAGGCACCCGCGAGCACCCGGGACACGGCCCGGTCCCGGTCGGTCACCGAGATCGGACGACCACCCATGACACCCTCCCCACGACCGGATCGTGACACGTCGGACACGGTGTGGAAACACGCCACTCCCACCGGTGCACGACTTCCGACTCATGATATGCGACACGGAGCACCATCCCGACTACCGGAACCGCGCCATGGCCTCCACGCTGTCCCCACACGCCGGAACAGGGGTGGCCGACAGGGTCCTGAAACGCCCGCACCGCCACCTCCCGGCCGCCAACAGACGACGTACCGAAGGGCGCCCCCGGAAGGGGTGACGCCCGGTTGGACACCCGTGAGGAGGACACCGTGCTCACCGATCCCACCGGCTCCGCCGGAGACCAGGACATCACCGCATCGAACGCCGTTCCCACCCGGACCGGCGCCACCGCGACCGCGGCGGAACTCGCACCGCTCACCGAGGCGGCCGTGAGCACCGTGCGCAGGTGGCTGCGGGCCTCCACGGGTGCCCAGGCGAACTCGAACCCCTCGGCCGAGCGCCTGGCCGCCGTGCTGTCCGACCCACAGGGTCTCGACTTCACCGTCGGTTTCGTCGATCGCGTCATCCGCACCGACGACGTCCACGCCGCCTCCGAGGCACTGCGCGAGGTCGCCCGCCTCGCGCCGGAGACGATGTCGCGCCTCGACCGCGCACAGATCCGCGCCGGCTCCGCACTCGCTCCCCTGCTCCCCCAGGTCGTCGTGCCCGCGGCCCGCGCCCGCCTGCGCGGGATGGTCGGTCACATGGTCGTCGACGCCCGGGACCGGCAGTTCGGCAGGACGGTCGCGGAGCTCACCGGCGACGGCCACCGTCTCAACATCAACCTCCTCGGCGAGGCCGTCCTCGGCGAGCAGGAGGCCCTCCACCACCTGGAGGAGACCCGTCGGCTCGTCTCCCGCCACGACGTCGACTACGTGTCGATCAAGGTCTCCTCCGTCGCCTCCCGCATCAACATGTGGGCCTTCGACGAGACCGTCGACTACGTGGTCGAGCGCCTGCGCCCGCTCTACCTGGAGGCCGCCGCGGCACCGGCCGGCACCAAGTTCATCAACCTCGACATGGAGGAGTACCGCGACCTCGAGCTCACGATGGCGGTCTTCACCCGTCTGCTCGACGAGCCCGGACTGCGAGACCTCGAGGCCGGCATCGTGCTCCAGGCCTACCTGCCGGACGCCCTCGGTGCCATGCAGCGTCTCACCGAGTTCGCCTCCGCCCGCGTGGCCGGCGGTGGCGCCGGGATCAAGGTCCGCCTCGTCAAGGGCGCGAACCTGTCGATGGAACGGGTGCACTCCGAGATCGCCGGATGGGACATGACGACCTGCGAGTCCAAGCAGGCCTCGGACGCCAACTACAAGCGCGTGCTCCACTGGCTGTTCACCCCGGAGCGGATGGAGGGTCTGCGGATCGGCGTGGCCGGTCACAACCTCTTCGACATCGCCTTCGCCCACGAACTGTCGAAGGCCCGTGGTGTCACACAGCGGGTCGAGTTCGAGATGCTCCAGGGCATGGCCACCGACCAACAGGCGGCCATCAGCCAGGACGTCGGGGACCTGCTCCTCTACGTCCCGGCCGTCCACCCCGACGAGTTCGACGTCGCGATCTCCTACCTGGTCCGCCGTCTGGAGGAGAACGCCTCCAGCGAGAACTTCATGTCCGGGATCTTCGAGCTCGCCAACGGCAACGAGGTGTTCCTCCGGGAGGAGGAGCGGTTCCGGGCCTCCGTGGACGACCTCGCCGCCGTCGTCGAGCGTGCCGGCGAGACCGCGCCGGCACCCAACCGCCGTCAGGACCGCACGACGGAGAAGGCCGTGCGCCGGGCCCTCGACAACGGGGCCGGTGGCTGGGAACTCGGCGGTTTCGACAACGAACCGGACACCGACATCTCCCTGCCCGCCAACCAGGCCTGGGCCCGGGAGATCACCGCGGCCGCCTCGACGCCCGGCTGGCTCGACGACCGGCCGAAGCCCATGTCGGTGGAGTCCGGGGAGCACGTGGACCGGATCGTCGAGACCGGTCGTGCGGCTTCCGCGGAGTGGAAGGCGCTCGGCGCCCGGGCCCGCGGTGAGATCCTGCTGCGCGCCGCGGAGATCTTCGCCGCCCGCCGCGACGAGTTCCTGGCCACCATGGCCGCCGAGGTCGGCAAGACCCTCGACCAGTCCGATCCCGAGGTCTCCGAGGCGATCGACTTCATCCGCTACTACGCCGACCGGGCCCTCGACCTGGAGAAGATCGACGGTGCCGAACTGGAGACGGACACCCTCGTCCTCGTCACCCCGCCGTGGAACTTCCCCGTGGCGATCCCGACCGGTTCGACCGTCGCGGCGCTGGCTGTCGGCGCCTCCGTCGTGCACAAGCCCTCGAAGCCGACGCCGCACTGCTCCGCGCTGCTCGTCGACTGCCTGTGGGAGGCCGGCGTCCCGCGTGACGTCCTGCAGCTCGTCGCCCCGACCGAGCGCACCTACGGCACGCAGCTCGTCTCCCACCCCGGCGTCGACCGTGTGGTCCTCACCGGCGCCTCGGAGACGGCGGCCCTCTTCAAGGGCTTCAACCCCGACCTCCAGGTGAACGCGGAGACCTCCGGCAAGAACGCCCTGGTCATCACCCCGGCCGCCGACCGTGACCTCGCGGTCGCCGACCTCGTGTACTCGGCCTTCGGGCACGCAGGCCAGAAGTGCTCGGCGGCCTCGCTCGGCATCCTCGTCGGCTCCGTCCACGACTCCGAGCGGTACCGCAAGCAGATCGTCGACGCCGCGTCCTCGATGATCGTCGACTGGCCGACGAACCCGCGGGCGGAGATGAGCCCGCTCACCGAGCTGCCCTCGGACAAGCTGGAGCGTGCGCTCACCACCCTCGACGAGGGTGAGGAGTGGCTGCTGGAGCCGAAGCAGCTGGACGACTCCGGGCGTCTGTGGAGCCCGGGCATCAAGGTCGGCGTGAAGCCCGGTTCGTTCTTCCACCTCACCGAGGTGTTCGGTCCGGTCCTCGGCCTCATGCACGCCGCCGACCTCGACGAGGCCATCGAGCTGCAGAACGCCGTCGACTTCGGTCTCACCGGCGGCATCCACTCCCTCGACCCGCAGGAGGTCGAGACGTGGATCGACCGCGTGCAAGCGGGCAACATCTACGTCAACCGCGGGATCACCGGTGCGATCGTGCGCCGGCAGCCCTTCGGCGGCTGGAAGCAGTCCTCCGTCGGGCTCGGGTCGAAGGCCGGTGGCCCCAACTACCTCATGCTCTTCGGCACCTGGGCCGACCGGACAGGTCTCGACGTCGCGGGCAACCCCGCGGACGCCGCCACCTGGCTGGACGCCGCCCGCGAGTCCGACGCCCGAGCCTGGGAGTCGGAGTTCGGCATCGTCCACGACCCCTCCGGCCTCGCCGCGGAGATGAACGCCTTCCGCTACCGCCCGCGCCCGGTCACCGTCCGGGTCACCGCCGACGCGGTGGGCGCCCACGTCGAGCGCACGGCCCACGCCGCCGCCACCGTCGGTGCTCCCCTGCGGTTCTCACTCGCCGCCGAGGCGCCCTCCGCCCTGGTCTCGGCCGTGCACGCGGCGGCCCGTACCGCCGGGGTGGCGGAGTCCGAGGTCGTCACGGAGACCGCCGAGAAGTTCACCGAGCGTCTGGTGGACGGGGCCTACGACGACACCGTCGGCGCCCGCGTCCGCATGGTCGGCACGGTCGACGAGGGTCTGGTCGCCGCGATCGCACCGCGCCCCGAGGTCGCCCTCGTGACCGACCCGGTGACGGTCTCCGGTCGTGTCGAACAGCGCTACTTCGTCCAGGAGCAGGCCGTCTCCATGACCATGCACCGCTTCGGCAACCCGAGCAGCGACTTCGGCCGCCTCCGCGAGACCTTCATGGCCCGCTGAACTGGACGCCGCCCGGGCCCCGGCACCCCACCGCCGAGCCCGACGCCACCGGAACAGGACCCCGTCGTGTCACCTCCTCGACACGGCGGGGTCCTAGTCTGTGCCCATGGCTGACTCGCACACGACAGAGCACACCCCCGCCCGCGCCACCGTCCAGCTCGACACCGATTTCACCCGGGTCACCGAGTGGTACTTCACGCCCGGGACCCACACCACCTTCCACGTGCACGAATGGGACTACGTCGTCGTGCCCACCGTCCCCGGGACGATGACGATCGAGACCGCGGACGAGGTCTTCGACAACCCGATCGAGCTCGGTGCCTCCTACACCCGGAGCGCCGGCAGCGCCCACGACGTCCGCAACGACACCGACAGCGACTTCGCCTTCGTCGAGATCGAGTTCAAGGGACGCGGCATCCCCACCTGACGCGCGTGACGCCCACCCACACGAACCCGCAGTGCGGCCCTTCCTGAGGAATTCATGTAGGTGTCATGTACGGAGCGTCACAGTCACCTAGACTCCGTTGTCGTTCGTGCCCGATCACCGAACCCGACCCCTGGGTCCGGTGAAGGGCAGCGGCCCAGACGTCCCCGACGACATCGGAGTCCCCCGTGCACGGAAGCGCACCCACCCACACGCCCCGCCGGTACCGCCTGGTGCTGCCCGCGGCCCTGGCCCTCGGCCTCACCGCCGGTTCCCTCGGTCTCGCACCGGCCCTGGCCCAGACGACCCCCACGACCGACCCCTACCTGTCCGAGATCGCCTACGCGGGCGGCAACGAGACCGACTTCGTCGAGATCGTCGCCCCGGCCGGCACCGATCTCAGTGGCTACACCGTGGGCACCGTGACCCGCGGTGGCAACGTGTACTCGTCCGAGCACGCCCTCACCCTCCCGGCAGGCTCCGTCGTCGACGAATCCGGTGTGTTCGTCGTCGACCTGCCGATCACGAACTCCGTGAACACCGGTTCCCGGGCCGAGGGTTCCTACGGTTCCTCCGCCTTCGTCCTCGACACCGACGGCACGGTCCTCGACTTCCCGCAGGTCGGCGGGGTCGTCGACGGGGCCGGGGTCACGGCCTCGGCGAACGTCAACACCCCGGAGGCCCTCGACGGCGTCGAGGCCGTCCCGACCGGCGCCACGGCACCCTCCGGGCAGTCGATCGCGCTGACCGAGGGCTCCTGGGTCGCAGGCGAGACCTCCCCGGGCGAACTCCCCGCCACCGGCACCGGTGAACCGTTCACCCGCCCGGACACGGCGGACACCGAGCCGGAGCCGGAACCCACCGAGCCCACGCCGGAGCCGACGGACGAGCCGACCACCGCACCGGGTGAGCCGATCGCGATCGCCGACATCCAGGGCCCCGGCGACGAGACCCCCTACGACGGTCAGGTCGTCACCACCCACGGAGTCGTCACCGCCACCTACCCGACCGGCGGGCTGAGCGGCTACTTCGTCCAGACCCCCGGCACCGGCGGCGAGGTGCCCGAGCCCGGCACCCCCAGCCACGGCATCTTCGTCTACTCCTCCTCCACCGTCGACGAGGTGGAGATCGGCGAATACGTCGAACTCACCGGTGCGGCCTCCGAGTACTACGGCCAGACCCAGATCACCGTGGGCGACGGCGGGGCCGTCGTGCTCGACGAGCCGGTCGAGGCCGTCAAGATCACGGAGGGTGAACTGCCCACCGGCGACGCCGCCCGCGAGTCCCTCGAGGGCATGCTGATCCAGCCGACCGGGGACGTCACCGTCACCGACACCTACTCGACCAACCGCTACGGCGAGATCGGCCTGGTCCACGGCACCGAGACCCTCAAGCAGGCCACCGACGTCCACCGTCCCGGCCCCGACGCCGAGACGCTGGAGGCCGAGAACCAGGAACGTTCCTTCGTCCTCGACGACGGGTCGACCACCGACTACACCCGCTCGCAGAAGGACGTGCCGCTGCCCTACCTCTCGCCCACCGAACCGGTGCGTGTGGGTGCGCCCGTCACCTTCACGGCTCCGACTGTTCTGGGCTACGGCCACGACGCCTGGCGTCTGCAGCCGACCGGTCACCTGACCGGCGACACGATGGACGCCCTGTCCCCGGTGTCGATCGAGAACACCCGCGAGCAGTCCCCGGCCGAGGTCGGCGGCGACGTCGCGGTCTCCAGCTTCAACGTCCTCAACTACTTCACCACCCTCGGTGAGGAGTTCCCGGACTGCGACTACTACACCGACCGTGAGGGCAACCCGACGACGACCGACTACTGCGAACCCCGCGGTGCCTACGACGCGGAGAACCTGCAGCGTCAGCAGGACAAGATCGTCGCGGCGATCAACGGTCTCGACGCCGATGTCCTGAGCCTCGAGGAGATCGAGAACTCGGCGGCCTTCGGCAAGGACCGCGATGAGGCGCTCTCCACGCTCGTCGACGCCCTCAACGCCGCCGCGGGCGAGGACCTCTGGACCTTCGTGCCCAGCCCCGCCACCGTTCCGGCCGACGAGGACGTCATCCGCACGGCCTTCATCTACCAGGCCGAGGCCGTCACTCCGGTCGGCGAGTCCCGCATCCTCGACGACGAGGTGAACTTCGACAACGCCCGCGAGCCGCTGGCCCAGGAGTTCGCCCCGCTCGACGCCGAGGGGGCACCTGTCGAGGACGCCGAGTTCCTGGCGATCGTCAACCACTTCAAGTCGAAGGGCTCGGGTTCGGGTGAGGGCAACGAGGACATCGGTGACGGCCAGGGCGCCTCGAACGCGGACCGGGTCGGCCAGGCCCACGCGCTCGTCGACTTCGCCGACTCCCTCGCGGCGGAACTCGGCACCGAGGACGTCTTCCTGCTCGGCGACTTCAACGCCTACACGCAGGAGGACCCGATGCAGGTCTTCTACGAGGCCGGCTACGTGAACATCGGCGCGGAGTACACCGAGGAGGACACGTACCTCTACGGCGGTCGGACCGGCTCGCTCGACCACGTGCTCGCCTCGCCCTCGCTCGTCGAGGACCTCACCGGGGCCGACATCTGGAACATCAACTCCGTCGAGTCGATCGGCCTGGAGTACAGCCGCTACAACGGCAACGTGCTCGACCTCTACGACACGACGCCCTTCCGCTCCTCCGACCACGACCCGCTGATCGTCGGCCTCGACCGGGGACTCGGCGAGGAACCGAGCCCGGAGCCCACGGAGCCCGGCGAGGAGCCGACGCACCCCGGCAAGGGCAACGGCAAGGGTCATGACAACGGCAACGGCAAGGGCTGGGGCGTCGTCAAGGACGACACCCACCCGGGTAAGGGCCACGGCCTGATCCGCCGCTGACCTTCACGCCGCCCACTCGACGGGGGCCGGCCGTCCGGTTCATGCTCCGGACGGCCGGCCCCCGTCGGTTTCAGTCCCCGGTCGGGAAGCTGTGCACCCGGACCTCGTCCGTCCCCGAGTCCTCGGCGGACAGGTCCCACCCGGCCACCAGTTCCTCCAGGTACCGGTGGGAGCCCGCGGGCAGCCGGTCGACGAACACCCACAGGTGCGGCCGGGCCAGCCCGCCGAGGATGTCGCGGACCAGACCGCCGAGGTCCGCGGCCATCTCCCGGTGCGCGGCGGACACGGTCCCGACCGCTCCGGCCGACACCCGCCCGACCCCTTGGGCCGCCTCGCTGTAGTCGTTGTCCCGCCGCCCGGCGCACACGAAGGCGACCAGGCGTACGCCCACCTCGGTGTCCCGGTGCGGGACCACCTCGGCCGCCTCGACCCAGGGGTGGTCGAGGATCGCCCGTCGGACCGCGGGCAGACTCACCAGGTGCCCGGACACGGAGACGACCGCTCCGGTCCGCCCCAGGTACCGGGGACGGGAACCGGCCGCCACCGTCACGAGGTCGCCGGTACCGTACCGCGCGGTCCCGAACCGCGCCTGCATGCGGCGGACCCGGTCCGCCTCGGCGCCGCGGACGTCCGGGACGTAGCCGGGGACGGGCAGCCCGAGGACCATCTCCCCGGTCGCCCCGCGGGCCACCGACCCGCCCTGGTCGTCCACGACGGCCGAGGCGGTCCGGGGCAGACCTTCCCGCCCGGCGGGCACCGTGACGATCCCGGTGAGAGGCACCTGTCCCCAGGCGTCGACGACCTCGACGCCGCGGTCGGCGAAGACCGCGTGCAGCCAGTCGTACAGGTCGTCCTCGACCGCCTCGCCGGCGGTGACGACGTGCTTGAGCGGCAGGGGCGCCAGGAGTTCGCGGACCTCCGCGACGTCCGGCTGCCAGGACCGGACCGTGCGCAGGACCGAGGGCGAGGTGATGAGGGTCGTGACGTCGTGCCGCGCGAGCACGTCCCAGGTCCGGCGCCGGTCCGGCACGTCGAGCGTGCCCTCGAAGATCACCGCGCGACCGCCCATCAGCAGCGGGCCGAGCAGCCCGTTCCACGTGGAGGCCGCCCAGGACATGTCCCCGGCGCACCACACGATCCCCTCCGGGTCGAGGGACTGCGCGAAGGCGGCCACCGGCAACAGGACGTTCGCCCAGGTGTGCCAGGTGCTCAGGGGCTCCGCACCCTCGCTGGCCAGGTACATCGCATAGGCGGTCTCCCCCACGGACCGCGCCGTCGAGGCGCCCTGCCCGTGGGCCACGTCCCCGCCGTCCGCGTGCGCACCACCGTTCCCGCGGGGCCGGGGGTTGCCCGCGCCCTCGTGGTACCAGACGTCACCCTCGAACCACGGGATGTCCATCCCGGTCCGGCGCACGACGAGTGTGTGTTCGACGCTGCCGAGCGAACCGAGCGCGTCGTCGACGCGGGCCTTGAGCGGGAGCACGGAACCCCGCCGCCACGCGCCGTCCTGGGTGACGACGAGCCGCGGGGAGACCTGACGCAGGCGTTCGACGAGCGCGTCGACCGGGAGGGACACGGGGATCGTCGTGACGACGGCACCCCGGGCCAGGCAGGCGAGGTGCACCGCCACGGTCTCCGGCAACCAGCCGGCGTGGACGGCCACGGTGTCCCCGGGCCCCACCCCGGTGTCGACGAGCAGGTGGAGTGCCCTCTCGACCTCCTCGGCCAGTTCCCGGTAGGTGAGCGAGCGCCGGTCGCCCGGTTCGCCCTCCCACACGAGCGCCAGTCGTTCACCCCGGTGCGGCAGGTGCCGGCCCAGCAGGTTCCACAGCGGGTCGAGGCGCCCGCCGGGCAACCAGGTCCCGTCCTCGGGGCCGTCCGCCGGCCCGTCCTCCCACAGGGCACGCGGAGGGGTCTCCCAGTCGAGCAGATCGACGGCGGGCGCCCAGTCGGCCACGTACTCCCGGGCGGCGGCGGACAGGGCGTCGAGGGTGTGGTCAGACATGCAGTCCTCCCTTCACGGTGAGGGCGGTCCGGTGCATGGCCCCGGCGATCGCCGTCACCCGGTCGTCGGTGACCCCGGCGGGCAGATCCGCCGCCAGTGCTGCCACCGCACGCCCGTCGGAGGCCTGGACCGGGACCGCGACCTGGGCGGAGCGCAGGGCATCGGGGGCATCGACACGCACCGAGTCCGCACCCGCCCACTCGGTCCGGTACCCGGCGACCTCCTCGGCCAGCGCGGGGTCCTCGGTGGCGAGCGCCGTCCGGGCGGCCTCCCAGTCCTCCTTGCAGGCGCGCGCGAGGAGAAGCCGGCCCGGCGCGGACAGGAGCGGGTTGTGGGCCCGCGGGCTCGCGGCTCGGAACGCCCCGCGGTCACCGGCGTCGACCTGGTCGATGCAGACCACTTCGGCGCCGACGAGTTCGTACACGGACACCGTCGCGGCCACCTGGTCCCGCAGGGGGACGGCGAAGGGTGCGAGCGCGGCGAGCACGGGGTGACGGGAGAGGTAGTGGGAGGACAGGCGCGTGAACTGGGGGCCGAGCCCGTACCGGCTCGTGGCCGGGTCCTGGACGGCGTACCCGGCCAGGACGAGGGAGCGGAGGAGACGGTGGACGGTCGGGACGGACATCTCCGAGCGGGTGGCGAGGTCCGTGAGCGCGTGCCACGCGGGCCCGGTGGCCAGGAGGTCGAGGAGACGGACCGCATTGCGGATCGTGCCCAGGCCTCCTCCTCGACTGGTGCCGGCTTCCGGCATGGTGCACCTCCGGTGTCCCGCCACGTCCGTGTCGGCATCATAATCGTCCGTCACGATGTGGTCTCGCTGAGTGAAATCTGAACGAAGTCTCTCACATCGGTATTGCCTTTCGCATAGTGAAAACCTATGTTGGCTAACGACAAAGATGTCCGTCGCCCTCCGGGGTGACACGAATTCGACCGGTGGCCCGGGCGCCGACCGACCGCAAGGACGCGGAAGGGCGGTGGCCGCACCACCGTGGACGAGGAGAAGGCATGCGGACTCGCGCATACCGCTATTCGCTCAGTGGGAGCACGCTCCCACCCGGAGAACCCCTGTTGGAGGTCCGGGACCTCACCCTGAAGTTCGGTGGCGTCACCGCCCTCGACCACGTGAACTTCACGGTCCGGTCCGGCACCATCCACGCGGTCATCGGCCCCAACGGCGCCGGCAAGTCCTCCCTGCTCAACTGTGTCTCGGGCCTGTACAAGCCGACGAGCGGGAGCGTCACGCTGCGGCACACCGAGGGCCTGGAGAGCCGGGAGGTCGCCAAGCTCTCGGCGGCCGAACGCAAGGAGCTCATGGCCTCGGTCCACGACCGTCCGGTCACGAGCAAGGTCCTCACGAAGCTGCCGCCGCACCGGATCGCCAAGCTCGGGGTGGCCCGCAGCTTCCAGAACATCGAGCTGTTCGAGCACCTGAGCGTGCTCGACAACATGATGCTCGGCCGCCACGGTCACCTCCTCAAGGATCCCTTCCTCGCGATGCTGTGGTTCGGGCCGGCCAAGAAGCAGGAGATCGCCAACCGCGAACGCGTCGAGGAGATCATCGACCTGCTCGGTCTCCAGGAGTACCGCAAGAAGCCGGTCGGCTCGCTCGCCTACGGCATCCAGAAGCGCGTGGAGCTCGGTCGGGCGCTGGCCATGCAACCGGCGCTCCTGCTGCTCGACGAGCCGATGGCCGGCATGAATGCGGAGGAGAAGGAGGACATGGCCCGCTACGTCCTCGACGTGCACGAACTCGGCGAGGTCACCGTCGTCCTCATCGAACACGACATGAATGTCGTCATGGACCTCTCGGACCACGTCACCGTCCTCGACTTCGGCAAGGTCATCGGTGACGGCACCCCGGCCGAGGTCATGGAGAACCAAGCCGTCATCGACGCCTACCTGGGCACCGGGGAGTGATCATGACCATCGACACCGGCACCATGCCCCAGATCCTCGCCCGGCGCGCCCGCGAGACCCCACAGGGGGTCGCCATGCAGGAGAAGCGCTACGGGATCTGGCAGACCATCACCTGGTCCGTCTACCACGACCGGGTCACCGACTTCGCCCAGGGCCTCACGCACCTGGGGATCAAGCGCGGCGATCTCGTGGCCGTGCTCGGCGACAACCGACCGGAATGGCTGATCTCCGAACTCGCCACCCAGGCGCTCGGCGCCGCGGTCGTCGGCGTGTACCCCACCGCCATCGGTGAGGAGATCATGCACGTCCTGCGCAGCGGGGGGACCCGCGTGGTCGTCGCCGAGGACCAGGAGCAGGTCGACAAACTGCTCACCCTGCGGAAGGAACACGAGGAACGCGGGGAGGCCTTCCTCGTCGAGCACATCGTCTACTACGACCCGCAGGGTCTGGAGTCCTACGACGACCCGATGCTGCTGGACTTCACCGAGGTCGAGGCGCTCGGCCGCACCCGGGAGAAGGAGTTCCCCGGGGCCGTCGAGGAGTCGATCGCCGCCGGGTCCGCCGACGACCTCGCCGTCATCTGCACGACCTCCGGCACCACCTCGGCGCCCAAGCTCGCCCAGCTGACCCATTCCAACCTCCTGTCGATGGCCGAGCGGCTGGGCACCGTCGACCCGCTCGACGGCAAGGACCGGTACGTCTCGATCCTGCCCTTCGCGTGGATCGGCGAGCAGATGCTCGCCGTTGCGTGCGGGCTGTCCGCCGGTTTCACGGTGTCCTTCCCGGAGGACTCCTCCACCCAGCGGTTCGACATGCGGGAGGTCGGTCCCTCGCTCATGTTCGCCCCACCCCGGATCTGGGAGTCCTTCCTCACCGAGGTGCAGATCCGCATCGACGAGGCCGGACCCCTCAAGCGGGCCCTGTTCGGTTGGGGCTACGAGATCTCCGACCGGATCGCCAGCCTGCGCGACTCCGGGAAGGAACCCGGGGCGGGACTGAAGTTCCTGGGCCTGTTCGCCGATCTCGTCGCCACCCGCCCGATCCGTGAACAACTGGGGATCACCCGGATCAAGCGGTGCTACACGGGTGGCGCACCCCTGGGACCGGACGTCTTCCGGTTCTTCCACGCCATCGGCGTGAACCTCAAGCAGATCTACGGGCAGACCGAGATCTGCGGCATCGCGGTCATCCACCGCAACGACGAGGTCAAGTTCGACACCGTGGGTGAACCCCTGCCCGAGACCGAACTGCGGTTCGGTGAGAAGGACGAGATCCAGTTGCGCTCGGCTTCCGTCTTCCGGGGCTACGTCGACCGCCCCGACGCCACCGCAGAGGCGCTCACCGAGGACGGCTGGCTGCACACGGGTGACGCCGGGTACCTCGACGACGACGGCCACCTGGTCGTCGTCGACCGGATGAAGGACGTCCGGCGGACCCCCGACGGCACCATGTACTCCTACGCCTTCGTCGAGAACAAGCTGAAGTTCTCGCCCTACATCGAGGAGGCGGTCGTCTTCGCCGGCGCCAGCCTCACCGGCAGCGACGACCCGGCCGATTCCCACGGACTGTCGGCGATCATCACGATCGACCCGCAGACCACCGGCGCCTGGGCCGAGCACACCCGGCTGGCGTACACGACCTACCAGGACCTCGCCTCGAAGCCCGAGGTGCAGGAACTCGTGGGCCGGGAGCTCGCGCAGGCCAACGAGGGCCTGGAGGAGAGCATCCGCGTCGCCCGGTTCGTCCTCCTCCACAAGCAGTTCGACCCCGACGACGACGAGATCACACGGACCCGCAAGGTGCGCCGCAACGTCGTCGGCGAGCGCTACGCCACCCTCGTCGAGGCGGTGGCCGCCGGTGCCGGGAGCGTCGACCTCGAATCACGAATCACCTACCAGGACGGGACCTCCGTGGATCGGACCATCCCCCTGAGGATCCTGCCCGTCACGCCGCTGCCCGCGGACGGGACGGCGAGCCGTCGCAAGGTCTGGAGCGGACGCCCATGAGCATCTTTCTCACACTGCTGATCTACGGACTCTCCGAGGGTGCGATCCTCGCACTCGCCGCCCTCGGCTTCGTCCTCATCTACAAGGCCACCGGCGTCGTGAACTTCGCCCAGGGCGAGTTCCTGCTCATCGGCGCCTACACCTTCTACGCCGTGTTCGTCGTGTTCCGGCTGCCCATGGTGGTCGCCGTCCTCGGCGGCGTGCTCGTGGCGATCGTCATGGGTGTGATCGTCGAACGGTTCGTCCTGCGCCCGATGATCGGCCAGAGTCACATCTCGATCATCATGGTGACGATCGGCCTGTCCTGGGTGCTCTCCTCGATCGTCCAGATGTTCTTCGGCACCGCACCGCGCAACATGCCCGCGGTCTTCCCCGCCGGCAACGTCGCGATCGCCGGTGCGAACATCCCGGCCAACCGAATGTGGGCGCTCGCGGTCGCCGCGATCGTCCTCGTGGCCCTCACCGTGTTCTTCCAGAAGTCCAAGCACGGCATCGCGATGCGTGCGGTGGCCGACGACCAGCAGGCCGCCATGACGGTCGGCATCTCCGTGCGCCGCATCTTCGCGATGGCCTGGTCGCTCGCCGCGGTGAGCGCGCTCGTCGCCGGTGTCCTGCTCGCGGACGTCACCTCGGTGTCGACGGAGCTGGCGACCTTCGGTCTGCTCGTGTTCCCCGTCGTCATCCTCGGCGGTCTCGACTCCGTGCCGGGCACCATCATCGGTGGCCTCGTGATCGGGCTCGTCGTCCAGTTCACCTCCGGATACATCGATCCGGGTCTGGCGGAGGTCATGCCGTACCTCGTCCTCGTGCTCATCCTTCTCTTCCGCCCCTACGGCATCTTCGGCGAGAAGCGGATCGAAAGGGTCTGACATGTCCAACGCAGTACAGACAGGCCGCTACCACCGGTCCTACTCCTCCGAACTGAGACTGTGGACCACCACCCCGGCGAAGGTCCGGATGGTGCTCCTGGCGGTCCTCGCGATCGCTGCCCCGTTCATGCTCAACAACTACGGGATGTCGCTGATCAACACGGCGCTCATCGCCTCGATCGGCGCGATCGGCCTCAACGTCCTCGTCGGTTTCACCGGACAGATCTCACTGGGTCAGGGCGCCTTCCTGGCCGTCGGTGCCTTCACCTCGGCGATCCTCACCGACCGACTGGGACTGCCGGCCCCGATCTCGATCATCGGCGCGATCTTCCTCACCGCCGCGGTCGGCATCTTCTTCGGACTGCCGGCGCTCCGCCTCAAGGGTCTCTACCTGGCGATCGCCACCCTCGCCGCGCAGATGATCATCGTCGTGGTCATCCGCCGGTGGGCCTGGCTCACCGAGGGTCACGGCTTCCTCAACGTCGACCGCCTGAGCCTGTTCGGTCTGCAGATCGACCGGATCTGGTTCGAGCAACAGTGGTACCTCATCCTGTTGATCCTCACGATCCTCGCCGCCTTCGTCGCCACGAACCTGTTCCGCACCGGCGTCGGCCGCTCCTTCATGGCCGTCCGTGACCAGGACATCGCCGCCTCGGCGATGGGCGTGAACCTCACCCGCGCCAAGCTCACCGCCTTCGGTGTCTCCAACGGGTTCGTCGGCCTGGCCGGTGCGCTGCTGGCCCATTACACGGAGATCGTGTCGTGGGAGAAGTTCACCATCGACGTCTCGATCCTCTACCTCGCGATGATCATCGTCGGTGGTCTGGGGTCCGTGGCCGGTTCCATCTACGGCGCGTTCTTCATGACGTACCTGCCGATCGTCGTCCGCTGGATCGCCGGGGTGCTCGGCGGGTTCATCCCGATCGTCCGGGACCAGACCGCGGCCTTCCAGAACCTCGTGTTCGGCCTCACGGTCATCGTCTTCCTCATCGTCGAACCCCGCGGCCTCAACCGCATCTGGGAACGCGTCAAGGACTGGTTCGGCTTCTGGCCGTTCAAGTACTGAGTTCCCCCGTCCCCGCCGGCCCCACCCGGTCGGCGGGGACCCCACACACCCACCGCAAGAAACCGCCCCCGACCATCCGGGGCACACGTTCGAAGGAGAACGGCATGCGCATCATGAAGACCACCAAGTACCTGGCGGCCGCCGCCACCCTCGGTCTCGTCCTCACCGCCTGTGGTGGGCCGGACGGCGCCGGCAGCAGCGACGAGATCACGATCGGCGTGATCGCCGACCAGTCCGGCGCCACCGCCGACGTGGGGGCCCCCTTCTCCGAGGGGGTCGCCGCCTACGTCGAGTGGCGCAACGCCAACGGCGGTGTCGCCGACATGCAGATCAACGCGATGATCAACGACTACGCCTACGAGGTCCCGCAGGCCGAGGAGCTGTACAAGCAGTACGTCTCCGAGGGGGCCGTCGCGATCCTCGGCTGGGGCACCGGCGACACCGAGGCGCTCACCGGCAGCGTCGCGAACGACGAACTGCCCTTCATGTCCGGGTCCTTCGCGGAGATCCTGGCCGACCCGGAGCAGTCGCCCTACAACTTCCTCGTCGCACCCACCTACTCCGACCAGATGCGCGTCGCTCTCGACCACATCGCCGCCGAGGGCGGGGAGTCCGTGGCGGTCCTCCACCACGACAGCCCCTTCGGTACGGCACCCGTGGCCGACGGTGAGGCCTGGGTCGAGGAGAAGGGCTACGACCTGGACTACACCGCCCACGCGATCCCGTCCGGCACCACGAGCTTCACCGGCCTGCTCAGCCAGGTCTCGGACGCCGACCACATCATCGTGCAGAACGTCGCCGGCCCGGCCGCCCAGCTGGCCCGTGACATCCAGGGGCAGAACACCGGGCAGACGATCGTGTGCCTCAACTGGTGCTCGTCCGAACTGTTCATCACGAACGCCGGGGACGCCGCCGAGGACCACAAGATGATCCAGCCGGTCGCGCCGCTGAGCGCGGACAAGCCCGGCCACGCGGACATCGTCTCGTACCTCGAGGAGAACGGCGGCGACCCGGAATCGACGGTCGTGAGCTACGTCCAGGGCTGGTTCACGATGGACGCCATGGTCTCCGGCATCGAGGCGACGCTGGAGGGCGGCGGTGACCTCACCGGTGCCGCCATCCGCGAGACCCTGGAGACCATGGGACCGATCGACACCGGCGGTGTCGTCGGCACCGGCGAGATCGAGTTCTCCGCCGACTCCCACCGCGGTGCGACCGCCTCGGGCATCTACGTCGTCGAGGACGGCACGATGGTCGAGATCGAGTCCGGGGTGAGCCCCGCATGAGTGTCGACACCCAGGTCACGCCGGGAGCGGCGGGCGCCTCGGCGGGCAGCGAACTGCTGAGCATCAACAACGTCGAGGTCGTCTACGACGACGTCGTGCTCGTCCTGCGCGGCATGTCCCTGGCGGTCCCCGAGGGCAAGGTCGTGGCCCTGCTCGGCTCCAACGGCGCCGGCAAGTCGACGACGCTCAAGGCCGTCAACGGACTGCTGCCCAGCGAGGACGGGGAGGTGACGAGCGGCTCCATCACCTTCGCGGGCGAGGACATCACCCACCTCGACCCGCCGGAGCGGGTGCGCCGCGGCATGAGCCTGTGCATGGAGGGCCGTCACGTCTTCCCGCACCTCACGATCGCGGAGAACCTGCAGACCGGCGCGTACACGCAGAAGAACACGAAGGAACAGCTCGACTTCGTCTACGAGTTCTTTCCCAAGCTCGCGGACATGCGCGGGCGGATCGCGGGCTTCCTCTCCGGTGGCGAGCAGCAGATGCTCGCGATCGGGCGGGCGCTCATGGCCCGGCCCAAGCTGCTCATGCTCGACGAGCCCTCGCTGGGACTCGCGCCGCTGCTCGTCAAGGAGATCTTCGAGACGATCGCCCGCCTCAACGAGGAGACCGGACTCACGGTGCTCGTCATCGAGCAGAACGCTTCTCTGGCGCTCGGTGCCGCCCACCACGGCTACATCATGGAGCAGGGACGCATCGTGATGGAGGGACCTGCCAAGGAGCTGGCGGAGAACCCGGACGTCAAGGAGTTCTACCTCGGCATGTCCGGCGGCGACGAGAAGAAGAGCTACCGCGACGTCAAGCACTACAAGCGCCGCAAGCGCTGGATGTGAGGGACGACCATGGACGCCACCCTTCCGAACACGGGAGAACTTCTCACCGCGGCCGCGGACCGGGACACCCGGCTGCGTGAACGCTTCGCCACCGTCGGGATCGACCCGCAGGGTGTCACCGGGGTCCGCGACCTCGACGCCCTCCCGGTGATGGGGAAGGACGACCTGGTCGGCACGCCCGTCGACACGGCGGCCCTCCTCACCACCGGGGCGGGCCCCGCCCCCCGGGTCTTCCAGTCACCGGGACCGCTCTACGAGATCCAGCCGCCGGGTCCCGACCCGTGGCGCTGGGCCGAGGTGCTCCGGGACCTCGGGGTCCAGGGCGGCGACGTGGTGCTCAACTGCTTCGGGTACCACCTGTCGCCGGCGGGCGCCATGTTCGACGAGGCGATCACCGCCGCCGGGGCCACCGTCCTGCCCGGCGGGATCGGCAACCAGGACCTCCAGGTCCGGGCCATCGGCGACCTCGGGGTCCGCGGGTACATCGGTCTGCCGAGCTACCTCAAGGCGCTCATCGACCGGTTCGTCGAGTCCGAGGGGCAGGACGCCTCGGGAGCGGGGACCTTCCCCGTCGAGTACGCGCTCGTGACCGCCGAACCCTTGCCACCCTCACTCCGGGAGGCCCTGGAGGAGCACGTGGCGACGGTGCGGATGGCCTACGGCACCGCCGAGGTCGGCACCATCGCCTTCGAGGACGGAACCGGGCCGGGCATGCGACTGGGCACCGGGATCGACGTCGAGGTGTGCGACCCGCTCACCGGCGTTCCCGTGCGTGACGGCACGCAGGGCGAGGTGGTCGTGAGCGTCCTGCGGGAGCACGGCCCGATCGTCCGGTTCGGGACCGGGGACCTCTCCGCCTGGGTGGTCGACGACTCCGGTACGCCGGTCACCGGGGAGGACGGGCGAGCCCGTCTGGCCGGGGTGCTCGGCCGGACCGGGCAGGCGATCAAGGTCCGCGGGATGTTCCTGCACCCGCGGCAGGCCCACGCCGCGCTCGCGGGCACCGCGGGGGTGGACGCCTTCCGGTTCGTGATCGACCGCGCCGACCACAAGGACACCGTCGTCCTCGAGTACGTGGGCCAGGCGGATCCGGACGGCCTGGCCGAACAGGTCCGGTCCTCGCTGCGGTTCCGGGTCGACGTCCGGGCGGTCGACGCCCTGCCGGACGACGCCGGGGTGCTCGACGACCGGCGGACCTGGGACTGAGGTGTCCGGGGCCCGCCCGGGGTACCCGGGACGTCGGGTCCTCGGAAACCGGCGGCCATCAAGACTTAGTGAATCTGATTTCACTGATTCCTTGACACGGGGGCGGTTCAGGACGATCGTAGTGAATGCGAAATCACTACGACCGTTCGGGCCGCCCCCTCTCACGTCCGACCACCGCCCGGCCGCCGCCCGCACCACCCTCCACAGCGCTCACCGCCCCACAGAGTTCACAGCACCGAGGTCGCACCGATGCGACCGCACGGACCGCACCGGCGCGGTCCGACGCACAGGCCGCACAGGCGCGGCCCCGACACCTGAGGACTGATCATGGACTTCACCACACCCGAGGAACACGTCGCCCTCCGCGAGGCCGTGCGCGGCATCTGCGCCGAGTACGGACCGGAGTACTACGCCGAGAAGGCGAAGAACCGCGAGGCCACCGAAGAGGTCTGGCGCGCACTCGGTCAGTACGGCTTCATCGGCATCAACATCCCCGAGGAGTACGGCGGGGGCGGTGCCGGCATGGAGGAACTGGCCCTCGTCTGTGAGGAGTCGGCCGCCGCCGGCACCCCGCTGCTGCTCACCCTCGTCTCCTCGGCCATCTCCGCCGAGGTCCTCGCCGCCCACGGCACCGACGAGCAGAAGCAGACCTACCTGCCGCCCATGGCCGCGGGCACCGACAAGGTCGTCTTCGCCATCACCGAGCCCGACGCCGGCTCCAACTCGCACAAGATCGCCACGACCGCCCGCAAGGACGGCGACGACTGGCTGATCTCCGGGTCCAAGACCTTCATCTCCGGCATGGACGAGGCGAGCACCCTCCTCGTCGTCACCCGCACCGGCGTCGACGAGGCGACGGGCAAGGCCCAGCTGTCCCTGTTCCTCGTGCCGACCGACGCCCCGGGCCTGGAGCGGACGAAGATCGAGATGGACATCGCCCTGCCCGAGTGGCAGTACACCCTCCACTTCGACGAGGTCCGCGTGCCCTCCTCCGCGCTCATCGGCGCCGAGGGCAACGGACTCAAGCAGGTCTTCACCGGCCTCAACCCCGAGCGCATCACCGGCGCGGCGATCTGCGTGGGCGTGGGCCGGTTCGCCCTCGACCAGGCCTCCCGCTACGGCAACGAGCGCAACGTGTGGGGGCAGCCGATCGGTGCCCACCAGGGTGTCGCCCACCCGCTCGCGGCCGCCAAGATCGAGATCGAGCTCGCCGCCCTCATGACCCAGAAGGCCGCGAGCCTGCACAGCGCCGGGGAACCCGCCGGCGAGGCGAGCAACATGGCCAAGTACGCCGCCGCCGAGGCCGCCCTCCACGCCATCGACAACACCGTCCAGATGCACGGCGGCAACGGCCTGGCCACCGAGTACAACCTGTTCCCCTACTGGAGCATGGCCCGTCTGCTGCGGATCGCCCCGATCAACCGGGAGATGATCCTCAACTACGTCGGCACCCACTCGCTCGGTCTGCCCAAGTCCTACTGAGCCGCGCTGTGTCCGACGCCGCCCGAACCCCGGCACCCCGCCGCTGCTGAAGTCCGACACCGCCCGAACCCCGACACCCCGCCGCTGCGTTCCACACCCCCGGCCTCGACGCCCCGCACTTCACCGCGGACCTGCACGACAACCTCATCCACCGCATCAACGTCGGTGACACGCTCACCCGCGCCGCCGACCGCCACGGCCCCAAGGAGGCGCTCGTCGACGGCGACCTGCGCCTGTCCTACACGGAGTTCAACGCCCGTGTGAACCAGGTGGCGCACGGACTCACGGACCTCGGCTACGGCCGCGGCGACGCGCTCGCGGTGGGCACCGCGAACTGCGCGGAGTACTTCATCACCTATTACGCCTGTGCGAAGACCGGCATCATCGCCGTCCCGCTCAACCTCGGCTGGAAGTCCGGGGAGGTCGTCCACGTGCTCACCCACTCCGAGGCGAAGGGCATCATCTACGAGGCGGACCTGGCCGACCAGTACTGTCAGGCGGTCGACGCCTGCCCGGACGTCAAGGACGTCGTCGTCATCACCGGGCCGCAGTCCGGCGAGTCGGCCGACACCGCCCGGGAACACCACGGTGCCGAGCGCAGTGTGCGGACCTTCGACGGACTGGCGAGCACGGACACCTCGGAACCGCTCGTCATCATCGACGACCGCGACGCCCTCACCTACCTCCACACCTCGGGCACCACCTCGGCGCCCAAGGGTGTGGTGGGCAACCACACCGCGATCTACCTGGAGTCGATGTCGAGCGCCCGGAGTGCAAGCTCGACTCGTCCGACCGGACGCTCGCACTCATGCCCATGTTCCACACCGCGCAGCTCAACGTGTTCTGCACCGCCGCGGTGACCGCCGGTGCCTCCATCCACGTCCACCGCGGGTTCGACGCCGACCGGATGCTCCACGACATCGAGTCCGAACGCATCACCCAGATCTTCGCGCTGCCGATGATGTACCGCGAGCTCCTGGACCACCCGCGGATCGGCGAGACCGACCTGTCGACCCTGCGGACGGCCTTCTACGCGATGGCCCCGATGCCCGAACAGCAGCTGCTGCAGTGCCTCGACGTGTTCGGTTGCGACTTCTACCTGGTCTTCGGCCAGACGGGGATGAGCCCGACGACCACGTTCCTGCGCCCCGAGCACCAGCGCTCGCGCAACGGCGCGACGGGCACGGCGGTGCCGAACGTCCAGGTCGCGATCATGGACACCGAGGGCAATCTCCTGGCCCGCGGGGAGCAGGGCGAGATCGTCTACCGGGGCCCGCACGCGCTCACCGAGTACCTGAAGAACCCGGAGGCGACCGCCGAGGCCTTCGCCCACGGCTGGTTCCACTCCGGGGACGTCGGCCGGTACGGCGAGGACGGGGTCCTGTGGTTCGAGGACCGCACCAAGGACACCGCACCAAGGACGTCATCAAGTCCGGCGGTGAGAACGTCGCCTCGATCGAGGTGGAGAAGGCGATCTACGCCGCGGACCCGAACGTCGGAGAGGTGGTCGTCGTCGGTCTGCCGCACGACCGCTGGTCGGAGGCGATCACCGCCGTCGTCACCGCCAAGGAGGGCACCACCATCGATCCGGAGGCGCTGCGCCAGAAGTCGAAGGAGCTCCTGGACGGCTTCAAGGTCCCCAAGGACATCATCCTCCTCGACGAGATGCCCCGGACCTCGACGGGCAAGGTCCAGAAGAACGTCATCCGCGACGACTTCAAGGACCATTACTCCGGGCCCGGGGTGTGACGTCCACGTGTCCGTGGGCCGACTAGGCTCGTGACCGATGTGCCCTTCACCTCCCTCCGCTCCGCCCACCCGGGTGCGTGACCCCGAGCGGAAGCAGAAGATCCTCACCGCCGCGGTCTCGCTATTCGCCCGGCACGGGTTCAACTCCGTGTCGCTGGCGGACATCGGGGCCGCGGCGGGCATCGTCGGCTCCGGTGTGTACCGCCACTTCCCCGGCAAGCCCGCGATCCTCACCGCACTCTTCGAGACGGCCATCGACCGCCTCCTCGCCGATCTCCCGGAGTCCGAACCGGACTCCGAGGCGGCCCTCACCGCGGCACTCGAACGCCTGGTGACCGGACAGATCTCCTTCGTCGTCGACACCCGCGAGATCGCCCAGGTCTACTACGTCGAGAACAAGAACGTGCCGCCCGAGGACCGGCGGCGCCTGCGCACGAAACAGCGGAAGTACATCTCCGAGTGGACCCGTCTGCTGCGTGAACTCCGCCGTGACGTCGACGAGGCGACCGCCCACGTCCTCGTGCACGCCGCCATCGGTGCGGTGCAGTCGGCGCGCCTGCACCGCAGCGGCCTGGCCGACGACCGTCTGCGGCAGGCCCTGCGCACCGCCGCCTGGGGTGTGCTCCGCGGGTGAGGAGCACGCGGCGGGTGGGGAACCGGCGGGTGCACCCCTTCGGGCCCGCCAGGTGAATTCTTAAGGTTTCCTTGGCAGAACGTGTGGTGTTACCGACAAGTAATTCGTAGGGTGGCGCTCATGACACGACGAACAGGGGCCCTTGTGCGCCCATTCACGCGACGACTCGGCCGTCGGGCCGGGGCGGCAGCGCTCGCTGCCGCGGGCCTCATCGCCCCGCTCGCCCTCGCGAATCCCGCCGCCGCTGCGACCGCGCAGCCCACGCAGACCCAGTCGGCCTCCCCCGCCGCCTCGGAGACCGCAGCCGAGGAGACCGCTGCCGGCGAGACCACTGCCGAGGAGCAGCAGGGTCCGGCACAGAAGGACGGTGCGGACACGGGTGCCGCGGAGAAGGACACCGCGAAGGACCAGGAGGCGCAGGACGCGACCCCGGCTCCGACCGAGGAGTCCGCTCCCGAGGCCACGCCGGAGCAGACGGAATCCGCCCAGTCCGTCCCCGCCGGCCCGCAGGACCCGGGCCTGTACACCGAGCTCGCGTCGACGCTCTACGACGCCGACGGTGACGACATCTTCCACGTCCCCACGCCCACCGGCCCCGGCACCGCGACCGGTGCCGTGTACCCGGGCCTCGACGCCTACTACTCGCAGTCCGTCGACCTCTCGCCGGCCAACTGTGCGGCGATGGAGACGACGCTGAGTGCCGAGGCCCAGGCCGCCGGCGCCGAGTGCGGTTACATGGCCGTGCCCGTCGACGCCGACGACCCGGCCTTCGGCAATGCCGCTCTCGGCGTCATGCGGATCCCCTCGACGAGCGCGAACCCGCAGGGCCCGCTCTTCTTCAACCCGGGCGGCCCGGGTGGTTCCGGTCTCGATGCGGCCGTCGGCCTGGCCGGCTCGCCGCAGGTCCAGAACCTGCTGTCGACCCACGACTTCATCGCGATCGATCCGCGTGGTGTCTCCACCTCGCTCGCCCCGGCGCAGTGTGCACCGGTCGATCCGGTCCCCGGCACCGAGGCGCCTGCAGGGTTCACTATCCCCGGCCTGAGCGCAGGCCTCGCCGCGGCGATCACCGAGAACACCCCGCAGCAGTACGTCGACTGCGTGAACCTCACCGCTTCGGCCGTCGACTTCGACGGTGACGGCTCCGTGGCCGAGGGACAGCAGGTCCCGCAGCAGGAGCGCTACATGGAGCACCTGGGCACCTGGGACACCGTCGTCGACTTCGACATCGCCCGGTCCGTCTTCGGTGGCGAGCAGTTCGACTTCTGGGGCGTGTCCTACGGATCGACCATCGGCTACTTCTACGGGCAGCGGTTCCCGGAGAACTCCGGTCAGATCGTCGTCGACTCCGCCGTCGGCGTGAACACCGACGCCTCGAACTCGATCCAGTACTACAACGACCTCATGAACGAGCGGTACGCCGCCGTCCAGACCAACTGGGACGGATGGGCACTCGACTGTTCGGCACGTGGCGAGGACGGCACCACCTGGGGCGAGTACGCGCCGTACACGCAGACGGGGACGAACAACCCCGGCGCGGACTTCAGCTGCCCGCTCGGTGACGGCATCACCGACGTGCAGAACCTCCGCGACCGTGGTATCGCACTTCTCACGGACTTCCAGTCCGCGCAGGGCGACCAGGCCGGCATGCTCGCCGCCTCCCAGGCCATCGAGTACGTGTCCTACGACCAGATCTGGGGCTACGCCTCGGAGCTCTACCTGGACATCGCCGCGAACACCGACACCCAGGCCACGGCACAGTCCGTGGCCGCGAACGTCGAGGTCCTGCCGATCACCCTGCGCTCCAAGTACCTGAGCGCCGCCATCGGTGACATGGCCGTGGCACAGTTGGCCATCGACTGCGCCGACCACGGCGACACGTCCTACGTCGGTAACCCCGACACCTGGGCCGCGAACGACGCCGCTCTGGAGGCCGCGATCCCGGCACTTCCGCCGCTGTGGAACACGACGGACCAGATCCCCGCCCAGTGCGAGGGTTGGCCGGTCGACGGCACCCTGCCGTCCGCCCAGACCCCGGACAACATGCCGGAGATCCTGGTCGTCGACCGCACGCACGACTCGCGGACCCCGTACGCGGGATCGCTGGCCACGGCCGAGCTGGCCGGCGGCACCCTGCTGTCCGTCGCGGGCTACGGCCACGGCACCTACGCTTCGCAGCAGGAGTACGACAACTGCGCCGACCCGGTCATCACGACCTTCCTCCAGGAGGGCACCCTCCGCGAGGACGGCGACTTCGGTCCGGAACTGCCCGAGGTCTTGGCCCAGTCCGGTGACGGCGTGCAGATCGACATGACCAACCGCTGCCGCATCGAGAACCTCACCGCGGCCGCACCCACCCCGGAACCGACGCCGGAGCCGACTCCCGAGCCGACCACCGAGCCCACGGAGGAGCCGACGACCGAGCCGGAGCCCGAGCCCACCACGGAGCCGACGACGGAACCCACCGAGGAGCCCACCACGGAGCCGGAGCCGACCCAGGAGCCGACCACCGAACCGGAGCCCTCCGAGGAGCCGACGACCGAGCCCACCGAGGAGCCGGTGACGGACGAGCCGACGACCGAGCCGACGCAGGAGGCCCCCGCCCCCGAGCAGGACGACTCGGACGAGCAGGTCGTCACCGACACACAGGCCGATGACAAGACCCTGCCGATGACCGGTGCCGAGCGTGCCGGCCTGCTGGCCGGTATCGCCTTCGCCCTCGTCTCCCTCGGTGTCGGACTGGTGATCATCACCCGCAACCGCCGCCAGGTCTGAGGTTCCCCTGCTCCGCCCCACCGGGGTGAGGGCATGATCTGAAGGCACACGAGGCCCGGGTCCCGCGATCGGGATCCGGGCCTCGTCGTGTCCGGCACGCCGGCGCCTCGCTCGCGTGCGCGACGTCACGTGAGCGAGAACACCCCGGAAAGTGCCCGTTCGGATTTGTGTCGCCCCGGGGACCTGCGTATAGTTTTGTCTCGTTGCAAGCGAGGCCGGAACGCCGAGGGAGCAGCGAGTTCCAGTCAGGAACGACACAGAAGTGAATACGCGCCACTAGCTCAACGGATAGAGCATCTGACTACGGATCAGAAGGTTGGGGGTTCGAATCCCTCGTGGCGCACAGCTCAAGAAGGCCCCGGACGAGAGTCCGGGGCCTTCGTCGTTCCCCCGCACGATCCACCTCCGGAACGCCCGACCGGACAGCGTGGAGGTCCGGACGGGAGGCCTGACGCCATGACATGATCCTTCATTCTTATGGCAGCATCCGTCATTCACTTCTCATGTATCCGTCACTGGATCGCTCCCGGTGAGCTGACACACAGGAAAAGAGGCCCGACACGGCCCTTCTACCCCAGGTCGAATTCCTACTGTGGATGTCACGTGAGGAGCCCGGCACACCGTCGGGCCCGCCCGAACCCCCGAACAGAGGAGACATCCTGATGACCGTCCTCGACCATGGCTCAGTCGAAGACCTGCTTGCAGGAGCACCCACCACGGACAAGAACGTCCTGGACTTCGTCGGCACGATCGCCGCACTCACCACCCCGGACTCCATCGAGTGGATCACCGGTGAGGAGTCGCAGAAGACCGCGATGCAGGACCAGCTGGTCGAGGCCGGCACCCTCGTCCGCCTCACCAAGAAGAAGGACTCGTTCTACGCCAAGTCCGACCCGGACGACGTCGCCCGTGTCGAGGACCGCACCTTCATCTGCTCGGAGACCGAGGAGGGCGCAGGCCCCCTCAACAACTGGAAGGCCCCGGCCGAGATGAAGGAGACCATGAACGGTCTCTTCGAGGGGTCGATGAAGGGTCGCACCATGTACGTGATCCCCTTCGTCATGGGTCACGTCGACGCCACCCACCCGGCCTTCGGCATCGAGGTCACGGACTCCCCCTACGTCGTCCTCTCGATGATGATCATGGCCCGCACCGGCACCGCCGTGCTCGAGGCCATCGAGCGCAACGGCGGCACCTTCGTCGAGTGCGTCCACTCCGTCGGTGCCCCGCTGGCCGAGGGTCAGCAGGACGTCGCCTGGCCGTGCAACCCGACCAAGTACATCGTGCACTACCCGGAGGAGCGCTCCATCTGGTCCTTCGGTTCGGGCTACGGCGGCAACGCCCTGCTCGGCAAGAAGTGCTACGCCCTGCGGATCGCCAGCGCCATCGCCCACGACGAGGGCTGGCTGGCCGAGCACATGCTCATCCTCAAGCTCACCAACCCGGCCGGTGACGTCAAGTACGTCGCCGCCGCCTTCCCGAGCGCCTGCGGCAAGACGAACCTCGCCATGATCGAGCCGACCATCCCCGGCTGGAAGGCCGAGACCCTGGGCGACGACATCGCCTGGATGCGGTTCGGCGAGGACGGACAGCTCTACGCCGTCAACCCCGAGTTCGGCCTGTTCGGTGTCGCACCGGGCACCGGCTACGACACCAACCCCACCGCGATGCACGCCATCGAGGCCGGCGGCAACGTGTTCACCAACGTCGCGCTCACCGATGACGGCGACGTCTGGTGGGAGGGCATGACCGAGGAGACCCCGGAGCACCTCACCGACTGGAAGGGCAACGACTGGACGCCGGAGTCCGGCACCAAGGCCGCCCACCCGAACTCCCGCTTCTGCACCCCGATCTCCAACGTCCCGACGCTGGCTCCGGAGTGGCAGAACCCGGACGGTGTGCCGATCTCCGCGATCCTGTTCGGCGGTCGCCGCAAGACGACGATGCCGCTGGTCATGGAGACCCGCGACTGGACGAACGGCGTGTTCATGGGTTCGGTGCTGTCCTCCGAGACCACCGCTGCCGCGACCGGCGCCGTGGGCGTCGTCCGCCGCGACCCGATGGCCATGCGCCCGTTCATCGGCTACAACGTCGGTGACTACTTCCAGCACTGGCTGGACATCGGCGCCACCGAAGGTGCGCAGCTGCCCACGATCTTCTACGTCAACTGGTTCCGCCGGGACTCCGAGGGCGGCTTCCTGTGGCCGGGCTTCTCGGAGAACTCCCGCGTGCTCAAGTGGGTCTTCGAGCGCGTGGCGGGCGAGGCCGAGGCCGTGGAGAACCCGATCGGGTACTCGCCGGCCGAGGACGCGCTCGACATCGAGGGCCTCGACGGTTTCACCCCGGAGATGCTGGCGGACGCGATCGCCATCAACCCGGACGAGTGGGCCACCGAGCTGGAGTCGATCGAGGAGTGGTACGCCGAGCTCGGTGACCACGTCCCGGCCGAACTGAAGAACGAGGTCACCGCCCTGCGCGAGCGCATGGGTCTCTGACCGCACGAGATCCGGTGGCGGCGGCTGCATCCCCCGCCACCGGCCGGGCACGACGACGATGACGTGCCCTCCCCCGACGGAACGGGCGTCCTCCTTGAGCCAGGAGGACGCCCGTTTCCATGTCCGGCGCACCCGACGACTTCGCCACCGAAACCCCTGTTCTCGCAGGTAAAGTTGCCCGCATGAGTGAACGGACGCCACGGCCCGAGGTCGGACGACCGTCGACGCCTGCCACCCGCTCCCTCGTCTTCCGGCGCCTGGAGGACAACTCCCGCTCGGACGTCGTGGCCGATCGCATCCGCCAGGCGATCGTCCTCGGCTTCATCACCCTCGGCGAGCGCCTGCCCACGGAGCACGAACTCGCCGCCACCCTCGGCACCGCCAGTTCGACCGTCCGCGAAGCCCTGTCCGTCCTCCGGGAGGACGGAGTCGTCGACACCCGCCGCGGTCGGGCCGGGGGCACCTTCGTCACCCGGATCCCCCTGCGCACCCCCACGGAGCTCGACGCGACACTGCGGGCCTATTCCCTGGCCGAACTCCGGGACCTCGGCGACCACTTCACCTCCCTCATGGTGACCTCCGCGCGGACGGCCGCCGCCCGCGCCTTCAGCCACAACCGTCTGCGGCT
Source organism: Brevibacterium litoralis (assembly GCF_040212315.1). NCBI lineage: Bacteria > Bacillati > Actinomycetota > Actinomycetes > Micrococcales > Brevibacteriaceae > Brevibacterium > Brevibacterium litoralis. The sequence continues at coordinate 99,248 of NZ_JBDIUY010000010.1, read as the reverse complement.
GGAGAATCTCGCGGCGACCTTCGAACGGGCGCGGACCCACCAGGAACTCGTGACCGCCGACGCCGCCTTCCACGTGGAGATCGGCTCGGCCAGCCATTCCCGCCGCCTCACCGACGGGCTCATCGAACTCCAGGCGGAGACGATGGAGCTCCTGTGGCACACGGGCCACCTCGACCGCGCCGGGTCCTGCCGCAATCACGCCGCGATCGTCCGCGCCATCGTCGACCACGACGCCGAGACGGCCGGCGCCCTCGCCCACGAACACTCCCGCGCAGGCATCGCCGCGCTCGTGCGCGCCAAGGTCGACCTGGCCGCTCGCGCGGACCTCTCGGCTCCCGGGGCAGGGACCGCGGATACGGGGTCCGGGCAGGGCGCCTCGGCGGCGCAGGACCTGACCGACCGCACCGAGCAGGTGTTCCGGGAGGTCCTCGATCGCCTCGCCGAGGCGACGGACCGCGCCGCGCGGATCTTCACCGGGGGCCGGGCGCGGCGGAAGAGCACCCGCGCGCGGCTGGCGGAGCTCGGCGGGACCTACATCGACCTGCTCGAGCGGGTGCCCGTCGTCGCCGGGTGCGGGGTGCTCGTCCGTCCCGGGCTCTTCCCCGACTACGAACGCGGGATCGAGTGGTGGGCCCACGACTGGGAATCGGAGGGGTACTGCCGGGTGGCGTTCAACATGCTCCCGGGCACGACCGCCTACTACAACTAGGAGGACCGCCGGTTCTACACCGAGCCCCTGGAGCAGCGTCGGCCGACGGTGTTCGGGCCGTACCACGACTTCCTCGGGATGGACGACTACGTGCGCACCGTGACGATGCCGTTCACCGCCGACGGGACGACGATCGGCCTCTCGGGAGCGGACATCGACACCCGGCCCCTGGAGAACCGGCTCCTCCCGCTCTACGCGCGGGCGGACGGTCCGGTCGTGTTGACCGACTACTTCGGGCGGGTGGTCACCGGGACCTCCACCCGGTATCTCCCCGGGGAGACCCTGCCCGCCGACGTCGAACCCCTGTGGTCGCGGCGGTTCACGACGGGGTCCACGTGGTTCTCCGTCCACCGCATCGGGGAGTGAGGGGCCGGGCGGCCCTGCCGGGAGCGAGCGCGGCCGCCGGGCCCGACGGGGACCGGACCCCGCTATGCATGGGACGCATGTAAGCCATACATACATGGCATGACGTGGCCTCTACCGTCTGAGACTCGGATCCATGGACCAGGCGCGGACGGACACCGACACGGAGCACAGGGCTCTGGCCGCCTCGCTCGCGCACGTGCTGCGGACCCACCGTTTCCGGGTCTCACGGACCCAGGCCGAGGTCGCCCGGGACGCCGGGATCTCCCGGAACCCCTACCAGAACCTCGAGTCGGGTCTCTCCGACCGGGCGCGCGGACGGCCGGCCAACCCGGGACTGTGGACCCTGTTCGGGATCAGCCGGGCGCTCGGGGTGTCGCTGCGGGACCTCGTCGGCGAGATCGAGGACGGATACACCCGCGAGTACAAGCGGCTGCTCGACAAGGCGACCCTGGAAGCGGGACGCGCCCTGTTCGGGGATCCGCGGACCCGCACCCGGTCGTCCCCGCCACAGGGCACCACGGATTCCGGCCCCACGGATCCGGGCTCCGTGGGATCGGACCGGAATCCCACCCCGGAACCACCCGTCTCCTGAGAGGATGCCCCTGGGTGACGGTGCACCGCCGTCACCGGGAAGGACCCCTCGACCGTGGCTGCACCACCACCCCTGCGCCGTGACACCGCGCTGTTCCGCTCCGTCGCCCTCCTGCTCTTCACCGCGGGCTGGGCGGCGAACCACTTCGCCTCGATGATGGGCGTGCTCCGCCACGAACTCGACCTGTCCGCACTCGTCGTCACCGGTGCCTACGGCCTGTACGCGCTCGGCCTGGTCCCGGGCCTGCTGGGCGGCGGAGGTCTGGCCGACCGGCTCGGTCCGCGACCCGTGGTCCTCACCGGGGCACTCGTCGCGGCCGGAGGGAACCTGCTCATGTCCGTCTGGCACCCCGAGGCCGGGGTGTTCGTCGGCCGCCTCGTCGTCGGCGCGGGGGTGGGGCTGGCGATGAGCGCGGGTACGGCCTGGGCCGCGGACCTCCGGGGGACCGCCGGCGCCACCTTCGCCGGGATCGCGCTGACCGCGGGGTTCGCCGTGGGTCCGATCGTGAGCGGGGGTCTGGCGCTCCTCCTGGGCGGTGGCGCCACGATCACCGTCCCCTTCGTCGCCACCGTGCTCGCCTCGCTCGCGGCGGTCTCCGTCGCCGGGGTCGTCGCCTCCCGCTCCCGAGGCGCCCTCACCTCCACCCCCGTCCTGCACTCCCCTGCCGCCGGGGACCGTGGTCCTGCACGGGAGGACCCGGGGGCGTCCGGAGTGGAAGGCGCCTCGGCCGGCTCGGGACCGGGGTCGGTGCAGCCGACGATTCCGGAACGGGGCGTGGGGCGTGCGCTCCTCGCCGCGCTGCCGATGGCCATGTGGGTGTTCTCGACGGCGATCGTGGCGTTCATCATCACGCCCTCCCGTCTGCCCGTGGACGAGGAGTACCGGGCGATCATGCCGGGACTCGCCGCGGGCGTCGGTCTGTCCACCGGGGTCCTCCTCCAGGTGATCGCCCGGCGGCGGCGCTGGGGTGCCGGGTCCGGAGTGGCCGGGGCGATCGCCGCGGCCTGCGGTTTCGCGCTCATCGCCACCGGTGGGTCGACGCCCTCGTGGCCGATGGCGGTCACGGCCGTGTTCGTCCTGGGGACGGCCTACGGGCTGTGCCTGCGGGAGGGGCTCACCGATGTCGACCGGCTGGCCCCGCCGCACCGGCGTGGGATCGTCATCGGGATCTACTACGTGGCGACCTATCTGGGTTTCGGCCTGCCGGTGCTCCTCGAGGCGGTCCACGACACCCTCGGACCCTCGCTCCCCCTCTACGTGCTCGCGGTCCTCGCCGCCGCGACCGCCGTCATACGGATCGTCCACCTGACGACCACCGACCATCTCCGCCGGTGACCCCGAGCCGTCCACCGGGCAGTCCCTCACCGTCGACCGGGCAGTCCCTCATCGGAACTACGAGGTTGATGTCGTTCGACGAAGCAGAAGTCTCGTAGTCGTGCAGGACTGCGAGACAAGAGCCCCGTCGAACGACATCAACCTCGCAGTCGCGGCCCCTACTCCGCACGGGCCGTCGAATCGCGGACGCGCAGGTGCGGTTCGAGCCGACTCACCGAGGCGTGCGTGCGGCCCTCCAGCCGCTCCCGGATCATCTGCCCGGCCAATCGCCCCATCGCCTCGCGAGGCTGGTTCACGCTCGTGAGGTGCGGCCGGACGGTGAGCGCCACCGCCGAACTGTCGTAGCCGACGACGCTGAGCTGCTCGGGCACCCCCACCCCGAGTTCCGCCGCCCGGTGGAGCACCCGGACGGCCGCGATGTCGTTGGCGGCGAACACCGCGCTCACGGCCTCGGTGTCCGCCCGCAGGATCCCGCGCAACAGCACGTCGATCCCCTCGTCCACACCTTCCGGCCCGACGACCTGTGCCCCCGCACCGAGTCCCGACCGCTCCATCCGGGCCAGGAACCCCGCCCGCCGCAGGGCCGGACCGGGCCGGTTGGAGGACGTCACGTGCGCGATCCGCCGGTGCCCGAGACCCACCAGGTGGTCGACGGCGAGCACCGCACCCGCCTCGTCGTCGTTGAGCACGTGGTCGGCACCCGGGACCGGGTCCTGCATCCGCCCGATGACGACGACCGGCACCACCTGCGCGGCCTGTTCGATGAGTTCCGGGTCCAGCCACGAGGTCACGGCGATGATCCCGTCGACCCCGAGGTCCGAGAGCCGCTGCACCCCACTCCGCATGTGGTCCGCGGAGCGCCTGCCGTGCATGATGACGACGCTCAACCCGATCGAGTCCGTGTACCGCTCGATCCCCGCGATGACGTCCGTGTGGTACGGGTTCCCCAGATCCGTGGGCAACACACCGACGAGACCTGTCCCCCTCCCCCGGCGGCCGTAGCCGAGTTCCCGCGCGACCGCGCTCACCTTCCGCCGCGTCGCGGCGCTCACCCCCGGCCGGTCGTTGAGCGCCATCGAGGCCGAGGCGGTCGACACCCCGGCGACGCGGGCGACCTGGGCGAGGGTGGGACGACGGGAGGGGCTCACGACATCGGAGTCTGGCAGTCCCGGACGGATCCGTCCGACGTTCCCCGCACCCCGATCTGAAAATTTTCAGTCCTCGTCCGCTCCCGGTGGGCACCCCTTCACCCGTTGTTCACGAACCGGGCCCAGGCACTCCGTAGCGTCGGGGACGTCCTGATCCGCCTGCGCAGTTCTCTTCCCAACAGCCGAGGAGCCCCGTGACCACCACGACCCCCACCCCCGGACCCGCTCTCGACGCCCCGGCGGACCTCTCCGCCCCGGCGCCGCGCGCCCTCCTGCTCGACTTCGGCGGGGTCGTCATGACGACCACGCCCCGGGAGGACTGGGAACGGGAGTTCGCCGACTGGGTCGTCACCCGGGCCCGGACGATCGGGTACTCCCTCGACGCCGAGGCGGTCGCCGAGTCCCTGCGCACCGGCCGCCGCGCCCACCGTCTGTGGAAGGACTCCTGTTCCCGCCGCCCCGAGCCGCAGGAACTCGCACCGGCCGAACTCGTCGGCGACTTCCTCTTCGCCGACCTCCCCGCCCCGGTCCGCGCCATGCTCGCCCTCGACGCCGACCCGGTCCTCGAACGAATGGTCGTCACGGAGGTCGACCACGCCGTCCGCCCCGGCGTCCACGATCTCCTCACGACCGCCCGCGGGGCCGGGATCCTCCTGGGCATCGTGTCGAACGCGGAGTCCGGGCGCGCCCACCGCCGCCTGCTGGCCGAGGCGGGCCTGGGCGACTTCTTCGGCGTGCAGATCTACTCCGACGAGGTCGGCATCCGCAAGCCCCACCCCGGCATGATCACCCGCGCCGCCCACGCCCTCGGGACCACCGCCCCGGACACCTGGTACGTGGGCGACACCCTCGACCGGGACGTCGTCGTCGGCCGCCGCGCCGGGGTCGGCGCCGTCCTCATCACCCGTGATTCCCGCACTGACGCCCCGCCCTTCTCCGTCGCCGAGGTGCCCGACCTCCTCGTCGACGACCCCCGCGATCTCCTCGTCCCGCTACGTGCCGCGCTCGCGTCCCCCGCTCCCGAGGCGCCCCGCCCTCCGCACACCACCGACGCCCGCCCCGGGCAGGGCGTCTCGGCGGCGGGGAACAGGGCACCTGCCGGACGGCGGGGACGGCCGGCGCTGCTGCTCGACAACGGCGGGGTCATCACGGACTCTGAGTCGAACCCGGAGAAGTTCCGGATCGTCGCCCGGCACCTCGTCGCGCTCGCCGAGCGGGCGGGTGTGCCCCTCACCCACGCGCAGGCACTGGCCGCGTTGGAGAACGGGTGGGACCGGCACCGGGCCCGCAAGCACGCCGGGGACGGAGTCGAGGCGCCCGACCACACCCACGCGGAGGTCGACCCGGCCGAGCTGTGGGGTGAGATCGTCGGCCAGGACCTGCCGGAAGCGTTGCGGCCGGTGCTGCGGGCGGAGGCATCCGAGCTCTCCCTCGTCCTCCACCGCGCCAAGTCGATCCCGGCGCCCCGAAACGGCGTCGTCGAGCTCATCGAATGGGCGCATGACCGCGGGATCACCATCGGCATCGTCTCGAACACGATCTCCGGGCGTGGGGTCCGTGAACTGCTCGACCGGTACGGGGTCGCCCAGAAAATCGGCCCGGCGGCGTACTCCGACGAGATCGGGATCCGCAAGCCCGGTGGCGCGATCTTCGAGGCGGCGCTGGCCGGTGTCGGTGCGGACCGGGCCGATGTCGTCTACGTCGGCGACAAGGTCGTCAACGACGGCCGCGGCGGCCGGGACGCCCGGATCGGCACCGTCTGCCTGCTGCGCGGCGGCAAGGACTCCGACGCCGACCTCGACGCCGCACTTGCCGCCGGACTCGCCGACCACGTCCTCGACTCCCCCGCCCAAGTGATCGACGTGCTCGCCGCACTCGACACCTGACCACCGACCGACCACCTCTCACCGCCGCCCGTCCCACCTGCCTCCAGGAGCGACACCATGTCCACACCCACCGACCGCAATCCGACCTCCTCCACCGAGAACTCCGCGCTCGGATCCACCGAGGCCCGCAGCGGCACCCTCCGGGGTGCGATCGACGGCATCCGGTCCGCGCAGCTCACCACCTCGCAGAAGCTCATGATCTTCGTGCTCTCGATGTCCCTCTTCGGGCTGTCGAACATCCTGTTGGAGATCATCCCGGAGTTCCAGATCGGCCCCGTCGAGCTGTCGATCTCCAACATGATGTTCATCCCGGTCGCCATGGCCGCGCTGTTCTCCCCCTTCTGGGCCGCACTCGGGGCGCCGCTCGGTGAGATCGTCTTCACCGACCTGCTCATGGGTGACTTCAGCGGCCTGGCCGAGGTCGAGGGCTACCTCCAGATGTTCCTCGCCATCTACATCGGCGGCTCGATCGTGCGGAATCCGCAGAACCGCGCACAGCTGGCGATCAGCGCCCTCATGATCATCCTCATCGACAAGGTGCTCTCCGCGATCGTCGACATGTCGAAGGTGTGGATCGGTGTCGAGGACGCCGAGTTCGTCACCGGTCTGCCGCAGTCGATCCTCGCCGTCGAGGGCGTGGGCCTCCTGACCGACGTCGTCATCAGCGGTGTCCTGTTCGGCGCGATCCCCGCGATCTGGCTGGTCCCGGCCCTCCACGGCAAGATCGAACCCCTCATGGGGCTGCGTCCGCGCGTCCCCGGCGAGCCGATCCCGGGCGACGCCCCACGGGGCCCGCTGTTCGTCGCCGCCGTCCTGCTGCTGTCCCTCGCCTCCTTCGGGTTCGCCTTCCTCGAGGCCTTCGACCTGAGTGCCGGGGCCTGGGAGCCGGACTTCCTCGACCGGTTCGGCAACGGGTTCCTGTGGGTCTCCGTCGGCGCGATCGTCGTCGTCATGGGCCTCGCCCTCCTGCTGTTCCGTCGGTCCGGATCGAAGTCCGTTGACTGATCCCGTCATCCGGGTGAAGGACCTGTCCTTCCGGTACCCCGGCACCGACCGTGACACCCTGCGCAACGTCGACCTCACGATCGACCGCGGCGACTTCGTCGCGGTCGTCGGGGGCAACGGGTCCGCCAAGACCACGCTGTGCAAGACCTTCAACGGTCTGGTGCCCCACTACTGGAACGGCGACTTCGCCGGCTCCGTCCACGTGGACGGCGAGGACACCTGGGACTCCTCGGTCGCGGCGTTGTCGAGTCGGGTGGGGTATGTCTACCAGGACTTCCAGAACCAGCTCGTGCGCCCCACGGTCCGCGACGAGGTGTCCTTCGGCCCCCTCAACTTCGGACACGCCGATCACGCCGAACGCACCGAGGAGGCGCTCGACCGCCTGGGCATCGCCCACCTGCGCGACCGGTTCGTCTGGCAGCTCTCCGGCGGGCAGGCACACCTGGTCGCGCTGGCCGCCGTGCTCGCCATGCGGCCCGAGGTGGTCGTCGTGGACGAACCCGTGGCCGAACTCGACCCCGCCCGCGCCCGCGAGATCTACCTGCGCCTGCGCGAGCTCAACGAGGACCACGGCATCACGGTGATCACCATCGAACACCACGCGGAGTTCGTCGCCGAGTTCGCCCGCTCCGTCGTCCTCATGGCCGACGGCGCCCCCGTCTGGCACCTGCCCGTCCAGGAGGCGATGGACCGTCACGCCGACCTCGAGGCCCACGGCATCCCCGCTCCCGACGCCGTCGCCCTGTCGGCCGCCGTCGGCGCCCGTCCCGTGGCCCTCGACGTCGAGTCCGCCGCCCGTGTGCTGCGTCCCCACGTGCCCGCCGCCGAGGCGCCTCGGGAGCGAGCGTCCGGGCTCCGCCGGGAGGACCCGGCCGGAGATTCGACCAGCGCGCCTCGGGAGCGGGAGGTCGTCGCCTCGCTGCGGGGTGTGCGGCACGGGTACCGGAGTGTGAGCGGGGCGCTCACGCCGGTGCTGCGGGACCTCGATCTCGACCTGCACGCCGGGGAGCGGATCGCGCTCGTCGGGACGAACGGGGCCGGGAAGACGACGCTCATGAAGCTGCTCACCGGGCTGATCGTGCCGCGGGAGGGCACGGTGACCGTGGCCGGTGTGGACACGCGCCGACGGTCGGCGGCGCGGCTCGCCGATTCGGTCTCCTACCTGTACCAACACCCGCAGCGGATGTTCCTCAAGGACAGCGTGCGGGCCGACATCGCACTGTTCCCCGAGGGACGGAAGGTGCCCGATGCGCGCTCGGTCGTCGACGAGGTGATCGACCGGGTGGGGCTCGCCGAGCTCGCCGATCGCGACGGGCGGACCCTGTCGGGTGGCCAGCAACGGCGGGCGACGATCGGGATCGGCCTGGCGATGCGCCCGGAACTGCTGTTGCTCGACGAACCGACCTCCAGTCTCGACATCCGGTCCCGCGACGACGTCACCGGGATGCTCGAATCGCTCGCGGACACCGTGCGGTGTGCCGTCGTCGCGACCCACGACATGGAGCTCGTGGCGACCTGGGCCACGCGGGTGCTCGTGCTCGACCAGGGGCAGGTACTCGCCGACGTCCACCCCCGGCAGCTCTTCTCCCGGCCGGAGATCACGACCCGCACCCGGTTGATCCCGCCCCAGGCGGCCAGGATCGGGGCGGAACTCGGGATGTGTCCGGTGCCGCTCACCGCGGACGAACTGCGGGACCGGCTGGTGGTCGTGGACGAGGATGCGGAACAGGAGATGGCACGATGACGATGACCCGGAAGCAACGCGACGTCCTGAGCGTCGACTGGGTGCGGCTCGAACTGCTGCGCACCGCGTATTCCACGCGCGGGGGTGTGTTCGCCCGGATGGATCCGCGGATGGTGCTCCTGTGGTACCTGGTGACGGCACTCGCACCGTGGTTCACGCACAACCTCACGGTCCTCATGGGTCTGTTCGTGATGGGCGCGGTCTCGGTCGTGCTCGCCCGGGTGGGGCCGCTGGTCCTCGGGCTGTTCCTGTTCGGGCTCGTGGGCAACGGGATCGGCCTGTTCGCCGCGGCCTTCCTGTTCGGCGGGGACCTGCAGACGCTCATCGCGCTCGGAGAACTCAACCTCAAACTCGGGGCGGTGTCGATGGCCTCGATGGCGGCCTTCGTGTCGCTCGATCCGGAGAAACTCTCGGACGCGCTGCTGTCACTGCGGGCACCGGAGATCCTCGCCTTCGGGGTGAGCTACGGGTACCGGATGTTGCCGATCCTCGTCGACGAGTACGTCACGGTGTTCGACGGCCAGCGGCTGCGGTACGCGCCGGTCGAGAACCGCGGGTTCCTGGGGTGGCGGGTCGCCCTCCACTGGGGAGTCCTCGCGGTCACGGCCTTCTACCCGATCATGCTCAACACCGCCAAGAACGTCCGGACCACCGTCGAGGCGCTCGAGACCCGGGGCTTCACGTTCTCCGCCTCCGACCCGCGGGGCAGGAAGATGCGGCTCGCGTACCTGAAGGTCACCGGGTTCGACGTCCTGGTCCTCGGACTCACGGCGCTGGCGATCATGGGAGCCTACGCGTTCGGCGGGCAGTTCCCGATCCATCGCTGAGCCGTCCACCGGGCAGTCCCTCACCGTCGAGTAGGCAGTTCCTCACCGTCCACCGGGCAGTTCGGGGTCGGAACCCAGGTGTCGGGGGTGCCGATCCGCCGCAGCGGCCGGAAGAAGCAGAGACCCACGACGACCGTTCCGAGGACCCCGGACAGGACGAGGAAGACGAGCGGTAGTCCACCGATCTCCAGCAAACCGGCACCGACGACGGGAGCCAGGGGTGCCGCGGCGTACCCCGTGAGGCCGATGATCGAGGCGAACCGGCCCTGCATCTCCTGCGGCGTGATCGCGGACGCATACCCGACGAGTGCCGCATTGCAGGCGGGCGCCCCGAGGAACGCGAGGCCGAGGACCGTGATCTGGGCCCAGTATCCGGGCGCGAACACGAGCGCGATCCCACCGAGTGCCAGGAAGCCGAGGGCGAGTGGGACCAGGAGACCGGTCCGGATCCGCTTGACGAGCGCCGGTGCGAGTGCGGCTCCGACCAGGGTGCCGACTCCGACCACCGCGCTCACGAGTCCGATGAGCACGGGCTCCTGTCCCCGCACCGTGAGGTCGAGGACGAGCGCCAGGAGCATGCCGTTCGTCGCCACGTTGAGCACGACGAAGAGGACGACGAGCACCCGGAAGAGCGGGTGTGCAAAGACGTAGCGCAGACCGGCCCACAGGTCTGCGAAGGCCGAGGGGCGGGGAGACGGGGAGGGCACCTCGGCTGCGGGGTCGGTGACGGGTGGACATCGGACGCGGAGGTGGGACCGCCGCCGAGGGATCGACGGACGGTGAGCGTCGAGACGAACACGGCCAGGTGACCGAGCGCGGCGGCGAGCGCCGGGACGGCCGTGCCGAGGGCGTAGAGCACACCGCCGAGCGGGCCCGACAAGAGGGCCGCGGCGGTCCCGAGGAGGACGAGCGCGAGGACCCAGGCGGAGAGTGTCCCGGTCACGAGCCCGAGCGCGACGACTCCCCACAGGAGAAGTGCGCCGGTCGAGGCGCCCGAGTTCGCCCGGGACAAACGGGACCGGGTGTGGAAGCCGGTGGCCACGCAGTTCCGGGTGGACGAGGACGCACCGGGCGGCGACGCGGTCACGGCCCCGGTCGTCGAATGGTTCGCCCGTACCTTCGGGCCCGGCCCGCGGGGCGGCACGGAAACGCCGGCGCATCTCACCTCGACGCCGCTGCGCCTCACCGACGCGGAGGCCGGCGAGCTGCACGCGGCGATCACCGAGCTCGTCCGGGAGACCCTGGCCCGTCGACGGACGGGCGCCTCGGGAGCGGAGGACGCGGCGGAGAACGACGCGTCGGCCGGAGGGCGGACACAGGACGAGGGCGACGCGAGGAAGCCGTACTTCCTCGTCGCCGCCCTCGGCCCGCAGGATCACTCGAAGTAACGCCGGGGGTTCTTCACGAGCATCGTGTCGATGTCGTCCTCGGTCACGCCCTTCTCCACCAGCATGGGCAGGACGTCGTCGGGGATGTGGCGGAAGCGCCAGTTGGGCATCCCCGCGGCACGCTGTTCGGGCGTGAAGTAGTCGATGTAGCAGGACGCGTCGTGCGCGAGGGTGATCTTCTCCGCATAGCCGCGCCGCACGAGTTCGACGATGGTGTCGACGCGCTGCTCCGTGGGCAGGAACCCGTCGAGACCGAACCGGTCCATACCCAGGTAGGAGCCGTTGTCGGCGACCTTCATGAGGTAGTCGAGGTCCGTCGAGTCACCCGAGTGGCCGATGACGACCTTCGTGAGGTCGACACCTTCCTCCTTCAACACCTGCTGGGCCACCAGGCCGGTCTCCGCCCGCGGGTTCGTGTGGACAGTGACGGGTGCACCGGTCTGCGCGCTCGTCTGGCCGACGGCACGCATGGTCCGTTCGACGCCGGGCCGCAGCCCCTGCTTCTCGATCGCGCACTTGAGGAAGGCGGCCTTCACCCCGGTGCCGGCGATGCCGTCGTTGATGTCGCCGAGGAACATCTCGACGAGCGGTTCCGGCTGGTCGATGAGCAACCCCGGGCCCCGGTGCTCGATCTGGTGGGGGACGTCGTCATAGGTGTAGAGCCCGGTCGCGACGACGATGTTGAGGTCGGTCTGCTCCGCGATCCGCTGGACCCGCGGGATGTAGCGGCCCAGGCCCCAGACGGTCGGGTCGAAGATCGTGTCGATGCCCCGGGACTTGAGGTCGTTGAGCTCGTCGACGGCCTCGGCGACACGCTTCTCCTCGTCCCAGTCGTCGTAGTTGAGGCGGTACTCCTCATTGAGGACGAAGACGTGTTCGTGGACGAGTGTGCGACCCAGGTCGGCGGTGTCGATGTCGCCGGTGACGGTCGGGATGGTGGTCATGGTCCTGCCTCACTTCACCTTGAGGACGAGTTTGCCCGTGTTGATGCCGCGGAACAGGCCGTTGAGGGCCTCCGGGAACTGCGTGATCCCGCCCTCGACGACGGTCTCTCGGGCGACGAGGTCGCCGGTGCGGATGAGGCGCCCGATCTCCTCGACGGCTTCCGGGTACCGGTCCTTGAAGTCGAAGACGACGAACCCGGTCATCGTCGCGCGGAAGACGAGCAGCGACATGTACCGCTTGGGTCCGTCCGGCAGCGACGCCTCGTTGTAGCTGGAGATACCGCCGCAGATGACGACCCGGGCACCACGGGCCAGGTTCGCCAGGCCGGCGTCGAGGATCTCACCACCGACGTTGTCGAAGAAGACGTCGATGCCCTTCGGTGCGAGCTCCCGCAGCTTCTTCAGCGGGTTCTCGTTCTTGTAGTCGACCGCGCCGTCGAAGCCGATCTCACGCAACCAGTCGCACTTCTCCGGACCACCGGCGATCCCGATGACCTTCGCACCCTTGGCCTTGGCGAGCTGCCCGACGACACTGCCGACCGCTCCGGCGGCACCGGAGACGAGAACAGTGTCTCCGGCCTGCAGACGGCCGACGTCGAGCAGGCCGAAGTACGCCGTCATCCCCGGCATGCCGAGAGCGCCGAGCCAGGTCGGTGCCGGGGCGAGCTCGGTGTCGAGCTTCTCGAACTCGGTGTCCTCGGCCGGGGTGCACAGGGCGTACTCCGAGGCGCCGAACATGCCGGCGACCGCTGTGCCGACGGGATAGTCGGCGTTCTCGGAGGCGACGACGGTGCCGGTGCCGTGGGCGCGCATGACCTCGCCGATCCCGACGGGCGGGATGTAGGAGCGGACGTCGTTGAGCCAGCCGCGCATGGCCGGGTCGAGGGACAGGTGGTCGACCTCGACGACGACCTGCCCGGCGGCCGGGTCGGGGATCTGCTCCTGCGTGATCTCCCACGTGGAGTCGTCGGTCATGCCCTGCGGGCGGGTGGCCAGGCGGACCTGGGTGGCGGTGTACGTCATGCGGCACCTCCTACGCGTACGGGGCGGTTGCAGGGAAGGCCGTCGAGGCGCTTGCCGGGAGTGCCGCAGGCGTCGGGGCGCGCGGCGGGAAGGACGGTGGTCACGACTGTGGGACCTCCTGGTCGTCGGTCGGTCGGGCGTTGCGCGGTCACCGGTCGGGTCCGTGGGGAACGAACCCCGGGGAACGAACCCGGCCGACGACTCACGTTTCACATGGAACGGCAGGTGAGGCGGGCGCCACACTGCACCGCTCCCCGCATCATGCCACGCATGCGCGACGAACGGGTTCCTGTGACGGGTCCGGGAATCACGGACCGGCCAGGCGCGCGACCTCCGCACGGGTCCGGGCGACGGTCTGGGCCTCGCGGCGCAGACGGACGGCAAGGGCGTTCTCGGAGATCTCCCGGTCGATCCGATCCGGTACTCCACGGACCCGGAGAACCGGCCAGTGGGATTCCAGACCCGCGATGTCGATCTTCGCCTCCGCGAGTCCTTCCATGTGCACCCACTGCATCACCACGTCCCGGACCCGGTCGACGGATTTCACCACGTCGAGACGCAGGACGAGAACCTGACCGGCGAGCGGCGGGAACGGCGGCCGTGGCTGTGGTGGCACCACACGCCGCTTCGCACCCGTCGCCTTCTCACGAACCGCGGCGGAATCCCGCACGCTCCCCTCAGCGAGCAGCTTCCAGGCGATCCCCACCTGAGAACGTTCGAAGACAACCGCCAGGGTCGGGAGATCCTTGCCCGCACGGAACATCTCTTCGAGTCGGCGGCGCTCCTCCGATGTGTAGTACTGGCCCGCCCGGGCACGGTTCTCGTCGTCGATCGGCCCTTCCGCCGTCATGAGCAGTCGCACCAGGCAGACCACGACCTGTCGTTCGTCGATCTCCATGGCTTCGGTGATCACAGGGCCGGTTGACCCCCGGCGGCGGCGCACCTCCGCGAGGAAGGCACGGACGAGGGCACGGAGGAAGTCGTCCTCGTTCCCGTCCGGGTCCTCCGGGTGCCACCGGAGGCCGAGGATCCACGTCCTCCCGACCGCCTGCGTGCCCTCGACCACGCCGTCCTGCGCCCGGGCGACGACCTGCAGTCCCTCCCCCATGACGTCGACCGCCTGGTGGTGGCCGGACCGGACGGTCAACGGACCGGCACCGAGCACCTCGGCCGCGAGGGTCCCGGGGAGCACCTCGATCTCCTCGTCCTTGAACATCGGGTCTCCCGTCCTTGAACATCGGGTCTCCCGGCCCGCCGTGGTGCAGGTCGCCCGGCTGGATGTCCCCGATGATCGTCCCGCCCCGCGACACGTTGAGAAGCTGTGATCCGCGGCAGATCGCGAACACCGCCGCGTCGTCGTCCCAGGCCCGGCGCAGCAGGTCGAGGCTGTACTCGTCCGCCGCCCGGTCGACACCGTAGGAACCCGGCGGCAGTTCCTCACCTCCTCCGTAACAGGAGGGATGGACGTCACCACCACCCAGGAAGAACAGTCCCTCGGCGGCGAGCGCCTGCTCGGCCGGGACCCGCTCGCCGACCAGCGCGTTGGGATCGATGAGGTCGACGTCCGCGCCTTCCTCCAACAGGATCCGCACCGCCGAGGAGGTGAATGCCCGGATGAGGTCGTGGATCTCCTCGGTGAAGTCCGGCATCTGCAGCGGCCCGAGCACAGCGATCCGCACGGCACCCGACGCGATCTCCGGCATCGGGTCCGGGAACACCTCGTGTCGCTGCACGAACCACTCCGACCCGGGCACGGCGGCCGAACCGGCCACGGCCCCGTCCTCCGGCACCACCACGTCCTGCGTCATGCGACTCCCACTTTCGTCTGCTCAGACCCCGGCACCTCGGCCCGCCCGGCCACCCGCGCCTCCCGGACGACCCAGTCGAACATGCTCTGGTCGACGGCCAGGTCCGCGGCCCGGTCCTCGGGATTCCACTGCACCGCGAGCACCCGCGCGCCGGGCAGTTCCAGCGCCTCGATCACGCCGTCGTCCGCCCGCGCCGTGACGACCAGCCCGTCACCCACCCGGTCCACCGCCTGGTGATGATAGGACGACACCTCCACCCGGACGTCGCACCCCGTCGACGCCGGCACGTCCGGGCCGGCCTCCAGGGCCGCGATCGACACGGTCACCGGCAAGGCGAGCGTCAACGTGGACGACTACGGGCCGGAACTGGCCGCCGGCTACCAGGTGGGGAAGACGGCCGAGGGGTTCGAGGCGTGGACACGGATCGACGAGGAGGTACCGCCGACCTTCGGCCGCACCTGCCTCGACGCGATCGTCCGGGACCTGGGCCTCACCCCGCAGGAGATCACCCACGAGAAGCGACCGGAGTACGCACCGGCCGGAGGCCTGCATTCGAACGCCTTCGACACCGACATCGCCGAGAGGCTGGTGATCGGCTACACGGACATCGACCGGATCACGACGGAGGAGGGTCACATCTTCGTGTTCGAGATGACCGGCAAGATCTACGCAGAGGGCGAGGGTGACATCAACGTCTGGGACTTCACCGGCGAACCCGACCTGTACCTGAGCAACGGCACCGTGCCGACAATGATGACGACGTGCACCCAGTTGGTGAACCGCATCCCGGACGTCGTCGCGGCCCGGCCCGGGTTCGTCCCGGTGACGGAACTCCCCCGGATCCGCTACCGCGTGAGGTTCTGAGTCCGCGTCCGTCGAGGCGTCCGTCGCGGCGCACGGCGAGGCGCGCGTCGACGATTTCCGTCGGACACGGAAACGGGTGTCGTGTGGCCGTTCTGTCACAGGACACCCGTTCCGCCGCACACCGGTTCCTCCGTACGGTGTCGGAGGACGCCGCCTGCGTGCCGTCCATGACCCGAGCCGAGGGATGGAAGACACGGAAAGGAGCGGCCCCATGTGCGGTGGCGGTGACGACACCGGGACCGAGAAGGAACCCAACCGGTACCTGGAGAGCCTGCTCGACACGAAACCCCGCGTCCGCACCCGGTCGAACGACCTCGCCGACCGCCTGGACCGGGCGAAGACCGCATTCGACTCCGGCGCATGGATCGGCGGCACCTCGGAGGACTTCGCCGAGGACCTGCGCCACCGCCGGAACCAACTCGACATCTCCGGGAACATCGCACTCTCCGCTTTCTCCGACGAGATCCGTGTGCAGGACGACGAGCCGGAGGTGGACGCCGACGACTGGCGTGCCACCTTCTCCGTCTGAGGGGCCACCCGCATGGCACTTGCCGAGATCGGCCTCGAGGAGATGGACACCCTCGTCACCGCGATGACCGATGCGAAGGAGGACATCCGCGCCGACGTGCTCTGGCTGTCCCGTCGGGCGCAGGAGCACCACCTGACGAGCGAGTTCAGCGAGTCGGCCGACCGCACGTGCGAATGGATCGACGAGGTGCTCCCGGATCTCCGCCGGCGCCTTGCCCTCGCCCGGGAGATCGACCGGGCCACCCCCACGGAACTGTCGGTCGTCGTGATCGACGAGTCCGACCTCCCCACCGCCACGCCCCACGAGGCCGAACAGGACGCCCGGACCGTCGCCGAGGCGGCCTCCGGGTGGAACGCCGACTCCACAGACCCTCTCCCGCCCGAGATCCTGCGCCTCCTGCGGGAGAACAGCGGCGACCCGTACTTCGACGACCAGCTCGCGAAGTCCCTGCCCCCGGCGGAGTACGGGGCATTCATCGAGGCGCTGGGGAAACGGCAGTCGGAGCTCTCCCCGCGGCCGGTGACCGACAGGAACGGCGAGACCACCTACCCGTCCGAGGACGAGGTCCGTCAGGCCGAGGACTTCGGCCTGACGTACTACGAGATCGCCTCGCTCATGGGCACCTCGTACGCCAATTCGTCCCATCGGTGGACGCCGGAACAACAGACCGAGTGGAAAGCGCAGTTCCCGACCACCGGCACCGCACAGCATGCGTCCGCGCTCGGCTGGGCGATGACTTTCGGGACCTGGGACCCGGACGTCGTGCAGGGCACGGTCGAGCAGATGTACTTCAAGGAGCAGCGCTCCGGCTCCGGATCCAACACATGGATGAATTCGGGTTTCACCCTGCCGGACGGCACGCGGTTCCGGGACGCGATGAGCGGCGCTCTCATCCAGGTGGCCCGACAGCCCGAGCTCGCCCAGCGCATGCTCGATCCGGATGCCCCTGTCCGCGAGGTCGAGGGGACGACGAGCGCCTCCCGGAGGTACCCGCAGGGCGAGCCGTACACCGTCACCACCGCCAAGTTCCTCGAGTATCTGCTCGTGCGGGACTGGCGCGACGAGGGCGTGGCGCTCACCTCGGTCCTCGAGTCCGCGATGTCCCCGCACTCCCCCGACTACGAGGCGGCTCAGCGGATCGCCGAGCGCATGGACACGATCATCGAGGAGGCCGAGAAGGCCGCCGCCGAGGCCGAGGAGAAGAACTCCGGCCCGATGGCCTGGGTGCACGGGATCCTCGACGTCCTCGGCCTCGTCCCCGTGCTCGGCGAGCTCTTCGACGGACTCAACGGCATCATCTACACCGCCGAGGGCGACTTCGTGAATGCCGGGCTGTCGTTCGCCGGGATGGTCCCCGTGGCAGGGTGGGGATCGGTCGCGGCGAAGGTCTCCCGACAGGCCGAGAAACTCAACGATCTGCGCCGGATCGCGGACACGGCCGACACCGCCGCGGACGCCCGCCGGGCCGTGGACGCGCCGACGCCGTCGACCCCTGATCTGACGATCTCCTACGGGCATCTCGACAATGCGGCCACCGTCGGGCGGGGGACGGACCTCAAGGGGACTCTGCACATCGATCGTCCGAGCACCGGGACGTTCAAGGGTTGGAGCGAACGGCGCATCGTCCGGTGGGCGGAATCGAACAACATCTCAGCCGTCGACGTCGACAAGTCGTCCGTCAAACTCGGGACGGACGAACACTATGCCGCGTCCGTCCTCGCCGAACAGCAGCGGTTGGGCAACAAGTTCGACCTCGACGCATTCAATGCCAAGTACGACAAGAAGGTCATCGACAACCGGAAGGGCAACGCCTACGAGGAGGCCGTCCTGCTCTCGAACCAGGAGCGGTTCCCCACCCGCGACCCGGAGTCGAATTGGAAGGAGACGACCCCCGGAGCCGGCGACGACGGAGTCCCCTACCGAGCCGACGGGAGGAACGACGCCAGTAGCGACCGTCGGTACTTCGATGCCGTCAACGAGACCGAGCGGAAGGCCGTCGAGGTCAAGTCCGGGAAACCGATCGACAACTCCCGTCCCAAGAACGGCGGGGAGACACAATGGGAGAAGGACGTCGCGCTCGCCAACGGTGACCCACCGTGGGAGATCACCTACATCCTCTCGAAGGAACCGAGTGAGAGCGTGAAGAAGCGGATGCGGGACAACAATATCCGGTACGAAGTGACCGACACGGAATTCGGCTGAGTGGAGGACGAGAACATGGCGATGGATGACAAGGACGCGGACGACCTGGGCAGTCTGCTCGTCGGGGTCAGGAAGCGCCCTCCGCGGGCGGAGGCGGAGTCGTACTTCCTGTCCTTCACCGACTCCCTCCGGGAGGACACGCAGGCCTTCGTCGCGCATCTCCGCGAGGCGGGTGTCCTCACGGGCCCCGCCTACACGCCGGATTCCCTCGCCGCCGTCGAGGCGCACCTGCTCTCGCACCTCCACCGTCCCGCGGACCTGGAGGACCCGACCGTCCGGGCGGTCTTCCTCGGCACCTACCGGTACCTGGGCGAGACGATCCTCCGCAACGCCGGCGGTGACTGGGAGTGGGAGGAACTCTGGGAGCGTGGCGAGGAGGGTGCCGGAATGCCCTTCATCCGCGCGGACTCCCCCGCCGGATACGCGACCGGAGGGACCGTCGACGTGTACACGACCGTCCTCGGCGCCGCCGGGACGCGGTCCGGGACGTACTTCCGTGAGCTCCTCGACGCGATCCTGCGGAGCTTCGGGGAACCCGGTCCCATCGACCTGTCGTCCGGATGGCGGGGCATGGCGTTGGCGGCTCCGGAACGGATCAATCCGACCCTGGCCGCCTGGCTCGTCGACAACGACAGAGCAATCGATACCTGGACAACGGACCGGGTCTCATATGGCTCTCTGGACCTCTCACAGGAATCGCTTGATGCAGTCGAGCAGTGGCTACTGGATTCCTTCCCGACTGCGGATGCATTGGAGGATCGAGTTCTGGACGAAGACGTTCGGGGTGCGTCCCGGTACGTCGCCACCACTTTCGTCAGACACGGAGGAGGCCGTATCGATCTACCTCACGCCCCGTTCTTGAAGAACGTCAGGCGGGTGAAGGACGAGGACTCACACCCTTCCGTGTCTCACGTCTGGGAGCGCGGTTGTGCAGGTGCCTACGTACCCGTCTGGGACCTTCTGATGAACGCGGTCGACGATTTCCAGATCGGCTCCCGCACCCCCCGCTCCGGGGGCGTCCTCCGCGCCGCCCTGGAGAAGTACCGCTCCGAGGAACCCGACGTCGACTGACCCCACTCTTCCGATCGAGTGCGAGCTCCGTGGAACATCCGGGCCCTGGAGACGCCACTGACCTCGCACTCGATGCCGGCCGGGCTACCAGGAGGCGGCCGGACCACGGCCACACAGTGGCCACCGGACGTCACCCGGACACGACGAAGCCCCGCTCTCCCGGGTCTCACCTGGGAAAACGGGACTTCTTCACAACGCGGAGCCGGTGGGATTTGAACCCACGGTCCCCAGTTCAAGGGACTCCACCTTAGCAGGGTGGTGCTTTCGGCCGCTCAGCCACGACTCCAGTTCGTACCGCCCGCCCGCCCGGTTCACACCGGCGCGAACACGCGACCGGCACAAGCGTACCCGCGCAGAGCCCACGCGGGCAAAACACGGCGCGTGTCCCCCGCCGCCCTGTGGCCGACCCCACCACCGCAGCTGCGGCCCGCACTGGGCATCGTCCCAGGAAACGGTCCGTAGACTGCTGGCACCGGTACACGCACCCCACGTGTGTCCGCACGCTCAACACGGTCCGGTCCTCACCTGAGGGGTCGGCCCACCGTCCAGACGTCAGGAGTTCCTCGGTGCCAGAGAACGGCAACGGCACGCCGCCCGGCGAGACCGGCGGACCGAACCGTCCGCAGGAGGCCGGCACCCCGCCCTCCGTCTACTCGGCGTCCCGTCGACCGCGGTTGAGGTCCGAGCGCAGTGCACTGCCGGAGAAGGGCCAGGACTGGTCGACCCCGCCCCGCACCCGCGCCGAGGCGCGCGAACGCGAGCGTGCCGTCCAGAGCACCGACACCTCCGTCCACGAGGCCGTGCCCGAACAGGGCACACAGACGCCCGCCGAGGCGCCCCGTCCCGCCGACCCACCCCGTCCGTCCGCCTCCCCGCGCAGGCAGGTCCGCCTCCGAGGCGCCTCGTCCGGCGACACCCCGACCTCCCCGGGACGCGCTCCTTCCCCAGGCACCACCCCCGCCACTCGTGGCACCCCCTCCCCCGCCCCGAAGGACCGGGACACGTTCGTGCCCGCCTCCGCGGGCGCCTCGGCGGCGGGACCGGCGAACAGCACCGCGGCCGGGAGGACGACGACGGCCCGGAAGGCGACGCCACCCGCCGACGACCACGCCCCGGCCCGGCACGCCCGGACCCACTACGACGCCTTCCCGTCCGTGGCCGGGTGGACGAGCCTCGGCACGCTGTTGCCGGGCGCCGGTCTCATCCGCGCCGGCCGTCCCCGGATCCTCGGGTTCGCCCTGCTCGCGGCGTTCCTCCTGGGGATCGCCACCGTCGCCGCGTGGGTGTGGTGGCGGGGACCGGTGAAGGCCGCGGCCCGGATCGCCACCGACCCGCAGATCCTCGACCTCATCGCCGTGACGCTCGTGCTCGGCATCCTCGTGTGGCTCGCGGTCATCGTCG
Source organism: Brevibacterium litoralis (assembly GCF_040212315.1). NCBI lineage: Bacteria > Bacillati > Actinomycetota > Actinomycetes > Micrococcales > Brevibacteriaceae > Brevibacterium > Brevibacterium litoralis. The sequence goes on along the minus strand of NZ_JBDIUY010000010.1, from coordinate 78,406 downwards.
TCCAGTTCTTCGCGGTCAAACGACACCGCCGGTTCTCTCCCCCGCAGCGGGTACTCGGCGGCGTCCTCGTCGCCTCGCTCGCGCTCGTCGTCGGTATCCCCCTGGGTATCGGCGCTGCCTACTCGCACGTCCAGTCCACGACGATGTCGACCGTCTTCGGCGGGAACGAGGGCGTCGACCTCGACGGCGACGGCAAGGCCGACAAGGGTATCGACGCCGCCACCCTGTGGGCGGACCAGGAACGGGTGAACGTCTATCTCATGGGCCGGGACGCCGGCGAGGGCCGCACCGGCACCCGCGCGGACACCCAGCTCGTCGCCTCGGTCGACACCCGAACCGGCGACGCCACGATCATCTCGATCCCGCGTAACCTCAACCGTCCGGTCTTCCCGGAGGGCACGGCCCTGGCGGAACGCTGGCCCTACGGATTCAACTACTACGGTGGCGACCAGGACATGATCAACGCCGTGTGGACCTGGGCCGAGGAGGAGCCGCAGTCCGTCGGCGACACCGGCGGACTGGAACCCGGCATGTACGCCACGATGCAGGCCGTCGAGGGGTCCCTGGGCCTCGAGCTCGACTACTACGTGTCCGTCGACATGGAGGGCTTCGAGGACGTCATCGACGCCTTCGGTGGTATCGAGATCGAGGTCGAGCGCCCCATTCCCATGGGCGGCGGCACGAACATGAACACCGGAGCCAAGAACACCGTCTTCGGCTGGATCCACCCGGGCCCACAGACCCTCGACGGGTTCCACGCCCTCTGGTACGTCCGTTCCCGCGACGGGGCGGACAACTACGACCGCATGTGCCGCCAGCAGCGCATGCTCTCGACGACGCTCGACCAGGTGACACCGCAGGAACTTGCGCTGGCCTACCCCAAGCTCGCCAGCTCCTTCGGCACCCACATCCAGACCTCGATCCCGCAGAACGAGGTCGGCGCATTCGTCGAGCTCGCCGCGAAGGTCCAGGGTGCGAGCCTGGAGACGACCCAGATCAACAACGACGTCACCAACATGTCCTCCCCGGACTACGACGTCCTCCGCGCCTGGATCCAGGAGCAGGTCGACCCGCCGGAGCCCGTCGTCGAGGAGGGTTCCGAGGGCACGGAGGCCGGTGCCGAGGACGCGGACACCGCGACCGAGGCGCCCGCCCCGGAGGAGACCGAGCTCCCCGCCGAGGGCGCCGAGGGCGGCGAGGCCGCCGGTGGAGCCGAGCCCGTGAACCCCGCGGAGATCCCCGGCGGCTGCTACCCCGAGGGCTACGTGCCCGGCAGCGACACCTGGCCCGGCTACCCCGGCCCCGACGTGGACACCACCGGGGAGGCACAGACCACCGGTTCCGGCTCCACCGAGTCCGACTCCACCACCGGGACCGAGGGGTGAGCCCGCACCACGGGAGCGGCCGGGAGTCCGTCGGCCGGTCCTCCTCCCCCGCGCAGGTCGCCCGGGCGACGGGCCGCCCGCTCTCGGTCGCCGTGGTCGGGGCGGGCCCGCGCGGTCTGGGCGTCCTCGAACGGATCGTGGCGCTGGCCGGTGGGTTCGACGGGGAGATCCGCGTCCACCTCGTCGACCCCTACCCGCCCGGCCCCGGCCGGGTCTGGCGGACCGACCAGTCGCCGCTGCTGCTCATGAACACGACGATCGGCGAGCAGACCGTCTTCCCGGACACCTCGTCCGCGCCCCGGGTCACCCCGGTCGGCACCGGCCCCGACATGGGCACCTGGTACGTCGAGGTACACGGTGGGGAACCGGCCGAGGTCGACACCGTCTTCCCACCCCGCCGCCTCTACGGCGAATACCTCACCTGGGCGTACGAGCACCTCCTCGCCGCAGCTCCGGCGCATCTCGCCGTCACCCACCACGCCGCACGGGCCACCGATCTCGTCGACGCCGGTGCCGAGGACGGACCCCAGACGCTCCGCCTCGACGACGGGACCGTCCTCCAGGTCGACGCCCTCGTCCTCTGCCTCGGCCACGTGCCTGCCGCGCTCACCGACGAACGCCGCCACTGGCACGACTACGCCGCGTCCGGCGGGCTCGTGCACCTGCCGCCCGACCTCCCCGCGGACACCCCGGTCGACGACCTGGAGGCCGGTTCCCCCGTCCTGTTCCGCGGTTTCGGCCTCAACTGGTTCGATCTCCAGGCCCGGCTCACCACCGGCCGCGGTGGCCGCTTCGTCCCCGACGAGAGGCCCGGTGCCCCCGAATGGGCACTGCGCTACGAGCCCAGCGGCCGGGAGCCCGTCCTGTACCCCTCCTCCCGCCGCGGCGTGCCCTACCGGGCCAAGCCGATCGGACGCGCGAACCCCGTGCACCGCCGGGTACTGACCCACTTCCGCCCCGCGAACCTGCCGGACCCGCGCGACTCCGCGGGCCGACCCGTACCACTTCGCTTCGACGAACACCTGTGGCCGCTCGTCCTCGCCGACCTCCACGAGGCCTGGACCGCGGCCGGAGGGGAGGGCACCCCGCCCCTCCGGCATTTCCTCCGCCCCCTCGAAGGGGTCGTCCTCCGCTCCCGAGGCGCCGGCTGCGTCCCCTGGGACCACGCCGGGACCTCGGACGGGCACCCGGGGCAGGGCGCCTCGGCAGCGGGAGACGAGGCCGTCGACCTGCACACGTGGATGGTCGAGTGGCTACGCGCGGACACCGCGGCGGCCGTGGCCGGGCCCGAGGCGCACCCCGAGAAGGCACTGTTCGCCGTCCTGTGGGAGGCACGGCTGCTGCTCAAGGAACTCGTGGCGACCGGGCGGGTCGACGAGGAGAGCTACGCGACCGAGGTGCGCGGATGGTTCGAGGATTTCGTCGCGGGGATCTGCGACGGGCCGCCTCCGCAGCGGTTCGCCGAACTGGCGGCGCTCGCCGAGGCCGGGATCGTGCGGTTCGTCGGTCCGCAGGTGCGGATCACGACGACGCGGGCGGGTGAGCCGGCGGCCTTCGTCGCGCACACCCCGGCGCTGCCGGACGAGGACGTCCGCGCGCGGGCCCTCGTCGAAGCGGCGACCCCGGCCAACCGCGTGCTCCAGGCGGACGACGGGTTCCTGTCGCGCCTGATCGAACAGGGCAAGGTGACGGCCGGGGCCACGTGGGTCGAAGGGATCGAGCAGCACTCCAGCGGCCTGGCGGTCGTGGGACCCGCGATGCACACCCGTGACCTCCACGGCCGGGTCCACCCCGGCCGGTACGTCCACTCGATCCAGCTCTCCGGGGACCGGTTGGGGCTCGCGATCGCGGCGAACCCCGGCCGGGACACCCCGATGTTCCGCGATGCCCAGGCCCTCGTCGAGGATCTCCTCGACCTCGCGGGCTGAGGTGGCGCAGAGCGGCCGTAGCGGCGATCCTGGCCGCGTTATGTGGTGCCGACGGTCTATTTGCTCAAATAGACCGTCGGCACCACATGACGCGGCGGCTGCGCGGCCGAGCCGGCACCGGCGCGGTGGCACCGGCGCCACCGCGTCAGGCGACGGCGGCTCCCTGGGTGCCGACGAGGGTGCCGGCACCGACCGTGCGCTTGCGGGCCACGGCCACGACCCCGGCGGCCACGGACACGAGGGTCCACACGAGCAGGATCGTCACCCAGGAGCCGATGCCCCCGACCCCGGTCGCCAGCGCGGTGACACCCTTCATGAAGGGCGTGACCGGCATGAACGGCGCCACTGCGTGGTAGGCGGCCGGGACCGATCCGAGCACCGCACCGGCGATGCCGAACACCACGAGCACGACCGAGACGAACCGGCCCACCCCGCCGAACCAGGCGACGAGCGCGAAGTTCAGCGCCGTGAACGCCACCGCGGCGAGCACCGCGAAGAAGAACAGCGCGATGGTGTCCGTGAAGGTCGGGTCGAGCACGAGCAGGCTGATCGCCACGAGGACGAGCGCCTGGACGACCCCGACGAACACTCCCGGCACCAGTCCGCGGAGCGTCAATCGCCAGGACGACTTGCGCGACACGAGCGCCGCGGCCGGGACCGCCCGGATGACGGTGTAGGTCGCGAGCGCGCCGATCCACAGCGCCATCGCCAGGAGGAGCGCGACCGTCGAGGCGGTGTTGACGCCGTCGAGCAGGCCCTCCCCGTCGTCCCCGCCGATCGCCGAGGTCATGACGGCCGACAGGTTCTCCCGTTCACCCTCGTCGTAACTCGGGATCTCGTCCTTGCCCTCGTCGAGGCCGTCCGAGAGTTCTCCCGTGCCGTCGGCGAGCTGTCCGGTGCCGTCGGCCAGGTCCCCCACGCCGTCGGACAGGTCGCCGCCGTTCTCCGCGAGGGTTCCGACACCGTCGGTGTACAGGTCGATGCCGTCGGCCAGACCGGTCGCACCGGTCTCCAGGTCGTCGACGCCCTCACCGAGCTGGGTGACACCGTCGGCCAGGCCCGAGGCCCCGGTCTCCAGTTCGCCGACACCGTCCCCGAGGAGGACGACCCCGTCGGCCAGGCCCGAGGCGCCCTCGGACAGTCCCCCGATCCCCTCGGCGAGGTCTCCCACGCCGTCCGAGAACTGTTCGGTGCCGGTCCGCAGACCAGCACCACCGCCCAGCAACTGCTCGGCCTGGTCCTGTGGCAGGAGGGCGTCCGTCCCGAAGTCGGACAGGCCTTCGTCCAACTGTGAGGCACCGTCGGCCACCTGACCGGACACGTCCATGAGGGACAGGCCGGTCGCAGGGTCCTGCTGGTCGAGACCGTCGGCGGCCTGGTCGAGACCGGTGGCGACTCCCTGACCCATCCCGGCGGCATAGGCGTCGACGAGTCCGTCGCACATGGGCCCCTCGGGCCCGCCGACCTCGGCCGGGAGATCGGCGCACATCTGCGCGGCGATCGCGGCCCGCTGTTCCTCGCTCAGGGTCACCGCACCGGCCGCGGCCGTCTGGTCCGCGTTCGTCCGCAGGGTCTCCTGGTAGGTCGTGAGCCCGTCGTCCAGACCTGTCGCACCCTGGTCGAGCTGCGAGACTCCGTCGACGAGGTCACCGAGCCCGGCGGCATCACCGGAGCCGGAACCCGACCCCTCGCCCGATCCCGCATCCGCACCGGCCGTCAACTGCCCGCAGTACTCCACGAGCTCCGGATCGGTGACGTTCGCACCCCCGAGCGTGCACACGAGGGTGTCGACGCCGGTCGTGTACTCCGCGGCCCCGTCCGCCAGGTCCTCCGCGCCCGTCACGAGGTTCGGCGACCCGTCGGCGGGCTCACCCGAGACCGCGGTGTCGAGCTGCGCGGCACCGTCCGCCAACTGCTGGGCGCCGTCGACCATGTTCGTGCTGCCGTCGGCCGGTTCCCCGTCGATCGAGTCGCTCAGGGTCGAGACCCCGTCCGCCAGCTGCCGGGCGCCGTCCTCCATGTTCGTACTGCCGTCCGCGGGCTCCCCGTTGATCGAGGTGCTGAGGGTGCCCACACCGTTCGCCAGTTCCCGTGCGCCGTCGGACAGATCGGTGCTGCTCTCGTCGAGGGTGTCGAGACCGATGACGAACTCACCGAATCCCTCGTCGAGCAGGTCCGCGCCGTCCGACAGATCATTCGCGCCGTCGTCGAGGTCGCTCACGCCCTCGGCGATCGTGTCGAACTGTTCGCCGATGTCGTTGAAGCCCACGAGGACGTTGTCGAAGACCATCGACGCGAACTCCTCGTTGAAGGCCGTCCGCGCGGTCTGCGCGATCATCTGGCCGACGAGGGAGTCCGCGATCGGCGAGGTCTTCGAGCTCGTGACCTCCAATTTCGCGTGGACGGCCTCCGCCGGGTCCTCCTCACCGGTCGCGGACATCGCCTCGGAGGTCGACATGACGTTCTCGGAGAAGTCCTCGGGGATCGTGAGGACCGTGACGTAACGGCCGTCCGCGAGTCCCTCGGCCGCGTCCTCGTCGTCGGAGAGCACCCAGTCGATGTTCGTCTCGATCTCGGAATCGACGAGCCCGGCCGACAGCTGTCGGCCCATCGGAACGGTCTGCCCGTCGACCTCCGTTCCCTCGTCGTTGTTGACGATCGCGGCCTGGACGGTGTCCAGCCGGTCGTTCGTGTTCCACACCGCCAGGACGAAACCCGCCCCGATGATCACGGGGACGAGGATCAGTCCGAGGACGGACCACCACGTCACCGTGCGGCCGGTGTCCGCGCGTTCGAACAGTGCCATCAGTGCGTTCCTCCGTCGGTCTCGGGGGCCGTGGTCCGCGCCCCTGGCACGGCCATCGGCTGGGTGGGCAGGTCCGCCGAGGCGCCCGCGGGCACATCGACGGACGTGACGGCGGGTGCCCCGCCGGTCTGGGTCTCCGGGTGGGTCGCCGTGGTCGTCCCCGCGTGGACGTCGAGGTCGAGCAGCGTGTACTCGGTGCCCTCCGGCACGGCCCAGGCGCCTTCGGCCGTGGCGATGCCGAGGACGACGGTGGACCCGCGGGAGAGCGCCTCGGCGACGAGGTCGCGGAGGAGATCGGCGATCTCGTGGGTGCGGGGCTGATCGGCGTGGTCGATGACGAGCAGCTCCGGCGGGTCGGCCACGAGGCCACGGAGCACGGTCGGGGTGACGGCCAGGTCGTCGGCACGCGGGTCGACCATGACGAGCGGGGTGGCGCGGCGTACCTTGCCGGCCTGCTCGGGCATGACGAACTCACCGATCTTGAGCTCGCCGTGGGTGAGCGTCGTGCGGCCGGACAGTGCGAGCAGGAGACCCGCGGAGCCGGTACCGGTGACGACGAGCACCTCTCCCGGACGCAGGGCCACGTCGACCCCGGAGAACACCGTCGAGCCGGTGGCGCCCTCGAGACCCATGTCCTCCCCGTACACGCGGTAGGGCGAATCCGGCTGCGGCCAGTCCTTGAGCGCGACCTGGTGGAACAGGCCCTCGCCCTCGACGTCGAAGTGCGGGAGCACGCGGTCGAGCCAACGCGGCAGCCACCAGGCCTTGTCGCCCAGCAGCGCCATGACGGCCGGGACGAGCGTCATCCGGACGATGAAGGCGTCGACGAAGACGCCGACGGCCAGGGCCAGTGCGATCGACTTGATGATGTTCTCGCCGGTCGGCACGAAGGCGAAGAAGACGGAGAACATGATGACCGCGGCGGCCGTGACGACCTTGGCCGAGGACGTGAAGCCCTTGCGGATCGCGTCCTTCGCGCTCGCCCCGTGGGCGTAGGCCTCGCGCATGCCGGAGACGAGGAAGACCTCGTAGTCCATGGCGAGGCCGAAGAGGATTCCCATGAGGATGATCGGCAGGAAGCTGATGAGCGGTCCGGTCTGCTCGATGCCCAGCAGGTCCGCCAGGTGACCGTCCTGGAAGACGAGGACGACGGCACCGAAGGCGGTCACGACCGAGAGCAGGTAGCCGATCGTCGCCTTGAGGGGGACCGCGATCGAGCGGAACACCATCATGAGGAGGAGGAAGCTCAGGCCCACGACGAAGACACCGAAGGGCAGGAGTGCTTTGCCCAGCTGCTCGGACACGTCGATCTGGATGGCGGTCTGACCGGTGACCGCGGAGTCGAACCCGTACTCGTCCATGAAGTGCTGTTCCATGTCCCGCAGGTCGTGGACGACCTGGGTGGTGCGCGGGTCGTCGGGTCCGGAGGACGGCACGAGCTGGACCATGCCGGTGTCCGCGTTCTCGTTCGGGGTGGCGAGCAGGACCGTCTCGACGCCGTCGACGGCCTCGATGTCGTCGGCCACGTCCTCCATGTCGCCGAGTGGATCCTCGGAGCCCAGGATGTCGAAGGTCATGACGAGCGGACCGTTGTACCCCTCGCCGAAGTACTCGGCGGTGAGGTCGTAGGACTCCCGGGCCGGGCTGCCCTCCTCGGCCGAGCCGTTGGTGGGCAGCGCGAGTTCGAGCCGGGTGGCGGGGAAGGCGAAGACACCGAGTCCCACGACGATCACGAGGACGGTGAGGGCCGGGACCTTGGTCGCGAACCGTTCCCATCCGGCGTAGAACCGCTGGAACACGGTGGTCCGGTCCGTCCCGTCGGACTTCGTCCGCGGGGCCCGGGGCCGGAGACGTTCACCGGCGAAGCCGAGCAGCGCCGGCAGCATGGTGAGCGCGATGAGGACCGCGACTCCGACCGTCACCGCCGCCGCGATGCCCATGACGGTGAGGAACGGGATCCCGGCGATCCCCAGTCCCACGAGCGCGATGATGACGGTGACACCGGCGAAGACGACGGCCGACCCGGAGGTCGCGACGGCGCGGGCCACGGACTCCTCCACGTCGTGCCCCTCGGCGATCGTGTCGCGGGCACGGGAGACGATGAAGAGGGCGTAGTCGATCCCGACCGCCAGTCCCAGCATGAGCGCGAGCATCGGGGTCGTCGAGTTCACCGTGAAGAAGGCGGTCGACAGAAGGATGAGCGTCATGCCGATCCCCACGCCGACGATCGCGGTGACGAGGGGTAGACCTGCGGCGACGAGCGACCCGAGGGTGAAGAAGAGGACGACGAAGGCGATGACGACGCCCACGCCCTCGACCCAGGAGATGTGCACGCCGGTCACCTGGTAGATGCCACCCCCGGGCGTCGCCTGGGTCCCCTCCGGCAACTGGGCGACGAGGTCGTCGGCCACCTGCTGGAGATCGTCCCCGGTGCTCTCCGGGAGGTCCGCCACCTGCCCGTCGTACTGGACGCCCACGATCGCGGCGTCCTCGTCCTCACTGATGTTGCCGTTCACCATCTCGTCGAAGGGAGAGGTGACCGCCGCGACGTCCGGCAGGTCCTCGATCTCCTCGACCGCGCTCTCGATCGCCGCGCGGTAGGGGTCGGCCGTGACGTCCTCGCCCTCGGGGGCGACGAGCATGAGCGTGCCCGAGGCGCCGCCGGCCTGGGAGAAGGTGAGCGACAGTTGGTCCATCGCCTCCTGGCCCTCCGAGCCGGGGATCGTGAAGTTGTCGTCGAAGGGCTTCATGAGCAGACCGGCCAGGGCGCCGAGGAGCACCAGCACGGCCAACCACGCGCCGACGAAGGTCCACCGTCGCCGGAAGGCCGTCCGTCCGAGTTCGTACAGGAATGAGGACACAGCACCGCTCTCGTGTCAGAGGTCGTCGGGGGATCCGTCCACACAGACCCGGTTCAATACAGGACTGTATCGGATACAGTGTTGTATTGTTCTCCTCGATCCGGGATCGTGCAAGTGGCCGTGAAGAGGCCCACAGCCCGGGTGGAGCGCCAGCAGGAAAGCGAGCACCACGACCGTGACCGTTGCCGAGATCACCCCGCGCCGTCAGCGCACCCGCGACCGGTTGGTGGACGCCGCGATCGGAGTGATCGCGGAGGTCGGCGTCGTGGGTGCCTCCATCGAGGCGATCTGCGAGGCCGCCGGCATGACCCGCGGAGCCTTCTACTCGAACTTCGCGACGAAGGACGACCTGCTCCTGGCGATCATAGACCGCCAGGTGGGCAGCGCCCTGTCCGACATCCAGGGCACGCTCGCCGACGACCTCTTCGACACCGCCCGCACCGAACACCCCGAACCCACGCAGGCACTCGCCGCGGCCATCCACCAGGTGTTCGACCGCAAGCCGCTGGTGCCCCACATCGTGCTCGCCGAACGCCAGATCGAGCTCTACGTCCGCCGGGTGCCCGAACTCCAGCAGAAGTTCGACGAGCTCCTGGCCACCCACATGCGCGAGCTCTCCGTCCTCGTCGAGAACGCCCTCGCGGCGATCGGCGGCCGCCCCACCATCCCCACGCCCGAGCTCCTCGACATCCTCGCCGACCTCGCGAAGGCCGCCGAGCTCAAGGCGCTCACGGGCGTGGAGGGCGCCTCGGCGTCAGGGTCCCGGCTCGACCCCGCGGGGATCGTGCGGGTGCTCACCGCCTTCGTCACCTTCGGATGACCGAGTCCGGAGCCGATAGGCTGGCGGGCATGTCGCAGACCACTGACACTCCCACGACGCCGGAGGAGCAGGCCTTCCGCGCCTTCCTCACGAACATGCCGGTGAAGCTCACGAGCTTCGTCGAGGCGGACCTGCCCCAGAAGGTGACCGTCACCCAGGACGGCGCCGAGGCGGAGAAAGCCTTCCTCAAGGACTACTCCCCCGGCTCGCTCGTGATGGTGGAGAACTATGCGATCGGGCGGCTGCAGAAGCCCGAGGACTTCACCGATCCGCGCAAGCAGCGGTTCATCGAGGGTCTGGTGCGGTATGTCGGCGAGGTGTTCCTGCGCTCGCTGGGCGGTGAGTGGGACGTCGACCCGAGCGGGGAGACGACCGGGGACGGTGTGCCCTTCGTCCGGCCGGATGCAAAGGACGGCGAGTGCGCGGGCGAGCCGGTGCACATCACCGGCCTCGTCCTGCGCGCAGCCCAGGTGCGGGACTCGCGGGTGTTCGCCACCGCGCTCGCGGACACGCTCGTGGCCGGGTTCGGGGCCGAGGGTGCGCCCTTCCGGACGTGCACCGGCATCATGATCACCGAGGACAGCGGGAACGCGCTGTCGCCCGAGGAGGAGAAGCAGCTGCTGCGGTTCCTGCCCTCGGTCGAGCCCGGGATCGCGCAGTGGGTGAAGCGCCAGGAGAAGCCGGAGCTGTTCACCTTCGACCGCGACTCGCTCGTGCTGCTGGGGCGCCTGGTAGAGGCGGCCGCGGACCAGCTGCTCACCGACGAGTTCTGGCACGGCGGCGCCGCCCGCTACCTGGGCGAGACCCTGCGGAAGAACGGGTTCGGCACCTGGCGGGTCCGGGGCGAGGGCCCATACGTCGTCGTCGGGTCCGGGGCCGGGAAGAAGACCTACTTCCCCGGTGCTCTGCTCACTGCCGCGGAGACCGACCCCAAGGCGCCCGCCCGCGCCCTCGACGAGGTTCTCGGGCAGGGCTGAGGCGGGTCCCGGCTCAGAGATCCGGGTGACGTTCGTGCACCCGGGTCGCCGCCTCGAAGGCGTGGGCGACGCGCAGGAGCTCGACGTCCTTGCCGGGAGCGGCGACGAGCTGGATGCCCACCGGCAGGCCCGACTCGCTGAATCCGGCCGGCACCGACACCGCCGGGCACCCCGTCGCGGAGATGAGCGTCGCCGCCCGCATCCAGTCGAGGTAGGTCTCCATCGGTTCCCCGTCGATCTCCGTGGGGTACTCGATGTCCGCGTCGAAGGGCAGCACCTGGCTGGTCGTCGTCACGAGCACGTCGTGCGTGGTGAAGTAGGACTGGAGCGACTGCAGGAGCGCCACCCGCGCCGCGTCCTTCGCCACCAGGTCGTCCGCCGTGAGCGCGAACCCCTTCTCCGTGTTCCACACGACGGAGTCCTTGATCTCGTCGCGCCGGGTGCGCACCAGCTCACCCCAGTTCGCGGCGAAGTCGTAGGCCCGCTGGACGTCGAACACCTCATCGGCCCGCGACAGGTCCGGCAGCGCATCCGTCACGTGCGCGCCCAGGTCGCGGAACACCTGCTCCTGGACGTCGACGACCTCCCGGACCGCTTTCGCGACCGGCACCATCCCGTGGAAGTCCGGGGCGAACCCGACCGTGATCCCGGACAGCGAGGGCTCGTAGGTCGACTCGTACCGGAACTCCGGCAGGTCGAAGACGGACCCGGCTTCCGGGATCGAGGTGGGGCTCGCCGGATGTGGACCGCAGCCGACCGACATGAGCAGCGCGACATCGCCGACCGTCCGGCCCATGAAACCACTCGTCGCCAACCACGCCCAGGGGTTCGCCGGCGGCACGTTCGGGATCCGCCCGGCACTCGGCCGGAAACCGACACAGTTGTTGAAGGACCCGGGTGTCCGCAGGGAACCACCCATGTCGGACCCGTCGCCGGAGGCCTGGATGCCCGCGGCGATCGCGGCCCCGACCCCACCGGAGGACCCGGAGGCCGACTTGGTCCGGTCGTACGGGTTGTAAGTCGTCCCGAAGATCGGGTTGAAGGTGTGGGACCCGGCGGCGAACTCAGGGACGTTCGTCTTCCCCGTCGTGTTCACACCGGCGGCCTTGAGCCGCGCGATGACCAGGTGGTCCTCGGTGGGCACCGCGTCCATCGTCGGGGACCCCCAGGTGGTGCGGATCCCGGCTGTCGGATGGGTGTCCTTGTGGGTCATCGGCACCCCGTGGAGAGGACCCAGACGCTCCCCCGCGGCGAAGGCCCTGTCCGCCGCGACGGCGCGTTCCATCGCCCCGTCGACGTCGAGGGTCACGACGGCGTTGATCTCGTCATTCACCTCGTCGATGCGTTCCAGGTGGTCGTCGAGCGCCTCGACCGCGCTGAGCTGCCCGGAGGCGATCCGGCCGGCGAGTTCACGGGTGGACAGCCAGGTGAGTTCACTGGGCATGGAACCTCACTTCCCCAGGTGCTTGAGCAGTGCCGTGAGTCCGGTCCGCACGGCCGCGTCGAGGCTCACCTCGATCGCATCCGGGCCGAAGTACGGCGAATGGTTGCCGTAGATCGTCTCCCCGGACTCGTGCTTGGCAGCAGAGTATCCGCCGAAGAACCAGTAGACATAGGGCACGCCGATCACGTCACCGAACAGGCCGAAGTCCTCGGAACCGGTGACGGCGTCGCGGACGATCACGTTCTCCTCACCGAGCTCGGACCGGAAGTCCGCGACGAGGGACTCGGCCAGTTCCGGGTTGTTGTAGCAGCGCGGGAACCGGGAGAGTTCCTCGATGACCGGTTCCGGGGCACCCGCCGCCACGGCCTCACCGTTGATGATCCGCTCGATCGCGGCGAGCACGGTCGCCCGGATCTCCTCATCGAAGGTCCGGACGTTGACGGTGAACCACGCGTCCTCCGGGATGATGTTCTCCTTGAGGCCCCCGTGGAACGACCCGATCGTCACGACGGCCATCGCCGTCGCCGGGATCTCCCGGGACACGACGGTCTGGAGACGGGTCACCATGGCTGCGCCGAGGACGATCGGGTCGATGGAGTTCTCCGGCTGTGACCCGTGGGCCTGCTTGCCGCGGACCGTCACCTTCCACGAATCGGCCATCGCCATCGCGGTGCCGACCGAGGCCTCGACCTGACCGGCCACTCCCGGCCAGATGTGCTGACCGTAGACCGCCTCCGGCTTCGGCGCGCGGTCCCACAGGCCGTCCTCGACCATCGCCTTCGCTCCGGCCGCGGTCTCCTCACCGGGCTGGAACAGGAACACGAGCGTGCCGGACCACAGGTCGCTGTGCGTGCTCATCGTCTTCGCGACCTGCAACGCCGAGGCGATGTGCGAGTCGTGTCCGCACCCGTGCATCACCTTCGTCGGGGTGCCGTCGGGCAGGACTCCGTCCGCCGTCGAGGCGTACTCGAGGCCCGTGCCCTCCTCGATCGGCAGGCCGTCGGTGTCGGCGCGGTAGGCGACGACGGGACCGTCACCGTTCTCCAGGACACCGACCACGCCGGTGCCGCCGCACCGGAAGGTCGGGATGCCGTATCCGGCCAGGATCTCCTCGATCCGGGCCGCCGTCTTCTCCTCCTGCATCGACAGTTCGGGGTTCTCGTGGAACCAGCGGTAGGTGCCGACGAGTGCGTCCATGTCGGTGCGCAGCGTCTCGGTGAGTGCGGGGGCGAGTGCCATGGGTGGGGTCCTCACGTTCTCGTGGTGGTCGGGGAGGTCAGTTGACACCGGCAGCGTCGTCGGAGTCGTAGCGGTCGCCCTTGTTCCGGGTGAACCAGACGATCGCCACCGTCAGGATCACACAGAGGGCGACGTTGAAGCCCTTGATCATGCCCGGCATCCCCGGGATCTGCATGACGCCGACGGACATGACGAGTCCGACGCCGAGAGCGATGACGGTGGTCCGCACGTTCTTGGCCGCTGCGACGAGCTGGACGACGACGCCGCCCAGGATGGCCGGGAGGATGTACGTCTGGGCGATGACGGTCGCCGGTTCCGGGGTGATCGAGACGATCCAGGACCCGAGGAGCCCGACGAGCAGGAGCATCGAGGCGACGTGGACGAAGGCCGCACCGCAGATCGCGGCGGTCGCCGCATAGGACCCCTTCTTGGTACCCGGCTTCACCGCGAGGGCCGACTGGGCGACGATCGCGGCGGGCAACAGCTTGTTCGAGATGTTGCCGATCATGAAGGCCTGGTACATCCCGGCCGGCCCGAGGATCGGGAAGTACGTGATCGGTTCGACGAACCAGAACACGGCATAGGCACCGGCGACGGCGGCGAAGGCCACGAGGATCTGGGTCGCCTCGACCGGCACGTCCGAGAACAGGACGAAGTGGAAGGGCATGTAGGTGGCGAGCACCAGGCCGAGGCCCATGGTGATGGTGCCCCAACCCATGGTGGTCCGGTTGAAGTCCGCGTCCATGGCCGCGTGGGTGGTGGTGGTCGATGTGTTCGACATGTGTGAGTCCTTCCCCTCTCTCAGGCGGCGATGCCGGGCACGTTGTAGTGGGCGATCCCGGTGACGACGAGGGCGGTGAGCACGGAGAAACCGAGTGCCCATTCCTTGAGCCAGTGTGTATCGGTCACCTTGGCGATCCACAGACACAACGCCATGACGAGGGCCGAGACGACGACCGCGACGACGTGGCCCCAGGACTTCGGGAGCTCGGTCGCGGTGAGAGCACCGAAGGCTGCGAGCAGCGCCGCCGACGGAACGAGTGCCATGAGCGCCGGGTTCACCTTCGTGAGGGAGTCGGAACCCTTGGACAACAGCGGCGTCGCGATGAGGGTGAAAAGCATCCATCCGGCACCGGACAGGCTCATGGCGCACAGTGCGACGACGAAGACCGATTGCGTGTAGGTGTCGGAGCCCAGGTCGGCACCCATCGTGCCGGCGGCGATCTGGGCGGAGGCCGTCTCCGTGGCGGCGGACCCGATGAGCCCGACCCGCACGAGGATCGGCGGGGTGCCGAACACCGGCAGCAGGGCGATCGCGACGAGCACGACGGCCAGCGAGGGGCCGATCGCGGAGACCGCACCGGACCGCATGGCCGTGTTGACCTCCGCCTTCGTCATGTCCGCCGAGGCCGCGTTTCGGCGCACGGCCATGAGGAAGACGGTCGACTGGAGCAGGATGACGACGAACACCGCGAGCGCGATGATCCACGGCACCGGGGAATTGGCGAGACCGGGGATGTCCTGGGCGGCCGCGGCTTGCACGAGCGTGGCCGCCGGAGGCTCCGGAAGGGCCTGAATCATGGGGATCCTTCCTCAGGCGGGGTGGGGAGCACCACCACCGGGCGGTCGTCCGCGTATTGCATCCGCGCCGGGGAGCGCGGGTCGCGGGTCGGTGCGTGTCGCGGAGCACGGGGATCGTTCCGCGGCACACCGGTGACCGGTGGTGGTGCGCCCCGTCCCCCTGGGGATGTCGGGGTACGAGGAGCGGCGTGACTCGTGAGAGGGGTACCCGGTGGGGCCGGGCTGTATACGATCCTAGTCCTGATGCGACCCCGGACACGAGACCCTGCGGGCGATCGGGCCGAATTTTTCGCAGGGTTTACACAGAATGTGTAGGACGGGGCGGACCGGGAACCGGGCGACGCAGGAGCGTCCGGGCAGGCCGGGAAAGCCGGACTGGCCGGACATGAAATCACGGCCGCATGTCGTCATCACGGTGTTCGAGGACCGTGACGGCGACATACGGCCGTGATCTCGCGCGTGCGGGCGCGGCGCGTCAGGCGGTGAGGGTACCGGTGAGGCAGACCCGGCCGTCGGGCCCGAGGGTGGCGAGCTCGTAGGTGGCGGGCGCCTCGGCGGCGTCGGTCTCCGTAGTGCCCTCCTCAGTGGCCGCCGCGCGGCCCACGTAGGCGACGGGCATGTGGTCGAAGAGCGGGGACCGCGCGGAGAACCGGAAGGTCCGCGGGGTGACACCCGGGTGGGCGCGCATGAACGCGTCGACCATGTACGTGGCGGACAGCGGGCCGTGCACGACGAGTCCGGGGTAACCCTCCTCGCCGATCGCGTAGTCGCGGTCGTAGTGGATGCGGTGGGCGTTGAAGGTGAGCGCCGAGTACCGCAGGAGCATGGTGGGGTCGGGGCGGACGTGGTGAGCCCACTCCCAGTCGGAGGTGTCGGCCGGCTCCATCGCCAGACGGTCGGCCACGGACTGTGCGGGAGCCGTGGCTCCGGAGTCCTCCTTGTAGACGATCGTCTGCACATCGGTCGTGGCGAGGTCGTCCGAGGCGAACACCTCGTGGCGGACCGTGAGGAACACGAGCTCACCGGACTTCCCGGACTTGTGCACGGTGTTCTCGATCGTCTGGACCTCACGCAGGGACTCGCCGACGGCGATCGGCCGGTGGAAGGTGACATCGGAGCCGGCCCACATGCGCCGCGGCAGCGGGACCGGCGGCAGGAAACCGCCCTTGTGCGGGTGACCGTCGACGCCCAGGTCGCTCTGGCGGGCGTCGGGGTTGAACTGCAGCCAGTGGGCGACCGGCATGAGGTGCCCGTCCCACGGGTCGCCCGCGTGGTCGAGGGTCGCGGCGAGACCGGTCGACTTCGAGGCGGTCGCCACGTCGTGCGTGACCAGGGTGCGGCCGTTCCACTCGCGCAGGTGGTCGATGTCGATGGCGGGGGTCGTGGTGGACCCGGAAGTCGTCGTGGACCCTGCGGTGGTCGGGCCCGGTGCCTCGGCCGTCATGGGGTGCTCCTTCGTGTCACGTCGTCGTGGAGTGCGTCACGAGCCTAGCGCGCGGCCCGGTCCGGGCCCCGGCCGGGGAGGGTGCTCCGGGTTCAGGGGGCGCTACAGGATCAGGAAGGGCGATCTCGCGCGGGAGGCCGCATGACTACGAGCACGATGTCGTTTCGCAGGACAGATGTCTCGTAGTCACCCGTGATGACGAGACATGAGGCTCGTCATCACGCACTTTCCTCGCAATCCCGGAGGCCGACACCCACGCCTCGGCACCCCGACGGTTCCTCACGGCTGCAGCACCACCACGCCGCCGTCCGTGTCACGGGCCAGCACGGCACCGCCGGTCACCCGGAGGTCCGCGAGGCCACCCGCGTCGAGCCCGGACACCGCGCCGAGCTCCGTCGTCGACACCTGTCCGTCATCACCGATCCACACGAGCACCTGCCCGTCCGTGGCCGGGTCGTCCGGTGCGCTCAGGCACCAGTAGCCGGTGTCCGCCGGCGCGCATTCCGGCACGGAGGCGAGCGCCGGCGCGTCCGTCACCTGCCGGTCAGTCTCCCGCTGGTACAGCCGGATCTTCCGGACCGGATCGATCGTGCTCGCAGGCGGGTCGATCTGCAGGACGGTGTTCCCGGTCGTCCCGGCGAGCACCCCGCCGGACCCGCACTTCGCGTGCGCCACGAGCGCCCCGTCGTCGGCGACGACCACGACCTCGTCGATCGTCGGCAGCCCCAGTCCGAGGTTCGGCGCGATGCCCCCTCCCCCGGTCCCCGTCCGCAACGGGTTCTCCCGCCGGATCACCGCCGCGGTCCGCACGCCGGCCGTGTCGCACACCGGCCGCTCGGCCTTCACCGGGACGGCGAGCGCCCCGAAGTGCGTCCACATGAGCCCCGTCGACGCGGGCAGTCCGATCTCCTCGAGGTCGACACGGGCGAGCACCTCCCCCGTCCCGGGGTCCCGGAACTCTCTGGCCGGTGCCGGGCTCCCCGCCGCTGTCGAGGCGCCCTGTCCCCCGGTGCCCTCCGCGGCGTTGCCATCCGCACCGGCGCCCTGACCTGCCACGACGTGAACCTGTGCCGTCTCGGTGGCGTCCTCGAGGGTGTCGTCGAAGGACCCGAGCACCCGACCGTTCGTCAGGTCGACGTGCAGGCGCGTCACCTCGGCGGCCTCCCCTGCCGGTTCGTCCCCGGACGGCGCACCGCCGATCTCCAGGTACCCCGTGGAATCGGCGAGGGCGCGGACGGTGAGGGGCGCCTCGGCGGCGGACAGGGCACGGGACAGGTCCGTGTCCACCGGAGCGGCGGCGCCCGGAGCGATCTCCCAGGTGACGGCGCCGGTGAGCGCGTCGAGGACGGTGATGCCGCGGTCGCCGTCGGTCGTGGTGGTGAGCAGGAGGGCGGTCCGACCGTCGGGCGTCACGTGGACGTCGAGGTCGGTCGACTCGCGGGACCAGGACCACAGCGCGGTTCCGCTCGCCGCCTCGACGCCGCGCAGGACGGGGGTGTCGGCGTCCGCGCCCTCCGTGACGAGGAACCCCGGGCCGCCGGGCCACAGGTCGCGGACCGGTGCCTGCCCGGCGTAGGTGACGGCGCTGGTGAGCACGGTGTTCTCGGGTGTCACGGGGACCTCCACGGGGTCGGCGGTCGTCGAGGTGGTCGGCGGGGTACGGTCACCGAACAGGGTGATCCCGGCGACGACGAGGACGGCGAGCGCCACGAGTCCGGCGAGGACGCCGACGAGCAACCTCCGGCGCGATTTCATTGGGGACCTCCTCGGGGCGTGGCGGGTGCACACTCCGCCACCGTAGGCCTTACCGGCGGGTACTTCCTGATAGTAGGTTGCCGATCATGACCACTCCCTCTCCCGCCGACCCCACGGCGACCCCCATGTCCCCGCATCCCACCGCCCCGTCCGTCGACGACCCCGCATACCTCGAACTCGCGGAGGTCTCCGAACTCCTGCGGACCGGGAGGACCACTTCCCTGGCACTCACCGAGCATCTGTTGGAGAGGATCGGGCGCCTCGACGGCGGGGACTCCGGTCTGCGGTCCTACGTGACGCTCATGGCCGACTCCGCCCGGCAGGCGGCCACGGCGGCCGACGCGGAACTCGCCGCAGGGCGGTGGCGCGGGCCGCTGCACGGGGTGCCGATGGCGGTGAAGGACCTGTTCCACACCGTCGACGCGCCCACGGGTGCGGGCATGACCGTCCACCGGGACTTCATGGCGTCGGCGGACGCGACGGTGGTCGCCCGGTTGCGCGCGGCCGGGGCCGTGATCCTCGGCAAGCTCACGATGACGGAAGGCGCGCTGTCCGAGCACCACCCGGACCTGCTCACCCCGGTGAACCCCTGGGACGCGGACACGTGGACCGGGGTGTCGTCGAGCGGGTCCGGGGTCGCGGCGGCCGCCGGGCTCGCCTACGCGACGCTCGGCACCGACACCGGTGGGTCGATCCGCACACCCTCCGCGCAGAACGGGGTGACGGGGCTGAAGCCGACCTGGGGTCTCGTGAGCCGCCACGGGGCGTTCGACCTCGCGCCGTCGCTCGACCACATCGGGCCGATGGGACGCAGTGTCCGCGACGTCGCGCACGTCCTCGCGGTCATCGCCGGGCCCGACGGCCTCGACCCCACGGTCGCGCCGCGGCCGCTCCCCGACTACACCGACCTACGCCTCGACCGGGTGCCGACGGTCGGTGTCGCCCCGGCGCTCATGGAGGCCTTCGACGAGCCCACCCGGGCGATGGTCGACGACACCCTCGGCGTCGTCCGGGGACTCGGGTGGAACGTCGTCGAGGTGGAACTGCCGGACTTCGCCACCGCGAACGCCGACTGGCCGCTGCTCGTCGGCGTCGAGGTCGCCCACGTCCACCGCGACACCTATCCGGCCCGGAAGGACGAGTACGCGGGGGTGCTGGCCGGGCGGATCGAGGACGGGCTGGCCGCGAGTGCCGTCGAGTACCAGGACGCGCTCGAACGCCGGCGGGCCTTCACCGGACAGATGCACACGCTGTTCGCCGGGATCGACGTCCTCGTGCTGCCCGGTCTCGGCACCGCGTCCCCCACTTGGACGGACATGGCCGCGATGACGGCGGACCCGGCCGACCCCCGCCTGCGGTCGCTGCCGGTCGCCCCGATCAACCTGGCGAACCTGCCGTCCCTCACGCTGCCGGCCGGATGGACGGACCGGGGCACTCCTCTCGGTGTGCAGCTCGTGGCTGGGCCCTGGTCGGAGCAGCTGCTGCTCGCCGCCGGGCACGCCTATCAGCAGGTGACGGACCACCACCGGCGGCACCCGGAGGTGAGAGGGGTGGTGTGAGGCGGGGGCGGGGCGGGGTGCGCCAGACCCCGCTGCCGAGGCGCCCTGACCCGTGGAGCCCAAGCCCCACCGTGCATCCAGTGTTCGCAGCGGCATCGACTGTTCACAGATCATCGACGCGGACGGCCGCGACCTGTGATCCGTGAACACTGGATTCGGCTGCGCCCACTCGATGCGACTGCGCCCGCTCTACGTGGGGGAGCGGTGTGGTTCTGTGGGACACGCATGGTTGTGGGATACTGCCGTGGCGCCCACCGCGGTGGGCGCGCTGGTGACGTGGCGGAGCGGCCGAACGCGACGGTCTTGAAAACCGTTGACGGGTAACCCCCGTCCGTGGGTTCAAATCCCACCGTCACCGCCGATGCGAAGGCCCCGTCTCCCGCAGAATCTCGCGGGAGACGGGGCCTTCGTCATGCGCGGAGGATCCTCGCCGCGGGACTCCTGCAACTCTCACACCACTCTCACTTACTCTAACGATGTGAGAGTGATCGCCATCACAGCATGCTCGCCCGTGGTGGCAGGATCGAAGTATGACCCGCCACGACCCCGCCGCCCTCGGCGTCTTCCTGCTCGTCTCCTTCGGGCTCGCCTGGCTCGTCGCGCTGCCGCTGTGGCTCGGCGACGGACTCGCGAGTCCGTGGTTCCTGCCGGTCTCGGCCGCGATGATGTTCACCCCGGCCATCGGGGCTCTCTCCTCCGCACTCCTCGTCGACCGGCCGGGCTCGCGGCGTGAGGTCCTCCGTTCCCTCGGGATCTGGCCGTTGCCCCGGGCCGGGCGTCTGATCGGGTATGCGGCGCTCGCCGTGGTGGTCCCCGCAGCACTCGTCCTCGTCGCCCTGCCGATCGGCGCCGTCCTCGGTGTCTACCCGGCCGACCTCACCGGACTCTCCGGGTTCCGCGAGGTCCTCTCGGCGCAGCTCACGGCTTCGGGTTCACCACCCCCACCCTTCCCCCTCTGGGTGCTCGTCGTCCTCCAGCTCGTCTCCATCCCGGTCGGCGCACTCGTCAACACGATCCCGGCCGCAGGCGAGGAGATCGGGTGGCGCGGATGGCTCCTGCCACGCCTCCTCCCGCTCGGCACCGTCCCGGCGATCCTCGTCTCCGGAATCGCGTGGGGATTCTGGCACGCACCACTCATCCTGCTCGGCTACAACTACCCTCTCGCACCCGGGTGGCTCGGGGTCCTCGCGATGACCGGCATGTGCACGGTCGTCGGCGCGGTCTTCGCGTGGCTGCGGATCCGGTCGGAGAGCGTGTGGCCGGCGGCGCTGGCCCACGGCTCCCTCAACGCCGCCGCCGGGTCGTATGTCCTCTTCGCCCAGGCCGGTGCCCTCGTCGACACGACACAGGCGACCGTCCTCGGCTGGACCGGTTGGATCGCGCCCGTGGTCCTGATCGGGATCCTCGCCGCGACCGGCCGGTTCCGCCGGCCCGCGCCGACCTCCTGACGCGGCGGACCCACCGGATTCCGGCCCGATATCGTTGACGACCCTCGGTATGTCGGCACATATCGAGGGTCGTCGAACATATCGGGGCGGTGGGGTGCCGGGGATGGGGCGGCGTCAAGCACAGCCGGGGCGGTGGGGTGCCGCGGATGGGGACCGAGCAGCCTGTCGATCAGTCGTCGCGCTCGACCTGGAACTCCTCGGTGCTCGCGTCGACCACGTACTCGTACTCCGTGTCACCGTCCTCGATCGTGATCTCGTAGGAGATCCGTCCGTCGTCCTCGTCGAGCTCCGCGCTCTCGATGCGACCGTTTTGGTCGGCCGCCGCGATCTCGACCGCACGGTTCAGCGTGATCGAGGCGTTCTGCGCTGCCTCGCGGTCGTCGTCATCGTCGTCGTTCTCTTCGTGCCGGTCGTGCACCGTGGCGCCGTCGAGGCTGATCGTGTACTCCCACTCGCCGTCGGGCGGCCGGGCCACGCACGTTCCGTGGACATGCTCATCGCCGCCCACGCCTATTCGGTCAATGCGTCGATCCTCACGTGCAACACCCGGGACTTCGACCACCTCACGGACGTCATGACGGTCCTCCACCCCGACACCTTCACCGAGGCGGACATCGTCATGAACCCCCACAAGGTCCGCTTCGGCGAGACCACACCCCTGTCGTCCGAGGTCCGGTGCGGCCGGATCGGCACAATCGGCTACCCCTGCAGGCTCGCAACCGATCACCCCGGCGAGCACGACTGAGCTACACGCCGCCCGAACCCCGGCACCCCACCCGCCACCACAACCGACACCGTCCGCGCTAAACTGTCGAACGACCGTTCAGTACGACGATGTACTGCCGCCGCAGGCTCCACGCACGCGGGTTCCCACGATCACGGGCGCACCCACGCGCAGGGACCACGGGCGGACCGGTCGAGTCGAGCACGGAAAGACACACGAGATGCCCATCGAATCCTTGAGCGCTGCACAACGACAGGCCTGGAAGGACCGGGTCCTGCCACCCGTCGAATCCGTGGGCGAGGGACTCTGGGCCATCCCCGTCCCGATCCCGGACAACCCGCTCGTCTACACCTACTGCTACGCGATCGCCGGCGACGACGGCGTCACCGTCATCGACCCGGGCTGGGACGGCCCCGAGCAGTTCGAGGCCCTCACGGCCGGCCTCGGGCAGGCGGGCTTCACCGTGCAGGACATCCGCGGCGTCGCCGTCTCTCACTACCACCGCGACCACGTGGGCCTCGTCCCGTGGATCCTGGACAAGCAGCCCGACATCTGGCTCGCCATGCACTCCCACGACCTGAAGACCATGGAGGGCTTCTCCACCGGCAAGGTCAACTTCCGCACCGGCACGCGCTCCGGCGTCGACATCTGCCGCGAGTACGGCGTCCCGGACGACCGCCACGAGGAGATCGCACCGGCCCGCCACCGTCGCCCCCGCCCCGCCGGCGTGGGCGCCCAGGGCGAGCGCCTGCCGGGAGGAGCGGGCACCTCGGGTGCGGGATCCGCGGACCGTGAGCACTCCGACCAGGACACCGAACGCCGGGCGGTCTTCGCAGGGGTCCCGATGCCCGCCAACCTCATCGTGCTCGGCGAGGAGGACGACCTGCCCGTCGCCGGTCGGCAGGTGACGAGCCTGTGGACGCCGGGACACACCTACGGCCACTCGGCCTTCCGGATCGCCGACGCCGGGAACACCGAGGGGCGGTCCGGGACGACCGCGGCCTTCGTCTCCGGCGACCACGTGCTGCCGACGATCTCGCCGAACATCGGCCTCGACGCGCCGCGGATCACCCGCAGCCTGGGCGACTACCTGAGCTCGCTCGACCGGATGGAGGACCTGGACGGCGACGTCACCGTCCTCCCCGCGCACGGGTTCCGGTTCGCCGGGCTCCACGATCGCACCACCGAGCTCAAGGAACACCACGAGGAGCGCCTGCAGGCCATCCGCGAGCGCTGGGACGCGGCCGAGGACGCGTCACAGCGCACCGTCTACTCCGTCGCGCAGGGTCTCGAATGGGCCCGCGGTTTCGAGGGGCTGAAGAACTTCAACCTCTTCGCCGCCCTTGCGGAGACCGCCGCGCACATGCACTACCTCGACCTTCCGGTCGGCCCCGCGGAGGAGTCCGCGGCCTGACCCTGCACTCGGAGTGCCGTCTCCGCGCATGTCCGCGGGGACGGTTGCAACCTCATGGTCGATCGCCGTACCGATGCCCGGCAGTCCGTCGTGATTGCCGGGCATCGGTACGGCAGAGTGCAATGAGGTTGCGATGCCCGGTGAGGGCCTGGGGGGATCCCCCCAGGCCCTCACCGGGCATCGCAACCTCATTGCACTCTGCCGTACCGGTGCCCGGCAATCACGACGGACTGCCGGGCATCGGTACGGCAGAGTGCAATGAGGTTGCGATGCCCGGTGAGGGCCTGGGTGGATCCACCCAGCCGGCGTTCGGACGCGCTCCCTACACTGTGAGCCATGACACCCCTCACCCAGTCCCCCGCACCCACCGGCCCCGCTCCGACCGTCACCACACCGCGTGTCCGCCCGCACGTCCCCGACCGCTTCGACCCGGAGCGGATCATCGACCCGGCCACCGCCGCTCCCGAGTTCCTCCACGTGACGGGCACGACCCGCGAGGAACGCGGCACCTCCCGGGGGCGGGCCGCGGCCGCCGGCATCCGGTACGCGCTGGACGCCTACACCACGCTCTTCGCCACCAAGGGCATCGACGCCCGCGCCCAGGAGGAGGCCGCCCGCGCCTCGCTCGCCGCGCTCGAGGACTGGGATCCCGGTCAGGTGCAGGAGCTCGGGGCCGTGGCCGCCGCGGCCGGCCTGGAGGACTGGCAGGTCGGCCTGCTGGCCGCGCGCACCGAGGTCCTCACGCTCGCCGACAGCGACCCCCAGGAGTGCTCGACGCTCGCCTTCCGCGGCGCCGAGCGCTCCTTCTCCGTGCAGACCTGGGACTGGAACGTCGAGTTCGCCGAGGTCTGGCACCTCCACACCGTCGACGCACTGACCGCCGGGTCGGCACCCGCCGATCACAGGGCCCTCCACGCCCATGCCGGCTTCGCGGAGTACGGCATGCTCGGCAAGATCGGCATGAACGACGCCGGGATCGGCGTCCACCTCAACATCCTCAAGAACACCGCGGACGTCCCGGGCGGGGTGCCCGTCCACGCGATCCTCACCGCGGTGCTCGAGCGGGCCGGCACCGTCGAGGAGGCGATCGACCTCGTCCTCTCCGCGCCGACCACCAGCTCCTCGGTCATCACGGTGACCGGCCCGGGACGGTCCGTCATGATCGAGCTCTCCCCGACCGGCAAGCAGGTGATCGAGGCCGACGGCTGGCTCGTCCACACCAATCACTTCGTCGGGACCGAACTCCAGGAGGGTGCGGCGGAGCTGTCGGCCACCTCGACCTCGCAGGCCCGGTACGCACTGCTCACCGACCGGGTCGCCGATGCCCCGGCCCCCACGTCCACCGCGGACTTCCTGCCACTGTTGTCGACCTCCGGCGATCAGGCGCCCGTCTGCTGCGTCGTCGACCCGGCCAAGCCCTTCGGTCAGCGCTCCGGCACGCTCGTGACGGTGCAGCTCGACCCGGACGCCCGCCGCGTCGTCCTCAACCCCGGGAACCCCAAGGACACCCGGGAGGAGACCACGACGGTCGTCGAGTTCGCCTGACCGACTCCGCCGCACCCCACTACACGCGTCGACACGCCTCGCGCACCGACTTCTCCCGGTTTCGTCGCGGACACCCCTGAACTCCTCGCCCCCGTATGAGTAGGGTGGGACCCGGTGGTTCCCGTCACACCCCAGGAGGAGACGACATGCAGGTCTGGCCCGGTACCCCGTATCCCCTCGGGGCCACCTACGACGGCACCGGAACCAACTTCGCGATCTTCTCCGAACCGGCCATCCGGGTCGAACTGTGCCTGTTCGACCAGTGGGGCAACGAGGACCGGATCGAACTCACCGAGAAGGACGCCTTCGTCTGGCACTGCTACCTGCCGAACATCGAACCCGGCCAGCTCTACGGGTACCGCGTCCACGGTCCCTACGACCCGGCGAACGGGGTCCGCTGCAATCCGCACAAGCTGCTGCTCGACCCCTATGCCAAGGCGGTCTCCGGGCAGATCACCTGGGGCCAGCCCATGTTCTCCTACCCCTTGGGTTCCGGGGGCACTGGCATGGACGAGACGGACTCCGCCGACTCGATGATGCTCGGCGTCGTCATCAACCCCTACTTCGACTGGCGCGGTGACCAGCCGCCCCGCCACCCCTACTACCAGTCGGTCATCTACGAAGCGCACGTCAAGGGCCTCACCGAACTCCACCCCGACGTCCCCGGGGAGCTGCGCGGCACCTATGCCGGTGTGGGGCACCCGGCCGTCATCGCGCACCTCAAGCAGTTGGGCGTCACGGCCCTCGAACTCATGCCCGTCCACCAGTTCGTCCAGGACCAGCGCCTGGAGGAGGAGGGCCTGCGCAACTACTGGGGCTACAACACCATCGGGTTCCTGGCCCCGCACAACGAGTACTCCTCGTCCGGGCAGACCGGCCAGCAGGTCCAGGAGTTCAAGGAGATGGTCCGGCGTCTGCACGCCGCGGACATCGAGGTGATCCTCGACGTCGTCTACAACCACACCGCCGAGGGCAACCACCTGGGCCCGACCATCAGCCTCCGGGGCCTCGACAACGCGCACTACTACCGCCTCGTCGACGACGACCCGACCCACTACATGGACTACACGGGCACCGGAAACACCCTCAACGTCCGGATGCCGCACTCGCTGCAGTTGCTCATGGACTCCCTGCGGTACTGGGTCACGGAGATGCACGTCGACGGGTTCCGCTTCGACCTCGCCGCGGCACTCGCCCGGGAGTTCTTCGACGTCGACCGCCTCTCCACCTTCTTCGAGCTCATCCAGCAGGACCCGGTCGTGAGCCAGGTGAAGCTCATCGCCGAGCCGTGGGACATCGGACCCGGTGGCTACCAGGTCGGTGGGTTCCCGCCCCTGTGGTCGGAGTGGAACGGCAAGTACCGCGACGTCGTCCGCGACTTCTGGCGCGGCGAACCCTCGACCCTCGGGGAGTTCGCCTCCCGCATCAGCGGCTCGGCAGACCTCTACGCGGACTCCGGCCGCCGTCCCTTCGCGAGCGTCAACTTCGTCACCGCCCACGACGGGTTCACCCTGGGCGACCTCGTGTCGTACAACGAGAAGCACAACGAAGCCAACGGCGAGGACAACCGCGACGGCGAGAGCCACAACCGCTCGTGGAACCACGGCGAGGAGGGGCCCACCGACGACCCCGACATCCTCGAACTGCGCGCCCGCCAACAGCGGAACTTCATCGCCACGCTCGCGCTCAGCCAGGGCGTTCCGATGATCAGCCACGGTGACGAGATGGGCCGCACCCAGCAGGGCAACAACAACGCCTACTGCCAGGACTCCGAACTGTCGTGGATCGACTGGCAGCACGCCGACTCCCCGCTCGCGGCCTTCACCGCCCGGGTCTTCCGCCTGCGCCACGAACACCCCACCTTCCGCCGTTCCCGATTCTTCCGTGGCAAGGTCGTCCGCTCCGACGTCGAGGAGCCGCTGCCGGACCTCGTGTGGCTCAACACCGACGGCGAGGAGATGATCGTCCAGGACTGGAACGAGTACTTCGCCAAGGCCCTCGGCGTGTGGCTCAACGGCCAGGGCATCCAGGGCCAGGACAAGCGCGGTCGGCACATCTACGACGACGACTTCGTCGTCTACTTCAACGCCGCGCTCAACGAGGTCGACTTCGTCCTGCCGAACGCGGACTACGCCGAGCGGTGGTCCGTCGTCCTCGACACCGCCGGGGACTTCACGGAGGGCACCGTCTACGCCGCGGGCGACACCGTCCGCCTCCGCGCCAAGTCGATGCTCGTCCTCGTCGAGTCCCCGACCACCGCCCCGGAGGTCCCGGCGCTCACCCCGGCCGCCTCGCTCGACAACCGCGCCCACCTCATGAGCGCCGTCACCGTCGAGGCCCCCTGGGTCACCGGGATGCGCAGCGCAGGGCAGGCCGCCGCCTCCGCCACGCGCGGTGCCGCCGGGCCCGACGACGCCCCACCGGCCGTCGCACCGTGGACCCGCATCCCTCCCACGGGCACCACCCCCGCCGCCGAGGCGCCCCGCCCCTTCGACGACACGACGACCCCGGACTCGCCGGAGCGGGGGTCCGCCACCCGGACCCCGGAGGAGGACGACGCATGACCGCCCCCGTCCCCGCCTCGACCTACCGACTCCAGCTCAATGCCGACTTCACGCTCTTCGACGCGGCCGCGCTCGTGCCCTACCTGCACCGCCTCGGCGTCGACTGGGTCTACCTCTCCCCCGTCCTCGCCGCCGAGCCCGGCTCGAACCACGGCTACGACGTCACGGACCCGCTCGTCGAGGACCCCGAGCGGGGTGGCCGCGCCGGGTTGGAGGCGCTCGCGACCGCCGCCCACGACCACGACATGGGTGTCCTCGTCGACATCGTGCCCAACCACATGGGCATCGCCACCCCGCGCCACAACCCGTACTGGTGGGACGTGCTCACCTTCGGCGAGGCGAGCCGGTACGCGCACTGGTTCGACATCGACTGGTCGGCCGGCCTCACCGGGGAGTACGGGGACGCCACCTCGGCCACGACCCCGGCCCACCGTCCCGCGGGAGGCTGGTGCGGCACCCCGACCGGCAAGGTCGTGCAGGCCGTGCTCGGTTCCCCCGACGACCTCGCCGCCCTGGAGATCCGCGAACTCGACGGTGCCCCCGTCCTCGGCTACCACGAGCACGTGTTCCCCGTCGCGCCAGGCAGCCTCCGGGAGGGCATGACCCCGCAGGAGCTCCACGCGGTCCAGAACTACCGCCTCGTTTACTGGCGTGCGGAGGACACCGACCTCAACTACCGGCGGTTCTTCTCCATCAAGACGCTGGCCGGCGTCCGCGTCGAGGACCCGGAGGTCTTCCAGGCCACCCACGCCCGCGTGCTCGACTGGTGCAGGGAAGGCCTGGTCGACGGGCTGCGCATCGACCACATCGACGGCCTCGCCCACCCGCAGGACTACCTGGAACGGCTGTGTCGTCTCACCGGCGCCTACGTCGTCGCCGAGAAGATCCTGGCGATCGGCCCCCGAGGCACCCGCGAGGAGGTGCCCACCGGCTGGATCGCCGCCGGTGCCGCCGGCACCACCGGTTACGACCTCGTCCCCTACGTCGACGGGGCACTCACCGACCGTTGGGGCTTCTTCGTCTTCGAGGCGCTCCGCCAGCACCTCGAGGCCGGTGGGGTCCTCGACGCCGGTGGGGAGGCCGGTCCCGACGGGGAGCCCGACACCGCCGGAGAGGACGGCACCGGCGTGGACGGCTCCGGACAGGGCGCCTCGGAGGCAGTCCGGGCAGGGACTGCCCGGTTGCGTCGGGGATCGAACCAGGGCGCCTCGGCGGCGGTGTGGTCCGAGCTCACCACGCAGGCCCGCCACCTCACCCGGCACCCGACCTCCGTCACCGGCCTGTTCACGCAGATCGAACACACGGCGAAGTCGCAGTTCGCGTTCGGTGCACTGTCGGGAGAGATGCTGCGGCTGGCCCGACGGATCAAGGTTGACGGATGGGAGCACGTCGACGCCCACACCCGGGAGGTCGTGGGGGCCGATCCCCTGCTCGACGTACCGGTCGAGCACGTGGCGGACGTGTTCGGCACCATCTGCGCGGCCCTGTCCGTCTACCGGGTCTACGCACCGGTGCCGACCGACCGGCTCCACGCGCTCGCGCTGCTCGGCGACGAACCACGTCCGCCACAGCCGACCGACACCGGTCCGATCGACCTCGCCTCGCCGGTGCCGCCGAGCGAGGACGGCCGGACGGTCCTCCGGGCTCTCGCCCGGGTGCGGACGACCGCACGGTCCTCGGTGCTCGGCGACCGGGCGCTCGCGTACATCGGCGCGGTCCTCACGAGCCCGGAGCATCCGGTCTTCCGACGGTTCGTGCAGACGACCGGCGCCATCATGGCCAAGGGCGTCGAGGACACCTCCTTCTACCGGTACGCGGCTCTCACCGCGCTGGCCGAGGTGGGCGGACGCCCCGCCGAACCGCTGGCCCCGGCGGCTCTCGCCACGGAGTTCGGACGCCGCTTCGCCGGGACTCCAGCGGGGATCAACTCGCTCACCACGCACGACACCAAGCGGTCCGAGGACACCCGGGCCCGGATCCTCGCGCTCGCGGAGCTGCCCGGGGAGTTCGTCGACCTGCTCGCCCGCCTGCGCCACGCGCTGCCCCTGCCCTACCGGGCGACCGCGGGTGGGACGTCCGCGGGTGGATCAGGCGGCGCCGCCGGGTCCGACACCTCCGAATCCACGGGCGTCCCCGTGCTCGGTGCGAACGCGAGCGTCCGCGAGGCGCATGGCAGGCTCGCGGCCGACACGAGTTTCGACATCCTCCTGTGGCAGGCGGTGATCGGGGCCTGGCCGGCCGAACCGGACCGCCTGGTCGACTACGCCCTCAAGGCCGCCCGGGAGGCCGGTCTCCACACCCGGTGGACCGACCAGGACGCCGACTTCGAGTCCGCACTCGAACACGCGGTCCGTACCGTGTGCGCGGACACCGACCTGCGGCGGCTCCTCGACGACACGGACGCCCGGATCCGGACGGCCGGGTGGTCGAACTCCCTGGCCGCCAAGACCCTGCAGATGCTCGCCCCCGGTGTCCCCGACGTCTACCGCGGCACCGAGACCTGGGACCGGTCCCTCGTCGACCCGGACAACCGGCGCCCCGTCGACTGGGAGGCCCGTGGTGCCGCCCTCGACGCAGTGACCGACCGCGACTGGGTGGCGGCGCCGCCCACCGAGGAGGACTGGGAGACCGGGCGGGTGAAGACCGCCCTCGTCACCGCCCTGCTGCACCTGCGCACCCGGCACCGGGACGTGTTCGTGCCCGCGGACGTCCACCTCGTCGGCCCACCCCAGGAGGTCCGCCGCGACGGTACGAACTGGGAGTACTGCCTGGGTCACCTGTTCGGCGGCCGGGTCCTCGCTGTGACCACCCGTCTGCCCCTGGGTCTGGAGGCCCGCGGCGGGTGGAAGGACACCGTCGTCGAGGTCGACCCCGCGCTCCTGCCTCCCCTCGACCTCACCGACTACCTCGAACAGGTCCTCGCCGAGACCGACCCCGAGCGTCCCCACGCACCGGGCGACCGACCGCACGGGGAGTCGGGAGGTGAGGGCGCCTCGGGAGCGGGGGTCGGCCCCGCGGGGGACCCGCCGGTGTGGCGGGACGTCGTCACCGGCCGCGAATTCACCGGCCACCGGTTGGCGGTCGCGGACCTGTTGCAGACCCTGCCCGTCGCCGTGCTGGAGAGGACCCGCTGAGATGACCTTCGCCGTGTGGGCGCCCCGACCGGACCGTGTCCGGGTCGCGTGGCGTCCCGTCGACCAGGACTCCGCCGAGGGGCCGTACGGCGCGGACTTCGCGCGTCGGTCCTACCTGGAGGAGCCCGTGCAGGAATCGCAGCTGGAGTCCTGGGGGTTCCGGATCGCCGAGGCACACCGCAACGAGGCCGGCTGGTGGCACGTGCCACAGCCGGACGGGATGGAAACCGGTACGCGGTTCGAGTACGGGTACCTGCTCGACGACGACCCGGCACTCCTGCCCGACCCGCGGTCCGACCGGCAGCCCTACGGGCCCCACGGTCCCTCGGTCCTCACGGTCGAGACCTCGACCTACGCGCTCGACTCGATCGACTTCACGGACCCCGGGACCGGACCGACGGACCTGCGCTCACCCGCGGCGGACGGCCCCGGTGGCTGGTTCCGGTGCGCCCGGGACTGGCGCGGCCGACCCTGGGACTCCAGCCCGGTGTACGAGATGCACATCGGCACGTTCACCCCGGAGGGCACCTTCGACGCGGCCGCCGCGCGCCTGGAACACGTCGCCTCCCTGGGTGTCGGATGGGTGGAACTGCTGCCGGTCAACACCTTCGCCGGGCTCGACAACTGGGGCTACGACGGCGTGCTCTGGTACGCCGTCCAGGAGAGTTACGGCGGCCCCGAGGCCTACCGCCGCTTCGTCGACCGGGCCCACGAACTGGGCATGGGCGTCGTGCAGGACGTCGTCTTCAACCACCTGGGGCCCTCGGGCAACCACCTGCCGCGGTTCGCCCCCTACCTGCACCAGGCCGCCTCGAACCCCTGGGGCGACTCGATCAACCTCGACGGGCCGGAGTCCGACGAGGTCCGGGAGTACGTGCTCGACTGCCTGGAGATGTTCGCCCTCGACCTCGGGGTCGACGCCTTCCGGCTCGACGCCGTCCATGCCCTCGTCGACTCCCGCGCGGTCCACCTGCTCGAGGAGATGACGATGCGGATGGAGGTGGTCGCCGCCGTCCGCGGTTACCCCGCCTGGCTCGTGGCGGAGTCCGACGCGAACGACCCCCGGCTCGTCTCCCTGCGGGTGGACGGCGGGTACGGACTCACCGCGCAGTGGAGCGACGACTTCCACCACGCCCTCCACGTGGCGCTCACCGGCGAGACCTCCGGGTACTACACGGACTTCGCCGCCCCCGGGGCGCTCGCGAAGACGATCGGTCGCGGGTTCTTCCACGACGGCACCTTCTCCAGTTTCCGGGGCCGGTCGCACGGACGGCCCATCCCCTTCGACCGGGTACGGCCCGACCAGTTGGTCGTGTGCGTCCAGAACCACGACCAGGTGGGCAACCGGGCCTCCGGCGAGCGCCTGGCGCACCTGCTCCTGGAGCACGACGCCCCCGCGCATCCCCACGAGGACCACTCACCGGCCGTCGCAACCGTCGACCGGGCACTCCCTGACCGTCCACTGGGCGCTCCCGAACCGTCCAGTGGACGGTCCCGTGCGGCGGAGGAACGGCCCGCCGGCACCCCACCGGTCCCCGTGCCCGACCACGTCCACGACGGGGACCACCCCGGGGTCCGCCGGCTGGCACTGGCCGCCACGCTCGTGCTCCTGAGCCCCAACACCCCCATGCTCTTCATGGGCGAGGAGTTCGCGGCGACCACCCCTTGGCAGTTCTTCACCGACCACCGCGAGGACTGGCTGGGCAACGCCGTGCGGTCCGGCCGGCGCAGCGAGTTCTCCCGCCACGGCTGGGACCCCGACCGCGTGCCGGACCCGCAGGAGACCGCCACGACGGACCGCTCGGTCCTCGACTGGACCCAGGCCGGCGAGGTGCCCTCCACCGAGGTGTCCGCGCCCGGTCCCGACTCCCACACCGTCCACACCGCTCTGCTCGCGCTCCACCGGCAGCTGGGGACGCTGCGGACGGTCCGTCCGGAGTTCACCCGCCTGGAGTTCGAGGACCTGGCGGTCGGCTGGGCCGAGGACGGCTCCTGGGTCGCCTACTCGCTCAAGGACTCGCTCGCGGTGCTCGTCAACCTCTCGACGGAACGCCGCAAGGTCCCGGTCCGCAGTCCGGAGTCCGCGACCGGTGCGGGTTCCGGACACGGGACCGCGGTCGGGAACGGTCACGGGCCCGGCGGTGACCGGACCGGCACCGACGGGCGAGGGCTGGTGGAGGACAGGGCGCCTCGGCTGCTGTTCGAACCGGTCGCCCACGTCGCGGACCTGCTCGCAGGACGTCCGGCCACCCCCGTCGACCTGTCCCGGAAGGGTGCCGGGAGACCGGCCGCCGACCGGGACGACCGGACCGTCGACCTCTCCCGGGTGGTGCTCCTGCCCGACGGCGTGGCCGTGTTGCCGCCGCTGTCGGCTGCGGTCGTCGCCTTCGGGGCCTAAGGTGTCCACATGAGCCAGACCCCTCCCCGCCCCGAGGACGATCCGCACATCTGGGACCCCCGGCCCGTCCACGGCAAGACCCGGTTCGCGCGGCTGCTGGCCTTCGTGTTCGCGTGTGTGTCGCTGCTGTTGATCGTCGTGATCGCCGCGATGGTCTACATGCCGCGGATCATGCCGCAGGACACCCACACCCTGCGGTTCAGCGACGTCACCCGGTTCAGTCTCGACGTCCCCCAGGACACCGCGATCCACGGGATGTACCGGCGGGAGGGTGGCGGGGACGCGAAGTCCGGGTGCGCCGGGCTGCGCTCCTACAACGTCCAGAGCACCGGCGAGGAGGGCCTGCGGTTCTCCGTCCAGACGGCCCCGCGGAACACCTGCCCGGAGGCGCTGCAGGACGCGACGAACAAGGACGGGGACCGGGGTGTCTACGTGACCCTCGAACACGTGGAGAACCCGGAGGGCGTCGAGGAGTTCTCCACCCCGATGGGTCCGGCCGTCTCCTTCACCCAGACTTACGAGGAATGCACGAGTGCCGAGGACGAGGCCTCCGAGGGCGAGGACGGCGCGGAGGCCGCGTGCACGACCTGGGACGAGGCGTACGTGATCGTCACGCTCGACGACCCGACACTGCCCCGGTTCCCCACGGTCGTGTTCCGCGGGTACCAGGACCGTGCGAGCGTCGAGGACCTCGTGGAGATCGCCGGCACGATGCGCCCCTGAGGGGCGGGGTGCCGGCCCCTCAGGACAGGGAGCGCAGGTACGCACCGTGCTGGTGGGCGAAGGCCTGCGGGACCCCGTCGACCGCCAGGAGGAACTCCGGTGTCACGAGATCGGGACGGCCGGGGTGGTCGACGACCTTCACCCCTTCGTTGCTGATCCAGTGGAGTTCGCCCGCGGCGACGCGGGTACGCATGTCGTCGACGAAGGCGGCCCGCCGATCGCCGGGTACGTAGGCGAGGACAGCGGAGTGGAGGACGACCGGGACGATACCGTCCGGAATGCGCTGCAGCATCGCCGGGAGTTCCTCGAGGAGGTCCCCGGTCCGTACGTCGACCTGTCCGGTGTCGATCCCCACGGCGGCCACGTCGAGCGCCGCGTCGAGACGCCTCCGGCGGTCCGTGTGTTCCGGCCACACGAGGGTGCGCAACCATGCCCGGTCGTCCGGGTCCGTCGGGTCGAGTGGGTTGAGGTCGATCCCGCCACGCCACGCGATCTCGGGCACGGAGGCCGGGACGGGAGGAAGACCCCGCAGATCACCCCGCAGGTCGGTGGTGAGGTGGACCCGGGACGGACCGTCCGGTCGTTTCGACGGGCCCGGGACAGGCGAAATGGGTCCAGCGGCAGGTGTCCTGCCGGCGACGGAATACCTGTAGGCGTACTGGTCCGGGTGGAGACAGACCCCGGCGGAGTGCCCGACCTCGAGGAGGGCGAGCGGACGGTCCTCCTGCCGCGCGATACGGGCGAGGAAGGGCAGGAGCACGCCGCAGCGGGCGGCCTCGTTCGTCTGGGTACTGCGCGTCCGGACGATCCGTTCCACGGCGTCCCAGTGGTTCCGGACGGTGTCGAGGAAGAACCCGGTGTCGAGGGAGGATGCCGTCGACCGGTCTCCGTCACCGCCGACGACACGGACCGCCGCGAACACGAGGTTGGGCTGACGCTTGGCCTCCGGGAGACCGGCGATCCGGGCGGCCACCTCCGGGGTGTCCTCGACCGCACGGGCCCACGCCTCGTAGACGGGCGAGTACCCGGCCACGTCGTACCGGGCGAATCGCCCGTAGCGGGCTGCGACCCGCTGGGCGGTCGACTGCGGGGCGGCGTTCGGAACCGCGGCGTCCTGCGAGGTGGTGACGGGATCCATGACCTCACGCTATCCGGTGGAGGGCGTGCGAGTGTTCCCGTCAGACGAACTCGATGTCGGCGACCTCGGCGACCTGGCCCTCACGGCCCGGTGCGGAGGTGAACTGCCAGTAGAGGTTCGTGTGCGCGATGACGACCTCCGGCGCGGGGTTGCCCCAGGGCGTGAGGTCCTCGGTCGTGTGCCCGTCCGACACGAGCGTGACCCCGTATCCGCGGACGAAGGCGCCGTGGAGCGTCGACCGGATACAGGCGTCCGTCTGCGCCCCGCACACGACGACGTGGTCGATGCCGTGCGAGGCGAGCACCGTCCCCAGGTCGGTCGCCTCGAAGGAATCTCCGTACTCCTTGTCGAGCACCGTCTCCGTGGGCAGCGGCCGCAATTCCGGGACGATCTTCCACGCCTCCGTCCCCCGCGGGGTCTCGGGGCTCACGTTGCGCACCCAGATCACCGTTCCACCGGCGGCCCGCGCCTTCTCCACGAGCAGTCCGACCCGCCCGGTGACACCGGCGACGTCGTGGCAGGTGGTGAGCACGCCGTTCTGCATGTCGACGACGAGCAGTGCCGTCGACGAGGTCGCCAGGCGGGTGAGCTTGGGCTCCGGGACGTCCGGGTCCGGGGTGGAATCCGTGTCGTCCTCGTCCTTCCGGGTGGCGTCCGTGTCGCGTAGGTCCGCGTCGGTGACGAGGGGCAGGGAATCCGTCGACGTCATGGCTCCTCCTTGAGTCCACGTGTCCGCGCCCCGGTGGGGTCCGCCGCCGAGGCACCCGCGCACAGGGGTCTCCCGCGTGCGGTGTGCATCAGTGTAGGCGCTGAAGGCACGACGCCGTCGAGAGTGCCGCCGCGATCAGGGGAGGTCGGCGATCTCCCCGTCGAGGAACCGGCTCTCCGCCGCGTTGCCGGGCAGGTCACGGGCCCGGGCGAAGGCCTGCCGCGCCTGGGCGGTGCGTCCCAGGTCCCGCAGGGTGATCGCGCGTGCCACGTGGAACGCCCGGAGTCGGTCGAGAGCCGGGTCGGCGGCGAGCGCGTCGAGTGCTGCGAGTCCGCGCCGGAGGTCGGTCGCCTTCCCCAGCGCGACGGCCCGGCCGAGGGCGACGAGCGGGCCGGGATCGACCCGGTCGAGGAGATCGTAGAGGACGACGATCTGGCGCCAGTCGGTGTCGGAAGTGCAGGGCGCCTCGGCATGCACGGCGGCGATCGACGCCTGGATCGTCCAGGTCCCGGCGCCCGGCGACCCGGCGGCCCGTTCGGCGAGGACGAGGCCCTCGTGCACGAGCCCGGCGTCCCAGCGGGTCCGGTCCTGGCGGTCGAGGGGGACGGGGGTGCCGTCGGCGGTGGTGCGGGCGTGGCGCCGGGCCTCGGTGAGGAGGAGCAGGGCCAGGAGCCCGCGGACCTCGGTGTCGTGCGGCAGCATCCGGGCGAGCAGGCGCGCGAGGCGGATCGCCTCGGTCGAGAGGTCGGCCCGGAGGTGGTCGTCCCCGGTGGTGGCGGTGTGACCCTCGGTGAAGAGGACGGCGACGACCCGCAGGACGAGGGGCGTGCGGGCGGGTAGGTCCGCCAGGCGTGGGGGTTCGAAGGGGATGCCCATCGTCGCGATCCGCTTCTTCGCCCGGACGATCCGCTGTTGCAAGGTCGCCACGGGGACGAAGAAGGCGTGGGCGATCTGTTCGGTCGTGAGACCGGCGAGGAACCGGAGGGTGAGGGCCACGCGTTCCTCGGGGCGCAGTGCCGGGTGGGCGCACGTGTAGAAGAGGGCGAGGCGGTCATCCGGGATCCGGTCGACGAGTCCGCTGTCGGTGGCACGGGTAGCGCGCTCCGGTTCCTGTTCCACGTGCAACCGTGCGAGTTTCTGCGCGAGGGTCGATTCCCGGCGCAGCAGGTCGAGGGCACGGCGCCGCGCGGTCGTCATGAGCCAGGCGACCGGCGAGTCCGGGACACCGGTGCGGGGCCAGACCTCCAGGGCGCGGGCCATGGCGTCCTGGGTGACGTCCTCGGCGAGGTCGAGGTCACCGAACCGGCGGGCGAGCGCGGCGAGGACCCGGCCGCGGTCCTCACGGGTGATCCCCGCGAGGGCCTGGGCCGAGTCCTCGGGTGCGGTGTCCATCGGTGGCGTCCTGTGTTCCTGTCCGGGTGTGGTGGCCGGGTGCCGTGGCTTGGCGTCCGGTCCGGATCAGTACGGGGCCAGGGGGCGGATCTCCACGCGGCCACCCGGGGCCGAGCCGGGACTCTTCTTCGCCCACTCGATCGCCGCGTCGAGGTCCGGGACGTCGATGACGTAGGCGCCGCCCACGAACTCGGAGGTCTCGGTGAACGGTGCCTTCGTCACCACCCGTTCGCCCGAGGCCTCGCTGCGGACGCTCACACCCATGTCGGGGTCCTCGAGGGCGAAGGAGTCGACGACGACGCCGGCGGCGGTGATCTCCTGGTCGAAGGCGAAGAACTCCTCCGGGTTCGCCCCGCCGTCCTCGCCGCAGGCGGGATCGTTCGGGTCTCCGATGAGCAGCAGTGCGTATTTCATGGCAGGTCCTCCTGTCGGTGCATCGGACGATCTGTCCGACACCTGCATGACGAACGGGGTACCGCCGGATCGACAGCCGGTCGTGAAGTTTTTCGCCGGCTGCGTCGGTCCGGGCTCCCATGCGCCACGCTACCGGCGCGACGAAGCTGCGGGAACCGCCCCGATATGTTCCGCGACCCCCGATATATCGCGACATACCGAGGGCGGTGAAAGATATCGGGGCGGTTGCTGTCCAGGAAGGCCGGGGCGGGGTACCGGGGCCGCGCCGCGAAGTGCACGTCGGGCGGGAGGCCGGGGCGCCTCGGGAGCGGCGGGCGGGTTCCCGTCGACCGCCGGCCTGTATACATTGGCACCTGACACCCGCTCTCCCCCGAACACCCACCCCTCGACATCCCGGCCCCTCCGGAAGGACCCCGATCCCCATGACCGCTGCACGCGCCGTCTCCACCGCCCACACCCTGGCCACCGAGGCCGGCCGCCGCATGTACGAACTGGGCGGCAACGCCGTCGACGCCGCACTGGCCGCGGACGCCGTCCTCACAGTGGTCTACCCGCACAACACCTCGCTCGGTGGCGATCTCATCGCGCTCGTGTCGAAGGACGGCGGCGAACCGGAACTCGTCACCGGGTTCGGCTGGGCGCCCGCGGACGTCGACGTCGAGTCCTGGCGGAACGACCTCCCCGGCCAGGAACGGGTCCCGGCGCGCGGACCCCGTTCGATCACGGTGCCCGGGACCGCGCAGGGCTGGGAGTACCTGCACTCCACGTACGCGTCGCTGAGCTGGGAGACCCTCCTGGCCCCCGCGATCGACGCGGCCCGCGACGGATTCCCCCTCGCGCCCTCGGTCCGCAAGGCGATCGATCGGACGGCGCGGGACGGGGAACTCGGTGTGGCCTTCGTCGAGCAGTTCTTCGGTGATGACTGGGCCAACCGGACCGATTTCGCGAATCCGGCGCTCGCCGCGACCTACGAGCGTCTGGCCGCCGCAGGACCCACGGACTTCTACACCGGCGAGGTGGGTGGCAACGTGCTCGCCTTCCTGCAGTCGGTGCGCCCCGAGTTCACGGCCGCCGACCTCACCGAGTACCAGGTCGAGGTGACCGGTTCGCTCTCGCGCACCTTCGCCGGGTACACGGTCCACACCGGTTCGGCACCGTGTCAGGGCTTCAGCTTCCTGCGCTACCTGGAAGGTCTCAAGGCTGCACTCGGCCCCGCCGCCGAGGCGTCCGCCCTGTCCGCCGAGACCGTCGCCGAACACTGGGTCGACTCCTTCGCGGCCTCGGACACCCTCCGTGACACGATCCTCGCCGAGGGGGTCGAGGACGCGACCCTGCTCGATCTGTCCCTGCCGGAGAAGGATCTGCGGGAGGCCGCGGCGCCGACCCCTTCTGCCGACGGCGACACCGTCGGCATCGCCGCGAGTGACGAGAACCTGTCGATCTCGCTCATCCAGAGCCTCTACTCGGCCTTCGGGTCCTACTGCTTCGACCCCGTGAGCGGCATCGTGTTCCAGAACCGTGGGGCGATGTTCTCGCTCGATCCGGAATCGCCGCAGGTGGTGAGCGGACGACGCCGCCCGCCGCACACCCTCATGCCCGTCATCGTCACCGGGGCCGACGGCCGGGTGGCACTCGTGCAGTCGACCATGGGCGGCAAGGGGCAGGCCCAGATCCATGCCCGCCTGTTCGCGCACCTCGTCCACGGCGGGACCCCGGCGGAGGCCGTCGCGCTCCCCCGCTGGGTCTCCGGGGTGCGCAATCCCGGGGACACACCTCTCTCCTTGAGCGTCGAGGCGGACGTCGAGGATTCCGTCCAGCAGGTGCTCGCGGCGGCCACCCCGGAAGAGGTGACGGTCGTCGAGCCGCTCACCGATTTCATGGGCCACGCGAACGTCATCGACCGGCGGCCCGAGGCGACCGGCGGACAGGTGCTCGCCGCCTCCGATCCCCGCGCCGACGGCAGCGCCTGGGTGGGGTGAGTCCCCTGCCGGTCTAGGGATCCGAGAGATCAGCTGCTGGATGGAGTGCGGAATTCGGGCTCCGGAGCGCAGTTCTACCAACAGTCGATGAGTGGCCCTGCCCGGATCCGCGCACCGTCTGACGGTCGACCACGCGGCCGGAGTTCATCACGAGGACCTCGTCGACGACTCCGTGGAGCACCGGGGCCTCCGCAGCGGTGCACACGAGCCCGATCCCGTGCACCCGACAGTGGATCCGGAGGTCCCGCAACACGAGTTCTCGCACCGGGTCCGGCAAACCGTGGCCGAAGTCGTCGAGCACGAGCAGCGCAGGCTCCACGACGAGCGCCCGGACCAGCGCGATCCGGTGGAGTTCCTCCGGTGACAGGTGCATGACGTGCATCTGGTAGAGCGCGGGATCGAGCCCGAGCGACGCGGCCGTGCGCGTGAGCCGCTCCTTGATCTCCGCCTCGGCCGTGATCCTCCGCAGTGGCTTGAGAGGACCTGCGACCGCCTCGGCGAGGGTCCGGCGGGCGTCGAACCCCGCGGAGGTCTCCACCCCGACGAACTGCACGTGCCGCCGGAACCTCTTGCGTCCGGCAGGGTTCCGCAGCAGATCTCGCACCGGCTCGCCGTCGAGTTCGAGGGTCCCCGCGGTCGGTGCGACGAGCCCCGCGAGCATCCCGGCGAGTGGCACGGTGCCCGACCGCTCCCGCCCCCCGACGAGTCCGAGTGCTGACGACTCCCGTAGTTCGAGGGTCACCGGATGGACCACGGTCGCACGTTTGCGACCGCGTCGGGTCTCCCTACGGAGTTCGTCGGCGAACAGTTTCACGTTCCGGAATCTATCCACCGATCATCGGCTCGCCGTGACGGTGATGTTTCGCCCGCGTGAAACCACGCTCTCCGGGGGATGGAAGGGAGCGCCCTATGGACGGGAGAGGCTGCCCGGTCGACGGTCGGGGCCCGGGCCACCCGCCGTGCGGTCCCGGGCCGCCGCCTCACCCCTCCGGGGTGAACCAGAGCGCGGCGTAGGCCGGCACGGTGATCGACGCCGAGGTCGGGAACCCGTTCCACCCCGGACCGTCGGCGGTCACGGAACCCATGTTGCCCACACCCGCACCCCCGTAGATGTCCGCGTCGGTGTTGATCCGCTCGGTCCATTCCCCGGCGAAGGGGAAGGGCACCGAGTACCCCTCGAGCGTCCGACCGGAGAAATTGACGACCGCGACGACGGCGCGACCGTCACGCGCCCACCGGACGAACGAGAGGACCGAGTTCTCCCCGTCGGCTCCGTTGAGCCACTGGAACCCGAGGCTCGTCGCGTCCTGCTCCCACAGGGCCGCCTCGTCGCGGTAGACGGTGTTGAGGTCACGGACCAGACGCAGGACCCCGGCGTGACGGGGGTCGTCGGCCAGCCACCAGTCGAGCCCGTACTGTTCGGACCACTCGGCCTCCTGGGCGAACTCGGTGCCCATGAAGACGAGTTGTTTACCCGGGTGCGCCCACTGGTACGCGAGGAAGCCCCGCAGACCCGCCAGCTGTTGCCACCGGTCTCCGGGGAACTTGCGCAACAGGGAACCCTTGCCGTGGACGACCTCGTCGTGCGAGATCGGCAGCAGGAACTTCTCGCTGAAGGCGTAGACGATCGAGAAGGTGATCTCGTTGTGGTGCCAGTTGCGGTACATGGGGTCGTGCGCCACGTACTGCAGGGAGTCGTGCATCCACCCCATGTTCCACTTGAGATCGAAGCCCAGCCCGCCCTCGGAGGTCGGCGCGGTGACGCCGGGGAAGGCCGTCGACTCCTCGGCGATGATCGCCACACCCGGGTGCTTCTTGCCGACCGTCGCGGTGACCTCCTGGAGGAACTCGATCGCCCGCAGGTTCTCGCGGCCCCCGTGCTCGTTGGGCACCCATTCGCCGTCCTCGCGCGAGTAGTCGAGGTAGAGCATCGAGGCCACCGCGTCGACCCGCAGGCCGTCCACGTGGAACTCCTCGATCCAGTACAGCGCGTTCGCGACGAGGAAGTTGCGCACCTCCTTGCGCCCGTAGTCGAAGATGAGCGTGCCCCAGTCGGGGTGCTCGCCCAGGCGCGGGTCGGGGTGCTCGTAGAGGGGCTGTCCGTCGAACCGGGCGAGGGCCCAGTCGTCCTTCGGGAAGTGCGCGGGCACCCAGTCGAGGATGACGCCGACACCGGCCGCGTGCAGGGCGTCGACCAGACGCCGGAACCCGTCCGGGTCCCCGAACCTGCTCGTCGGCGCGTAGTAGGAGGTCACCTGGTAGCCCCAGGACCCCCCGAAGGGATGTTCGGCCACCGGGAGGAACTCGACGTGGGTGAAGCCCGCCTCGACGACGTACTCGACCAACTGCTCGGCCAGTTCCTCGTAGGTCAGGCCCACCCGCCAGGAGCCCAGGTGGACCTCGTAGACGCTCATCGGCGAGTCGACCGGTGGGGTGGCATCGCGCAGGGCGGTCCAGTCCGCGTCCGCCGCCGAGAACTCGAAGGTCGACTCCGTGACGACGGAGCCCGTGGCCGGTGGCACCTCGGTCGCCCGGGCGAGGGGATCGGCCTTCTCGACCCAGTGGCCCTCGGCCGACAGGATCCGGAACTTGTACACGGATCCGACGTCGACGCCGGGGACGAACACCTCCCACACACCGCTCGAACCGAGCGACCGCAGCGAGGTCCCCCGACCGTCCCAGCCGTTGAAGTCACCGACGACCTGCACGGCCCGGGCGTTCGGCGCCCATACGGCGAATCCCGTCCCGCGCACCGTCTCCTGGCCGGGGTACGTGCTCGGGTACTCGCGCAGGCGCGCACCGAGGACCTTCCACAGTTCCTCGTGCCGGCCCTCGCCGATGAGGTGCAGATCGAGCTCCCCGACCGTCGGCAGGAACCGGTAGGGGTCGTCGGACACGACGGGCTCGCCGTCGGCCCAGGTCGCCTCGATCCGGTAGTCGGGCACCCGGTCGAGCGGCAGGACCGCCTGCCAGAGCCCCTGGTCGACGTGGGTCGCGGGGTACCGCTCACCGTCGACGAGCACCACGACGGACTCCGCCATGTGCTTGACCGTCCGCACGACGACCACCGGGTGCTTGGCGGTGCCGGGCACCGCGCCGTTCACCTGGACCAGGTGCGCCCCCAGGACGGAGTGCGGGGCGTGGTGGGCGCCGGCGGCCACGGGACCGACGAGGTCGGCCGCGGGCAACGTGGCGATGGGGAGGCCGGTGTCCGTCATGGGTGTTCTCCTGGTCCTCAGGCCGGTGGGGAGGTCGGCCGGGGCGGGTAGATGTCGATCTCTCCGGAGTCGATCGTGTCGTCGTCGGCGTCCGGGTCCCCGGTCGCCGACGATCGCACCGGTGGGTACTCCTCGAACTCCGGATCGTTGTCCTCGACGAGGTGGACCTCGTCCGGTACCGCTGCCGAGGCGCCCTGCACCCCGGCACCGTCCGTGCCCTCCGCGGCCGCCGGGTCCGGGGGCGTCGCCGCGGGTTCCCGGTCCGCCTCGTCCTGCTCCGCAGGCGCCTCGGCCGCGCGGGCGGCACGCTCCTGCGCGATTCCGGCCTGCTTGCGCCGGGCGGCCGGGGAGGCGAAGTCGAAGGAGGGGGCCTCGGCGCCCTCGACGGGCTTGCCCAGGTCCTTGGCCCAGTCCATGGGCTCGACGTCGCCGGTGTGCACGAGCGCCTCGACCGGGTTCGACTCGCGGGGTGCAGGGGCGTCCGCATCAACCCCGAGCAGGCCGGACAGGGCCGCGAGCGGGACGACGAGCCAGGTGGGACGGTTGCGCAGCTCGGTGACCGTCTCGACGAGCAGCCGGTCGACGAGCGCGGCCCGCAGGACCGGGTTCTCCAGACCGACGGAGGCCCCGACCGCGTGCGAGTACCCGGTGAGCAGCGCGTTCTGCGCCTGGCCCGACCACAGGTGTTCGGGGGACTCCGTGACCTCGTGCAGAGAGGTCCGGTCCAGTCCGGTGGAGCCGACCGTCGTGGGATCGGCGGAGGAATCGAGCGCGCCGATCCGCCGCAGCCGGGCGTACCCGGCGGCGTAGTCGATACTGCGCAACAGCGCCACGAGGTCGATCGCGGCGGGCTTGGGGTCGTCGGCCGGGGTGTCGGCGAAGTCGGTGATCCGGAAGCCCGAGGCCTCCGAGGTGACGACGTGGTTGAGGGTGAGCTCCCCGTGGATCCGCTGGAGGACGCCGACGTCGGGCATCTGCTGGAGCAGCTTCCT
Source organism: Brevibacterium litoralis (assembly GCF_040212315.1). NCBI lineage: Bacteria > Bacillati > Actinomycetota > Actinomycetes > Micrococcales > Brevibacteriaceae > Brevibacterium > Brevibacterium litoralis. The sequence goes on along the minus strand of NZ_JBDIUY010000010.1, from coordinate 34,815 downwards.
GTGCCGCCGCAGTGGGCCGGCCAGGTTCTGCAGGGCCAGAGGCGCACGGGCGAATGCCCAGTCCACTCGCTCGGACCACTTGGAGACCCAGCCACGGGCGGGGTCACCGGCGCTCACGACGGTCCCGAACTCACCGGCGAGCTCGAGGTGGAGTTCCCCCACCCGTCCACCGAGTGCCATCGCCCGCTTGTTGTACCCACCCAGCGACCCGGAGTCGACGTCGAGCACGGTGTCGACGGCTTCCCGCCAGGCCGGGGTGGTGTCGGTGTCGCAGCTGCTGAGCAGACCCAGCGGCGCGGTCTCGGTGCGCAGGGTCCGGGCGTCGAACCAGCGGCCCTCGGCCCAGCCGAGCACCGGGGAGACGGCGGCGGAGTCGGCCTCGGTGAGGGCCACGGGCACGGTGACGACACCGGTGCCGGTGGTCGCGACCCCGGCCGGCCGCGGAGCGCCCCCGGCACCGGGGGTGCGGGCCGCGGCGGGGTCACCGGCCGTCCCGGGTTCGAGCACCCGGAAGAGTGTGAGCACACAGGGTTCCTGCGGATCGGAGACGAGCACACTGGTGACCTCGTCCGCGCCGTCGAGGAAGCCCAGGCGGGCCTCCGCCGCACGGGACACGAGGCGTTGCCCCGTCCCGACCGCGGCCCAGGTCCGGGAGGTCTCCCCGACCCCGTGGGCGACGACCTGGTCCCCGTCGAAGGCCCGACCGGTGGCGAGCGCCTGCGCGAGGGTGACGACGAAGACGGGATCCGCCATGCCGTCGTAGACCCAGCAGGTGCCGAGCGTGATGTCCTCGACGACGCCGATGAGGTGTGGACGCAGGGCGTAGTCCTCCCGCGTGCGGAAGGTGAGCGGCACGTTGAGGCGGGAGACGACCCGGTCCGAGGCGACCTCGACGACGGCCATGAGGCCCTCGACGGTCAGGCCGTCCGCGGTCTCCGTGCCCGGGTCCTCACCCGCACCCGGGGTCGAACCGAAGCCCGTGGTCCCGGGGCCGGCGCCGTCCGTGCTCCCGATCTCCGTGTCCGCCGGGCCGAACCCGAACAGACGGGTGACCGACAACGGGGTGATGTCCACGGAATCGGACAGGTTCGCGGCCTGTGGGTACCAGGACCTGCGCGGCAACCAGGCCGCGAGCAGGCGCTCCAGGTCGCTGCTGATCGCCACTGTTCCCCCTCGCCGTCAGGTGTATTCCCCCACCTTAGCGACTGTGACGGACACAGATGTCCGTCCACGCCCGATGAATTCCGTCGGGCGCCTCGGCGGCGGTGCACCGCGCGACGCGGTGCCCGGTGCAGGGCACCTCGGCGGCGTAGGACTCGACTCAGCCTTCCCGGCGGACGTGGAAGACGTGGGCGGGCCGCTCGCGCGGGTCCAGTCGCACGTAGTTCTCCCGACCCCAGGTCCACTCCTCGCCGGTGAGGAGGTCGTGGACGGTGAAGGTGTCGTCCTCCACCGAGCCCGCCGAGGCGCCCTGTCCGTCGATCGATCCCCCGTCCCAGGCGACGGTGCTCGGGTGGGTACCGGCCGCCTCGGCGGCGGCCACCTGTGCGGCCGTCGGATGGTCCGGCGCGGGTTCCCGGTGCGGGTCGAAGGGGCGCAGTGCAGCGAGGTCGAGGGTCACGGTCGCCTCGCGGGTACCCAGCGGGTCGGTGGTGAGGACGACGAGGACCACGTCGTCACCCTTGCGCTTGGAGTAGACGACCAGGTGGTCGTCGGTGACGGCGTGGAAGGTGATGTTCGTGATCTCGGAGAGAGCCGGGTGGGCGCCGCGGATCTCGTTGAGCCGGGTGATGAAGGGTGCCAGCGAGCGTCCCTCGGCGAGCGCGGTGTCGAAGTCGCGGTCCTTGTACTCGTACTTCTCGTTGTCGATGTACTCCTCGGCACCGGGACGGGCCACGTGCTCGAAGAGCTCGAACCCGGCGTACATGCCCCACAGCGGCGAGGAGGTCGCCGCGAGCACGGCGCGGATCCGGAAGGCCGCGGGCCCACCGAACTGCAGGTACTCGGTGAGGATGTCCGGGGTGTTGACGAAGAAGTTGGGGCGGAGGAAGGGGTGGGTCTCGGTGGAGAGCTCCGTGAGGTACTCCTCGATCTCCTCCTTCGTGTTCCGCCACGTGAAGTACGAGTAGGACTGCTGGAACCCGGCCTTTGCCAGGGACTGCATCATCGCCGGGCGGGTGAACGCCTCCGCGAGGAAGACGACGTCCGGGTGGGTGGCGTTGACCTTCCGGATCAGCCATTCCCAGAATTTCAGGGGCTTGGTGTGGGGGTTGTCGACGCGGAAGATCGTGACGCCGTGGGAGATCCACAGCTCGACGATCCGCAGGACCTCCTTGCGCAGACCCTTGTAGTCGTTGTCGAAGTTGATCGGGTAGATGTCCTGGTACTTCTTCGGCGGGTTCTCCGCGTAGGCGATCGTCCCGTCGAGCTGGGTGGTGAACCACTCGGGGTGGTCCTTCGCCCAGGGGTGGTCGGGGCTGGCCTGGAGTGCCAGGTCGAGGGCGACCTCGAGCCCGAGGTCGTGGGCGCGGGAGACGAAGGCGTCGAAGTCCGCGAAGTCACCGAGGTCCGGGTGGATGGCGTCGTGCCCGCCCTCGGCGGCACCGACGGCCCAGGGCGACCCGGGATCGGCGGGCCCGGCGGTGAGCGTGTTGTTCGGTCCCTTGCGGTTCGTCCGCCCGATGGGGTGGACGGGCGGCAGGTAGACGACGTCGAAGCCCATGTCGGCCACCCGCTGCAGGGAGTCCGCCGCGGTGCGGAAGGTGCCGGAGGTCCACTCGCCCGTCTCCGGGTCGCGGCGGGCGCCCTCGGAACGCGGGAAGAACTCGTACCAGGCGGCGTTGCCCGCCCCGGTCCGCTCGACGAGGAGGGCGAGCGTCTTCGAGGCGGAGACGAGCCCCCGCTTGGGGCTGCGCTTGAAGAACTCTCGCAGTTCCGGCGTGACGGCGGCATGGAACCGGTCGAGAGCGGTCCGGTCGTCACCCGCGGTCGAGGCGCCCTGTCCGTCGGAGACGGCACCGGCTTCGTCGCCACCCAGGTGATCGATGGCGTCCTGGAGCAGTTCCTTGCCCCGGCCGGCCGGCTTGGTCTTCTTCAGGTGCTCGGCCAGGAGTGCGCGGCCCTCGGCGAGCATGAGGTCCTCGTCGGCACCGGCCGCGAGTTTCACCTCCGCCTTGTGCGCCCAGGTCCGGAACTCGTCGACCCAGCCCTCGATGACGATCGTGTGGCGTCCGGCGACCTCCGGGGTGACGAACCCCTGGTACCGGTCCTGGTCCTCGACGGTGTTGAAGAGCAGGGACCGGTGCACCTTCTTCCCCCGTGGGTCGTAGAGCACCGCGTTCGCACCGAGGACGTCGTGGCCCTCCTTGAACACGAGCGCGGAGACGGGGACGTCCTGTCCCGGGATCGCCTTCGCGGGGAACGCGCCGTTCTCCACCTGGGGCTGCGGATCGACGACGGGGATGCGGGAGTAGTAACCGGCCATGCCACTCATGGTGCCAACATTAGTGCGCGTGAGCGACATCACGACAGGGACGTTCCGGTGAACAGTCCGCACACTCCTGAACGGACCGTCCGGGGAACGGACACCTGTCCCGGGATTCGGACGAAATGACGGCCGAGTGCCGGAACCCGGGCGCCGGGGAGCATGATGGACCCCATGTCAGCAGAGGTACGGACACAGAAGGACCTGTCCACCCGGGTGCGGGACACCGCCCTGGCCGTGGAGGCGGCGGCCGAGCGGATCTCCCGCTCCGTGATCACGTCCCCTCTGCACATTTCCGAGCGCCTGTCCTCCCGGACGGGCGCGGAGGTCTACCTCAAGCGCGAGGACCTGCAGTCGGTCCGGTCCTACAAGATCCGCGGCGCCTTCAACTTCATGCTGCAGTTGTCGGGGCCCGAGCGGGCCGCCGGGGTCGTGTGCGCCTCGGCCGGCAACCACGCCCAGGGTGTCGCCCGGGCCTGCAACGAGCTCGACATCACCGGCCGGATCTTCGTGCCCAAGACGACCCCGCGCCAGAAGATCGACCGGATCCGCCACTTCGGCGGGGAGGACGTCACGGTCGTCGTCGAGGGCTCCACCTACGACGACGCCTCGAACCTCGCCAAGCGGTACGCCGCGGACACCGGTGCCCTGCTCGTCTCCGCCTTCGACGACCCCCGGACGATCGCCGGCCAGGGCACCGTCATGGCCGAGATCGCCGCCCAGCTGCCCACCCGCCCCGATTACGTGATCGTGCCCGTCGGGGGCGGTGGCCTGCTGTCCGGAATGAGCGCATACGCCGCGCAGAACATGCCCGGCACGACGGTCATCGGGGTCGAACCGGCCGGGGCCGCCTCCATGCTCGCGGCCTTCGCCGCCGGGGAACCGGTGACGATGGACGAGATCGACACCTTCGCCGACGGCACCGCGGTGCGCCGCGCCGGTGATCGGACCTTCGCGATCCTCCACGACCTCGGTGTCGACGTGCGCGCCACCGCGGAGGGCGCCGCCGCGACGGAGATGCTCGACCTCTACCAGATCGACGGGATCATCGCCGAGCCCTCCGGGGCCCTCGCCGCGGCCTCCGTCGGGCCCGTGGGGTCCGGGGCCGTCGTCGAGGTGGAGCCGGGCAGCACCGTCGTGTGCGTGGTCTCCGGCGGCAACAACGACATCTCGCGCTACCCCGAGGTGCTCGAACGCTCCCTCGTCCACGAGGGCCTCAAACACTACTTCATCGTCAACTTCCCGCAGGAGCCCGGTGCCCTGCGCCGGTTCCTCGACGAGGTGCTCGGTCCGGACGACGACATCGCGCTCTTCGAGTACGTGAAGAGGTCCAACCGCGAGACGGGCCCGGCCTTCGTGGGCATCACCCTCGGTGCCGCCGAGGACCTCCCGGCCCTCCTGCGCCGGATGGCGGAGAGCCCCCTGGAGATCGAGAAGGTCGAGCAGGACTCCCCGCTCTTCCGGATGCTCGCCTGAGCTCCGGGCGGCGTCAGGCACCGCTCGGGAGTGGACTCCGGTGCCGACCGCTGCGGACCATCCACGTGAGCACCACCGCGTCGACCACCAGCCACACCGCCCACGACACCGCCGTGTGCCCCCAGTAGGCACCCTCGGCCAGTCCAGTGGCCGGTTCCATGAAGTTGTAGTACGCCATCTGGAACAGGTTGTTGAAGGCCGCATGCGCGAACACCGCCGGCCACACGCTGCCGGACAGGTACCGCAGGGCACTCACGAACACGGCGGCGAGCAGCAGGTCGACGGTCTTGCTCACCACGTCGCGTCCGTCCATCTCCCCGGCGACCAGCAGTCCGATCGACAGGGGCAGGTGCCACAGCGCCCACAGCCCACCGATGAGCGCCGTGGTCCGCACGAATCCCAGCGGCGCGAGCAGTGTCGTGAGGTACCCGCGCCAGGCGGCCTCCTCACCGAGGCAGAAGAGCATGAACACGAGGATCACCGGCAGCGTGAAGGCGAGTGCGACGAAAGCACCCTCGGCCACCCGGAGCTCGGCGAACCCGAGTGCCCCGGAGATCCCGAGCGTCGCCCCGGCCACCACCACGAGCGCCGCGAGCGCCACCGCCGACCACCGCAGGACCGCCCCGAACCGCACACCCCGGACGGCTGCCGCACCGAGCAGGGTCCACGTCCCGGTGCGCCGTCGCAGCAGGGGGTGGAGAGCGAGGACGGCGAGGGCCGGGACCCACTGGAAGACCGGGGTGAGGACGGTGAGGTAGTCGGGAGCGGCACCGAGGTACACGGGCAGGGAGGCGAGCACCACCGCGACCATGACGACGAGGGCGAAGAGGGACAGGAACCGGATGGCCTGAGGGCGAGCTGGGATGTCCATGTGAAGAACCGTAGAACGGAGCCGACCCGGTTCCCGTGGGGTTGTGCCGCCGGCCCACGGAGGTTTTCCCACCGCTTTCCCCGGTGGGAACCCGCGACGGTTCCATAGAATCGGGACATGTCCGCGCCCACACCCCCGGACCCCGGTCCGCACGACCCCGACCCGAACGGTGCCGTTCCCGACCCACCCGCCGCCCCACCACAGCCACCCCCCGACCGCTGGGAGAGGCTGCGGAAGAAGGCGGTCGAGGGTGCCTCGGTCGCGGCGGAACGGGCGGGGACGGCGGCGAAGGGCGCCTGGGACGACCGCGAGATCCTGGCCCGGGTGGCCCGCGAGAAGGGCCGGAGTGCCTATGACGCGACCCGGAGCACCGCCCGGACCGCCTGGGACCACCGCCAGGAGGCCGCGGCGGCGGCCGCCTCGGTCGCGGGACATGCGACGCGGACGACAGCCGGTGCCGTCCGGACCGGTGCCGGCATGGCCCGCGGGGTCTATGCGGACCTGGGTGGCCTGGACGCGCACCCGGACGGCACGCCCAAGCGACCGTGGGAGGTCGTCGTCGCCGGTGTCCTCGGCATCGTCGCGTCGCTGGCGATCGCACTGTCCATCGTGTGGCTCGCCTTCACCGGCGGCCGGACGTTCCGGATCGTCGGGTTCTTCACGCGGTCGACGGGCGATGAACTCGACAACTCGACGGTGGAGACGACTGGCCAGGTCCTCTCCGAGATCGGCACCGCGATCCTGATCGCCGGGGTGGTGGCCGGGGCGATCGTCACCGCGGCCTTCGTGCTCTACGCCTGGAGGCTGTGGGCGGGAACGGGACGATCACGCTGGGTGGGTGTCGCGACCGTCGTCCTCGCCTTCTTCGTCGTGACTCCCCTGAGTCCCACGCTCACCTCGGTGTTCCTGGTGTTCGGCCTCGCCAGTGTCGTCTTCGCGTTCCTCCCCCGCGCCGGGACCTGGTTCCGGTACCGGAAGTTCCTCCGGACGAGGAGTGCCACGGGAGCTCCGGCCTGACCCGTCACCCCCGACCTGTCACTCCTGACCTGTCACCGGGCGGCGCGGACGGCCGCGGCGAAGGCGTGGAGTACCGGGGCCACACCGCCCTCGTCGAGGGCCGGGGCCACGTGGGCGGCTGCCGCGATCGCGTCGGGGTGCCCGTCTGCCATCGCGTAGCCGTGTCCGGCCCAGCGGAGCATCTCCAGGTCGTTGGGCATGTCGCCGAAGGCCGCCACCTGCGCGCGTCCGATCCCCCGGGTCCCGCAGTACGTCGCGAGCGTGCGGGCCTTCGTCACGCCGGCGGCAGCGAGTTCGACCAGTCCGTTGGACGGGTTCGAGTGCGAGGCGTGCAAGGACCGTCCGGCGGCCGTCCGGTCCTGGACCCCGGTGACGAGCGCCAGCAACGCGTCCGAGTCGGAGTCTCCTGTCCGCAGGAGGACCTTGACGACGTCGCGCAGCGCGGTCCCGTCGGCCGGGTCGACCTCCGGCACCCGGCTGTGCCCCTCTCCCTCGCGGCGGAAACCGGGTTCCATCCGCATGCCCTCGAGCGTCTCGAAGGCGAGCCGGGCGGCCGGGATCGACTCCCGCACCGCCGCCACGAACTCCGCGAGGTCCTCGGCCGGCACCGTCGAGGCGTGCTCGACCCGGCCCGCGGCGACGTCGTAGACCACGGCCCCGTTCGCGCACACGACGTGCCGGATGCCCAGGTCCGCCTCGACCATCGCGTCGAGCCACCGCATGGGACGGCCCGTCACGGGCAGGAACTCGATCCCGGCGTCGAGGACGTCGCGGATCGCCACGACCGTCGCCTCCGGCAGGGGCGCGGGGTGCCGGAGCAGTGTCCCGTCGATGTCACTGGCGACCAGCCGGACGAGCGGCGTCGGGCCCTCCGGTCCACCGTCGTCCGGTCGTCCGCTCGGCGGACCGGTGCCCTCCGGGCCCGGGGTCTGCGGGGCGGTCGCACTCATGGGACCTCCTGTTCGCACCGGTCCACGAGGGTCCCGATGCGCTCGACGAATTCCGCGGCCGACCCGGCGGGGCCGGCCGGATCCCCACCGGTCCGCACCGCCACGCGGCTCATCGCCGCGGCCTGGCAGGCCTCCGAGACGGTCCCGGCGGCCCGGGACAGCAGCTCGGAGGTCTGGCCGACGTGTGCGCGCACGGTCGCCGGGATCACGGACCCCTCGACGGGGTGCTCCGCGTGCAACCGGGCGATCAGGGCGTCCACCCGGTCGGTGAGAGCGTTGAGGACCACCGTTCCGCGGGCCACGGTCTCGGCCGCCGACCCCGCCGGGGAGTCGGCCCCGCCCGGGCCGTCCGCCTCGTTCCGCAGGGCCACGGCCGTCTCGTAATAGCGGTCGACGGCACGGACGAACCGGTCGCGGTGCGCGCGCCACAGACCGGTGCCGTACACCTCGTCGAGGTCGGCCACGTCGGCCCCCGAGGCGCCCGCCGCCCGGGCACCGGCGTCACTGCTCCCGGCGAAGGCGTCCCGCACGCGGGACCACAGACTCACGGGTGTCGCCTCACAGGTAGTTACCGGGGCGGTGGTGACCGTCCTCGGACTGACCGTGCGCGCCGGGGTGTCCCGGTGTCTCACCCTGGCTGCGGCCCTGGACTGACACACCCGGTGGCAGGGCCCGGGCCTGCTGCCCGGCCATCGCCTGCTGCGCCATGATGGCGGTCTGGATGCCGTGGAAGAGCCCCTCCAGCCAGCCGACCAGCTGGGCCTGCGCGATGCGCAGTTCGCCGGTGGACGGCACGGCATCGCGCTCGAAGGGCAGCGCGAGCGACCGCAGTTCGTCCGCGAGGTCGTGGGACATCCCCTCGGCCAGCTGATCGACCGACCGGCGGTGGATCTCCGCCAGTCGTTCACGGCCGGACTCGTCGAGTTCGGTCTGGCGGACCTCCTCGAGCAGCTGCTTGGCCATCGTGCCCAGGCGCATGAGCTTGCCGGGTTCGGACACCGCCGGTTCGTCGTCCTCGTCGGAGGCCTCACCGCCGAGCGGTGGGTCGGGGACGTGGGCGACCAGGTGTACGCGTTCGGCGCGCTCCTGCACCCCGTGGCCCTGATCGTCGCTGCGTCCCGGGTCCTCGCGGCGTTCGTCCGCCCCGCCCGCGGGTGCGCCGTGGCCGGTGTCGGTGGTCAGGTCCTCGTCGCTCATGCGTCCTCCTCGACCGCGAGCAGCACCTTGCCGATGGACTCGCCGTTCTCCAGCATCGCCTGGCCGCGGCCGGCCTCGGCCAGCGGCAGCACGGTGTGGACGATCGGCTTCACGCTGCCGTCGAGCACCCGTGGCCACACAGTCGAGGCGACCTCCTGCACGATCGCGGCCTTCTGTTCGCCCGGGCGGGCCCGCAGGGTGGCGGCCATGACGGTCTTGCGCTGCGTCATGAGCGCTCCCAGGTCGATCTCCGCCTTGCGTCCGCCCTGCAGACCGATGATGGTGAGCCGGCCGTCGAGCGCGAGGGCCGTGATGTTCCGCTCCAGGTACTTGGCACCGATGATGTCGAACACGACGTCGGCACCGCGACCGTCCGTGATCTCCTTGATCCGTTCGACGAAGTCCTCGGTCGTGTAGTCGATGACGGCGTCCGCGCCGAGCTCCCGGCAGAACTCCGCCTTGCGTTCGGAGCCGACGGTCACGGCCACATGGGCACCGAAGGTCCGGGCGAGCTGGATGGCCGCGGTACCGATCCCGGAGCCGCCTCCGTGGACGAGCAGACACTCGCCGGCCTGCAACCGGGCACCCATGAAGACGTTCGACCACACGGTGCACAGGACCTCGGGAAGGGCGGCGGCGTCCCGCAGATCCATGTCGTCGGGCACGGGCAGGAGCTGACCGACGGGGACGTCCACGTACTCCGCATAGCCACCACCGCTCAGCAGCGCGGCGACGCGCTGGCCGACCTCCCAGCCGGTCACACCCTCACCGAGCTCGGTGATGGTGCCGGAGACTTCCAGGCCGGGGACACGGGTGGCTCCCGCCGGTGGGTCGTAGAAGCCCTGCCGCTGCAGGACGTCGGCACGGTTGATGCCGGCCGTGTGGATCTTGACGAGGACGGAACCTGCGGGGACCTGCGGGGCCTCGACCTCGTCGATCACGAGTGCGTCGGGGCCGCCGGGCGTGGGGATCGTGATTGCGCGCATGCCCCCACCCTAGGCGAGGGGTCGGACACCGAAGTGGTCCTCGAGCGCGAGCGCCAGTCCGTCCTCGTGCACGGGAGCGGTGACGAGGGTGGCGAACGCCTTTGTCTCGTCCTTGGCCTGGCCCATGACGATGGCGTGGTGGGCCCAGTCGAGCATCTCGTGGTCGTTGGTGCCGTCACCGGCGGCCACGGTGTGTTCGGGGGCGACCCGCAGGTTCTCCGCCACGATCCGCAGTGCGCTGGCCTTCGACACGCCCTCCGGCGAGATGTCGAGCCAGTTGCTCCAGCCGACGCTGTACGTGACCCCGTGCAGACCGGAGTCCTCGACGGCCGCCGCGAACTCCTCGGAGGTCGCGCTGAGTTCCCGCAGGACGATGCGGATCGCACGCAGGTCGAGCAGGTCGGCGAAGGGCACGATCGTGAGCGGCGCGTCCCCGTTGAGATCCCCGTCCGGGAACTCGGCGGTCGAGTGCCGCACCAGGTTCTCGTCCTCGACGAGGAGGATCCCGGTCGGCATCGCCGCGTGCATCCGCTCCAGCGCGGGGCGGGGGTCGAAGGTCTCGGTGTGGACGACCTCCCACCCCGTCTCCGCGGAGGGGTCGAGGCGGGCGATGACGGCACCGTTCGAGGCGACGACGTACCCGGTCTCCAGCCCGAGGCGGTTGGCCACCTCCAGGGCACCGCGGATGGATCGCCCGGTGGACACCACCACGTGGTGACCGGCGGCCTCGACGGCGCGGACGGTCTCCCGCACCCGCTCGGACATCCGGTCGTCGTAGTCGACGATCGTGCCGTCGACGTCGAGGGCGACGAGGTGACGATCGCTCATGCGTACCGGGGACCTTCCGGACCGTAGGCGACCATGCCGCCCATGTAGGGCCGCAGGGCTTCCGGCACGCGCACGGAGCCGTCGGCCTGCTGGTGGTTCTCCAGGATCGCGACCAGCCACCGCGTGTTCGCCATCGTGCCGTTGAGCGTGGCGACGAACCGGGTGCCGTCCTCGCCGCGTTCGCGGATCTTCAGGCGGCGGGCCTGGAATGTCGTGCAGTTCGAGGTCGAGGTGAGTTCACGGTACTTGCCCTGTGTGGGCACCCAGGCCTCGCAGTCGTACTTGCGGGCCGCGGAGTCACCGAGGTCCCCGGCGGCCGTGTCGATGACGCGGTAGGGCAGCTCGCACTTGCCGAGCATCTCCTCCTGGAGGGACAGCATGAGCTGGTGCTCGGCCTCCGCGTCCTCGGCGTGGACGTAGCTGAACATCTCCACCTTCTGGAACTGGTGGACGCGGATGATGCCGCGAGTGTCCTTGCCGTAGGAGCCGGCCTCCTTGCGGTAGCAGGAGGACAGGCCGCCCAGGCGGATCGGACCCTCGGACAGGTCGATGATCTCGTCCATGTGGAAGCCGGCGAGCGCCACCTCGGAGGTGCCGGTGAGGAACAGGTCCTCCGACTCCAGTCGGTAGACCTCGTCCGCGTGCTCACCGAGGAAGCCGGTGCCCTGCATGACCTCGGGCTTCACGAGCGTGGGGGTGACGACCGCGCGGAAGCCGTGCTTCTCCGCGGTGTCGAGGGCCAGGGTGAGGAGCGCGAGCTCCAACCGGGCGCCGAAACCGGTGAGGTAGTGGAACCGGGCGCCGGAGACCTTGGCGCCACGGTCGGTGTCGATGGCACGCAGCTTCTCCCCGACCGCCAGGTGGTCGGCCGGTTCGAAGCCGTCGGCCGCGAAGTCACGGGGAGTGCCGACCTCCTTGACGACGACGAAGTCGTCCTCGCCACCGGCGGGCACCCCGTCGATGATGAGGTTGGCGAGCTTCCGCATGGACTGGTCGAAAGCGAGCTCCGCCTCCTCCGAGTCCGCCTGCAACGCCTTGACCCGCTCGGACAGGGTCTTCGCCTCGGCCACGAGGGCCTGCTTGGCGTCCTTGTCCTTCTCCTGCGCCACCTTCTTGCCGAAGGCCTTCTGCTCGGCGCGGGCCTCCTCGTAGGCGGTGATCGCGGAGCGACGAGAAGCGTCCGCCTGCAGGATGGTGTCGACGAGCGACTCGTCGTCGCCACGGGCGCGCTGCGAGGCCTTGAAGACCTCCGGGTTCTCTCGGAGCTGCTGTAGATCGATCACGTTTCCCCACCCTACCGCGCCGCGGGGACGTACATTCATCCATGTGAACACGGAAATGGTGACCTTCGGCTTCCTCGGCGTCCTCCTCGTCTCCCTCGTGTTCCTCGTCGGTTGGGCGATCGGCCGCGCGGTCCGGAAGGACGCGGCGGACGGCCCCGGCACACGGTCCGCCCGTGGGCGGGGCGCCTCGGACGCGGGCGACGACCACCGACCCCGCGCCTCGCTGGTACTCAACCCCGTGAAGTCGGGGGCCGACGACCTGCGACGGACCGCCGAGGCGGTCAGCCGCCAGGAGGGCTGGGCCCCGCCGCTGGTCATCGAGACCACGGAGGACGACCCCGGCCAGGCGATGACCGAGCAGGCCCTGGCCGCCCACGTCGACCTCGTCATCGCCGCAGGCGGGGACGGCACCGTGCGGCACGTCGCGGAGGTCCTCGCCGGCACCGACGTCCCCATGGGCATCGTCCCGCTGGGCACCGGCAACCTGCTCGCCCGGAACCTCGACCTCCCGCTCGACCGCCCCGAGTGGGCGCTGCGGATCGCCCTGTCCGGCCGCGACGACCGCCTCGACGTCGTCCACGCCAAGTTGGAGCCGCCACGGTCCGCGGACACCTCCTCCCCCGCGGCCGAGGCGCCCTCTCCGGAAGGCACGGACACGCCCTCCCCGGTCGCCTCCGACGACCGCGAGGACCACGCCTTCATGGTGATGGCGGGGATCGGGTACGACGCGGACGTCATGGCCGACACGGACCCCGAGCTCAAGAAGCGGGCCGGATGGCTGGCCTATCTGGAGGCGGGGTCCCGCAAGCTCAAGGGCGAGAGAACGACGGTCCGGCTCACGGTCGACGACCAGGAGCCGCGGGAGGTGGAGATCCGGTCCGTGCTCGGCGCCAACTGCGGCGAGGTGCAGGGCGGCCTGGAGCTCGTGCCCGGGGCGCGTCCCGACGACGGGTACCTCAACGTGCTCCTCGTGACGCCCGAACACCTGATCCAGTGGCTCGGGGTCGCGCTGTCGATCCTGGGGCGGGCCGGTAAGCGTGGCCTGCACATGGACATCCTGCAGTGCCGTCGGATCGTCATCGAGACGGACCGGCCCATCGAGGTCCAGTTCGACGGGGACGCCCACGGGCGCACCCGCTACCTGGAGATGGAGGTCGATCCGCTGTCGCTCGTCCTGCGCGTGCCGACGGCCGAGCAGACCCGGAGCATCAAGCTGACGGGCTGGTCCTTCGGCATACAGAATTAAGTGCGGGACACCCGCTCGTGCCGATCCCCGACCTGAATGAGGCAGGCATCACACTCCCCTCCCAGCACGCTTGTGACCTGGAGATTCGTCCGTGCGTCAAGACCGGAACACTACTTTCTTCAGAAAAGTTTGGCGTTACCTGGGAGTAGCCCGTAGGGTCGCAAAGACCCATCGAGGCCCTCCGTGCGCCCAGCGCTCCCGGGCCGCACTCACGAACGAAGAGAGTCATCCGTGAAGAAGTCGCTCGTCCTCGCCCCGGCCGTCGCCCTGGCGATCACCGGCATCGGTGTCGCCCCGGCACTGGCCACCTCAACCTCCCCGGCACAGCCCACCCAGTCGGCACCGAACCTCTCGGCCGCCGTCAGCTCGACCCCGGAGGCCGAGGCCCCGGTCGTCGACCCGGCGATCGCCGTGGACCCGAAGGTCCAGTCCGCCACCGAGTTCTACTCCCCCGACGGCGGCGAGACCGGCGGTGTGCTCGTCAACTTCACCGGCCTCGACCCCGAGGTCCAGTACGGCCTGTCCGTGACCCCGGGTGACGACGTCTCCGAGAACGCCGGAGGACTCGAGGACACCCTCCTCCCCGAGGAGGACGGCACCTCCGTCATGAGCCTCTACGGCACGAGTCAGGACAACGCCGAGATCTTCATCGGCACCTGGCACATCACCCTCACCGATGAGAACGGTGAGGTCGTCGCGGAGAACTCCTTCCGCGTCGACCAGGTCGCTTCGACTCTCTCCGTCGAGCCGTCCTCGACCGCCGCCGCCGACTTCAACGCCGGTGACGCCATCCTCACCTTCACGACCACCGGCCTCTTCGAGAACGGCGAGTACGGCCTGGCAGTCCTCGACGAGAACAATGAGGTCGTCGCTTACGCAGACGTCGTCGCCGGCGCCGACGGTTCGCTCTCCTACGAGATGACGAACGCCGACGCCGCTGCCGAGCTCGCCGCGGGCACCTACACCGCCCAGCTCTTCGACTCGAACAACAACGGCTTCGGAGCAGTCGACTTCGAGCTCACCGGCGACGCCCCCACCGAGGAGCCGACGGAAGAGCCCACCGAGGAGCCGACGGACGAGCCCACCGAAGAGCCCACCGAGGAGCCGACGGAAGAGCCCACCGAAGAGCCCACCGAGGAGCCGACGGAAGAGCCCACCGAGGAGCCGACCGAGGAGCCGACCGAAGAGCCCACCGAGGAGCCGACGGACGAGCCCACCGAAGAGCCCACCGAGGAGCCGACGGAAGAGCCCACCGAAGAGCCCACCGAGGAGCCGACGGAAGAGCCCACCGAGGAGCCGACCGAGGAGCCGACCGAAGAGCCCACCGAGGAGCCCACGGACGACGACACCCCGACGGAGGAGCCCTCCGAGGAGCCGACCGAGACCGACGAGCCCACCGAGGACGTCACCGTCGACCCGGCACTCACAGTCTCCCCGTCCGAGGTCACCGTCGACGAGTTCGCCGACGGCGCCCGCATCCAGATCACCGGTGAGGGCCTCGACCCGAACGCCTCCTACACCTACAAGGTGTACCCGGCCGGTGGCGGCACGGGCGATCGCCTCCAGACCTTCGAGGTCGAGGTGGGCGAGGACGGCACCTACGCCCACGAGATCTACGCCGAGGACCCCTCGCAGGCGGCCTCCTTCGCCGGTGACTGGATCGTCCAGATCGTCGACGCGAACGGCGAGGCCATCCTCACCGACGGCTTCTCCATCGTCGAGACCACCGGCGACGACGATGACGACTCCGGCGACGACTCGCAGGCCGGGGGCACGACCTTCAACGTCACCCCGTCCACCGTGGCCGCGGGCGACGACATCTCCTTCGACGCCACCGGCTTCGCCGCCGGCGAGGACGTCCTCCTGGAGATCAACCCCGACCTCGGCACCTACACCGCGGGTGAGGACGGCGCCGTCTCCGGTACCGCCACCATCCCGGCGGACCTGGCACCGGGCGACTACACCCTGACCCTCACCGGCCAGGAGTCCGGCACCACCGCCACCACCGACATCACCATCACCGGTGCACAGGCCGGTGGCGGCACGGACGAGTCCGACGACTCCGCTCTGCCCCGCACCGGTACCGAGATGACCGCCGCCATCGCCGGCGCCGGCCTCCTGCTGGTCGGCGGTGCCGCCGTCGTCCTCACGCGTCGCCGCGTGAAGTGATCCACCACGGAGGCTGACGGGGAGCCACTCCCCCGACGTCACCGCTCCCGAGGCGCCCTGGCTCGAACCCCGACGCAGTCGGATCGTTCCGGCCAGGCCCTCGCTGCCGAGGCGCCCTGTACTCACTCGAAGTGCAGGGCGCCTCGTCGTTTCCCACCCCACCCCGGGGGCCCCACCGCCCCGATTTCGTTCACGGCCCCCGATATGTGCCGACATATCGAGGGCCGTGAACGAAATCGGGGCGGGAGGCCGGGGTCGGGGCGACATGACGGCAAATGACCCGCGTGGCTGCACGACGTGGACGGCCTGCGCCACGTAGAATCGTGACCCCGGGCACAACGATGTGTTCCGGATCCACGACCGACGGTCGACGACTCCAGGAGGAGGCGGACATGAGGACACGCACCTTCGTACTCGCACCTGCGGCGACACTGGTCGCCCTGGGTCTCGGAGCTGCGCCCGTCCTCGCCACCACCACGGGCCCGACCATCGAACCGGAGCCCACGCAGAGCACACCGGTCACCGGTCCGGAACTGACGGACGGGCCGACCGCCGCACCGACGGCGCCCACCGAGGACCCGACCGGCACACCCACCGGGCCCGCGACGGAAACGCCCGGCACCGAAGAGCCCACGACCGCTCCCACGGAGGCGCCGACCCCCTCACCGACGGAATCGGGGACGCCGACCTCTCCGACGGACGGCCCCACCGGTACTCCGACCACGGAACCGGCGACCCCGGGGCCCACCGACACGGGCACACCCGCTCCGAACCCCACCGGATCGCCGGACGTGTCCGACGGGCCGACGGAAGCGGACCCCGTCCCTTCGCGCCCCTCGACTCCTGCGGATGCCGAGCCCGTCGACGAGGACCCTGCACCGGTCCCGGCCGAGCAGGCCACAGACGCCGAGATCACGGTGACACCGGGAACCCGATCCGCCGAGGAGTTCGTGCGCGGCGGTGTCGTCCTCATCCGCGCGACCGGCCTGGAACCCGGCGCCGAGTACACGCTCACGGTCTCACCCGGTGACGGGGTCACCGAGGGACTGGGCGGCTTCGAGTACACGTACACCGCGGACGCGGACGGTGTGTTCTCCTCCCGGGTGTTCCCCGAACAGCGCGAGAACTCGGACCACTTCATCGGCACCTGGGACGTCGTGGTGACCGACGCCACCGGCGCACAGGTGCTCACGGCGGACTTCCGGGTGACCGGCGATCAGCCGGAGACCGGGAATGCCGGTGCCGCCGAGGTCGACCCGGCCGAGGTCGATCTCGCCGCCGAGTCCGGCGACCTGCCGAGCACCGGCGGCGACCTGCTGAGCCTCGGCGCCGGTGCGGCTCTCCTGGCCGTGGGCGCGACGATCGTCGTCCTCACCCGCCGCCCGCAGAACTGATCAACCCAGGTCGTAGGACCGTGCGATGTCGCGCGGGTCGAACTCCGCGCGGCAGTCCAGACACGTGAAGTGGACTCCGCCCTCGACCATCGTGCAGGACTTGTAGTGGTCCTGTTTCACCAGTCGACCCCCTCAGTCCTCACACCGGATCGGCACGATCACCGACGGCCGCGGTACGGACTTCGCGGTTCCCGCACCTCTCCCCACGACCCGCACGACAGGCGCCGGGTGCAGGGTGGTGGTGGACATGTGCCTCGCCTCGCTTCAGGAGGATGATTTCTACGTCATGTAGAACAACCGGCGCCGGGACTACTTCCCGTGCACGTGGTGGGCTCGGACACACCCGGCCCGGACACACCCCGCGCGGACACGGGCGGGCCCACCGACCTAGAGTGGTGACCATGGACACGACGAACGCCGGAACATCCGACCTCGAACGCGATCTCGGCCTGCGCCTGCTGGGCGAGACCTTCTACCTCCAGGCGCTCGGGCAGTTGTCCCCCGCTGCGGTCGAGCAGGCCTCTCCTCTGCCCGGCTGGAGTCGCAAACACCTGGTCCTCCACATGCTGTTCAACGGCGAGGCCATGCTGCGCCTCATCGATTGGGCGAAGACCGGCGTCGAGAACCCCATGTACCCCTCCCGTGAATGGCGCGACGCGCAGATCGAAGAGGCGCACTCCCACACCTCCGCCCGAGACGCGATCGCCATGTCCGACGAGATCGTCGAGGAGATCACCGAGGAACTCGCGACCATGACCGAGGAGGCGTGGAACCGACCGCTGCGCACACACCGCGGCCCCATCACCGCCGAGTGGATCCCGTGGATGCGGGGCCGCGAGGCCTGGGTGCACAGTCTCGACCTCGGTATCGGCATGTCCGCACTCGATTTCCCGACGGAGGTCCTCGACCGCATGCTCACCGACATCGCCGGCGAATGGGACCGCCGGGACGAGACCGTCGCCTACGACATCACCCTGACCGACCGCCCCGAGGTCGGTGTCTGGCACCTGCGGACGGGCTCCGCGGACGTGGACACCCCGGCGACGGACACGGTCGAAGGCCCCGCGGGTGCCGTCTTCGCCCACCTGTCCGGACGCGGCTGGCCGGGTTCCCTCGACGAGCCGTCCGGCCTGCCCACCCCGCCCGCCTGGCTCTGACCGACGCCACCGGCACACGTCGAAGGCCCTGCCCACCCCCCCCGCCTGGCTCTGACCGACGCCACCGGCACACGTCGAGGGCCCTGCCCACCCCCCCCGCCTGGCTCTGACCGACGCCACCGGCACACGTCGAAGGTCCCGCCCCCTCCCCCCGCGGGGTGCGGGCAGGGCCTTCGACGTGTCCCGACCGCGGACTCAGCTGTCGTAGACGATCTCGACTCGGCGGTTCTGCGCGTAGGTGTCCGGGTCCTCCGGGTCCTCGTCGACCTTCGGTTCGGAATCGGCGAACCCGGCGGTCTCCAGGGTGAGGTCGGGGCGGGCCTCGGCGATCACCTCGGCGACGGCCTCCGCGCGCTTCTCGGAGAGTTCCTGGTTGCTGCCGCCCCCGCGGACGGGGCGGGAGTCCGTGTGTCCGTTGACCTCGACGGTCGCACCGTCCGGGATGTCCTCGACGGCGGTCGCGATACCGTCCTCCGACTCGGCGGCGACCTCCCAGCTGCCGGTCTCGAACAGGATGTCCGTCGACAGGGACAGGGTGGTGCGGCCCTCGATCTCGGACTGCTCGACGAACTCCCCGACGGAGTCGTCGATGTCGCCACCGGTCCACCCCTCCACGGAGTCCTTGACGTCCTCGCCGACCCACTGTTCGACGGAATCCGCGAGGTCCTCGTCCGACCATGCCTCGACGGACTCCGTGATCACCTCGGAGGAGGCCGACGGGAGGGTGGCCGGGGGTTCGCCCGGCAGACCCAGGTCCCCGTCCTCACCCACCTGAGCCGCTGCCGGACCCGCCACCGTCGCGGTCGCGAGGACGGGGGCGAGAGTGATCGCTGCGAGAGCGGGGGCGAACCGCCGGCCGGACCGCCCGCCGAGGGCACGTGCTTGCGCGCGGATGCCCGGATGGATATGTGTGCGTCCCATCGTGATCACCAAGTGATCGGGACGTCGGTGAAATCCGGCAGATCGTCGGAGATGTGCAGGTCGAGCGAGCCGATCTCGTCGGCCGGTGCGGCGAAGGTGCCCCACCAGATGAAGGTCTCGCCGTTCACCCCGTCGATGTTGTACAGCTCGGTCGACATGGGCCCCGGATCACCACGGACCACGGAGTACTGCTTGAGGTTCGACCGGTCGATGAGCTTGACGGCCCCCTCGAAGTTCGAGACTCCGACCATCGATTCCATCTCGTATCCCGAGATCTCGTCGGAGTCCCCGATGTCCCCGTCCTGCGGGGTGAGCGCCAGACGCAGTGTCATGAGCTGACCGCCCTCCTCGACCTCGAGGGACAGGACGTCGATGGTCATCGACTGCTCGGTGCCGGGCTTCTCGTAGGTCTGCGAGACGATCACCTGCTCCGGGTCGATCGTCGCGACGCCGACGGGGCCGGCCGGTTCGACGGTCGAGCCACCCTCACCGGAACCGTTCTCCCCACCCTGGTCCCCACCACCCGGGGACGAGCAACCGGCGAGGACGAGCCCGGCGGCGAGCACGGACCCGAGAAGAGCGGTACGGAATCGAGGACGGGACGGAATGACCTGCGGTTTCATGGCTGACTCCCGGGTGAGGGCGGACGTTGCAGGACCATCCTAGGGAACGCCTCGGACACGGAACGGCCACGGGTCGTGGCGGATCGGCCACGCCCGCGGCGCCTGAACGAGCGCGGACCCGCAACTCCTCAGCGCCCGCGGTAGACGACCATCTCGCCCTTCGCATTGCGGGCCTCCCGCGCCCGAGGCGCCCGTCGACCGGGCACCGGGGCGGGCAGACCCAGCCGCGGCGGGGGCACGGGGCGGCCCGCCTCGGGACGTTGCCCGTGGACGATCGAGACGACGTCACCGGTGGAACCGGCGGCGAAGACCCGGCCACCCGTCGCCTGTTGCAGCCGGGCACGCACGGAGTCGAGTTGGCCGGAGAGCTGCTCGGCCCGGTTCCGCAGGTCCTCGAGCTCGGTCCGCAGGTCGAGGATCTGTTTGATGCCCGCGAGGTTCACGCCCTCGTCCTTCGACAGGCGTTGGACGAGGCGCAGGCGCTCGATGTCGGCGGCGGAGTAGCGCCGCCCGCGGCCCGAGGTCCGCTGCGGCGACACGAGTCCCATCCGGTCGTACTGGCGCAGGGTCTGCGGGTGCATCCCGGCCAGTTCGGCGGCCACGGAGATGACGTAGACGGCCTTGCCCGGTGCGATGTCCATGGCGGCTCACCTCCAGGTGTCAGCTGTCCTTCGCCCGACTGTACAGCTCCGCCCGCGGGTCCTCGGCCGTGGTGGCGTCACGGAACGCCTCGACGGCGGCGACGGCCTCCTCGGACAGGTTCTTCGGCACGGAGATCTCCACCGTGACGAGCAGGTCGCCGGTGCCCTTCTTCGTCTCGATCCCCCGTCCGCGCAGACGTAGGACGCGACCCGAAGGCGTGCCCGCGGGGATCTTCATCGTCACGGGCTGCCCGTCGAGGGTGGGGACCCGCACCTCGGCGCCGAGAGCGGCCTCGGCGAAGGTGACGGGCAGTTCAACGCGCAGGTTGTCGCCGTCCCGGGAGAACACCGGGTGGCCGGACACCTTCACCGTGAGGATGAGGTCGCCCTTCTCACCACCGCGTACTCCGTCCTTGCCCTTGCCCCGCAGGCGGATCTTCTGCCCGTCGGTCACACCCGCCGGGGTGCGGACCGAGACGGGCTTGCCGCCGGGCATCGTGAGCTTGACGGTCGCGCCCCTCGCGGCCTCCGTGAAGGACAGCGTGGTCGAGGCCTTGATGTCGCCGCCCTTCTGCGGGCCGGTCGAGAAACCGCCGCCGTAGGGGCTGCCACCACCCATGCCGCCGAAACCACCGAGCAGGTCGGCGAGGTCCGGGGGCACGTCCCCGTACCCACCGGCACCGGGACGCGGGCGGCCGCCACCGCCGGTGAACAGACCGGAGAAGACGTCCTCGAATCCACCTGCGCCGCCGCCGGGACCGCCGGCCGTGAAGCGGGCGCCGCTGCCCATCTTCCGCACCTGGTCGTACTGTTCGCGCGTCTCCGGGTCGGCGAGCACGTGGTGGGCCGCACCGACCTCCTTGAACTTCGACTCGGCGACCTCGTCACCGGGGTTCTGATCGGGGTGATACTTGCGGGCGAGCTTGCGGTAGGCCTTCTTGATCTCGGTCTCGGTGGCGTCCTCGGAGACGCCGAGCACCTTGTAGTAGTCCTTGTCGAACCATTCCTGCTGCGGACCGGTATTCACCGTGCGCCTCCTTCCTCGAAGGGTCGGTTCCTCCGAACGGACGATCCCCACACCGGGGCTGATGTGGGATGTGGGTTCTCCGACGCGTCGTGCGCCGGAACGCTTCCGGCCGGCCGGGCAGGATCCCGACCGGCCGGAAGCGGTCAGCCGACGGTCACTCCGCCGGGGCGTGCACACCCACGCGGGCGGCACGGACGACGCGGTCACCGACCTTGTAGCCGGGCTGCATCACCATGAAGACCGTGGTGGTCTCCACCTCCTCGTTCGGCTGCTGCATGAGCGCCTCGTGGAGGTTGGGGTCGAACTCGTCGCCGGGCTCGCCGTACTGGGTCACACCCAGCTTCTCGAGCGCCGACTCCAGCTTCGCCACGTGGGTCTCGAAGGGACCGGTGACGTCACCGTTGTCGCGGGCGAGCTTCACCTCGTCGAGGACGGGGACCAGCGACTCGACCACCTTGACGATGCCCGACTCCTTGGCCCGCTCCTGCTCCCGCTGGGCCCGCATCCGGTACGCGGCGTACTCCGCGTTGATCCGCTGCAGGTCAGCCAGGTACCCGGCGGCCGTCTTCCGGTCGGCCTCCTTCTCCTCCTCGGTCATCCCGTCGAGTTCCGAGGCGTCCTCGGGAATCTCGACGCCGAGGTCGGAGGCGTCGGCCTCCGCGGACTCCCCCGCGCCCGAGGCGCCCTGGTCCTCCTGCGCGGACGCGGAGTCCGCGTCCGGCTGGGAATCGGCGGGCGCCTCGGCGGCGGAGGTGTCCTGCGGGACGTCCTCGTTCTCGTCGGGCAGGTTCGGGTCCTGGTCGCCGGACGTCACTTCTTGTCCTCGTCCTCGTCCACGACCTCGGCGTCGATGACGTCGTCATCGGCGTCCGCCGACTCGGCGCCGGCCTCGGCACCCGCAGCGGCACCCGCGGCGTCCTGCTGGGCGTAGAGGGCCTCGCCGATCTTGAGCTGCGACTGGGACAGGGCGTCCATCGCGGTCTTCACGGCGTCGTCGTCCTCGCCCTTCAGGGCCTCCTTGACGGCCTCGACGTCGGCCTTGACCGTGGACTTGACCTCCTCGTCCAGCTTCTCGTCGTTCTCCTCGAGGAGCTTCTCGACGGAGTACGCCATGTTCTCGGCGGTGTTTCGGTTGTCCGCGGCCTCGCGACGCTTCTTGTCCTCGTCGGCGTGCTCCTCGGCCTCGCGCACCATGCGGTCGATGTCCTCCTGCGGGATGGACGAGCCACCCGTGATGGTCATCGACTGCTCCTTGTCGGTCGCCTTGTCCTTGGCGGACACGTGGACGATGCCGTTCGCGTCGATGTCGAAGGCCACCTCGATCTGCGGCATGCCACGGGGAGCCGGGGCGATGCCGGTGAGGTCGAAGGTGCCCAGGAGCTTGTTGTCGCGGGTGAACTCACGCTCGCCCTGGAAAACCTGGATCGACACCGTGGACTGGTTGTCCTCGGCGGTCGTGAAGGTCTCGGACTTCTTGGTGGGGATCGGGGTGTTGCGCTCGATGAGCTTGGTCATCACGCCACCCTTGGTCTCCAGACCCAGCGACAGCGGGGTCACGTCGATGAGCAGCACGTCCTTGCGCTCACCCTTGAGGACACCGGCCTGGACGGCGGCGCCGAGAGCGACGACCTCGTCCGGGTTGACACCCTTGTTGGGCTCCTTGCCGCCGGTGAGCTTCTTGACGATCTCCGAGACGGCGGGCATGCGGGTCGAACCACCGACGAGGACGACGTGGTCGATCTCGTCGATCTTCACGCCGGCGTCGGCCATGACGTTCTCGAAGGGCTTCTTGGTGCGCTCGAGGAGGTCCTTGGTGAGGTCCTCGAACTTGGCGCGGGTGAGCGACTCGTCCAGGTGGATCGGGCCGTTGTCGCTCATCGACAGGTACTGGAGGGAGATGTTCGTGCTCGAGGCCGAGGACAGCTCCTTCTTGGCCTGCTCCGCGGCCTCCTTGAGGCGCTGGAGGGCGGTGGTGTCCTTGGACAGGTCCACGCCGTAGCCGTTCTTGACCTCACCGATGAGCCAGTCGACGATCCGCTGATCCCAGTCGTCGCCGCCCAGGCGGTTGTCGCCGGAGGTGGCGCGCACCTGGATGGTGGAGAAGTCGTCCTCGTCCTTGCCGACCTCCAGGAGGGAGACGTCGAAGGTACCGCCACCGAGGTCGAAGACGAGGATGAGCTCGTCCTCCTTGCCGCGCTCCAGGCCGTAGGCCAGGGCGGCCGCGGTGGGCTCGTTGATGATGCGCAGGACGTTGAGGCCGGAGATCTGACCGGCGTCCTTGGTGGCCTGACGCTCGGCGTCGTTGAAGTAGGCCGGGACGGTGATGACCGCGTCGGTCACCTCCTCCTGCAGGTACTCCTCGGCGTCGTGCTTGAGCTTCTGCAGGATGCGGGCGGAGATCTCCGGGGCGGTGAGCGTCTTGTCACCGAGCTCCGTCGACCAGTCCGTGCCCATGTGGCGCTTCACGGAGGCCACGGTGTTCTTGGGGTTCGTGACCGCCTGACGCTTGGCGATCTCGCCGACGAGCGAGTCACCGTTCTTGTTGACCGCGACGACCGACGGGGTGGTGCGGCCACCCTCGGCGTTCGCGATGACCTTGGGGTCGCCACCCTCGAGGACGGCGACGACGGAGTTCGTGGTGCCCAGGTCGATGCCCACTGCACGTGCCATGAGTTTCCTCCTACGGTTTGCGGTTCCTCCGGCTACCGGCGGTGTCCACCGCGGTCGGGTCCGGACGGTCCCTGAGTGATTCCGACTCAAGTCTGCGGACGGGTCCGGAGCGTGTCAAAGCCACACTCACCAAACTTGCGTGTACTCGACTCAACTAAGCGTCGCGTCGATCTATTCCGCGAGGGAGAAGAATTTTTCGCAGAGTCCTGTGAACACCGCATGGAGTACCCCTGACAGGAGAACAGGAACCCTTGTCGGGCCAGGTGGTGCGGCGTAGCGTGGATGTACGAACGGTTCGCAGACCCTCAGGAGGGCGCCATGACCGACTCACTCACACCCGACACCCCCTGCGACGCGGATCCGGTGGAGGAACCGGCGTCCGGCGCGAACGACACCCAGCCACTCACCGGGCCGGACGGACAATCCCTCGCGGACGCACTCTTCGCGTCCGCCGGCGATGACGCGGCCGACACCCCGGACGACGACTCGGAACGGGATTCCGAGGAGCAGGCCGAGCACGACCACGACGACGCCCTGGCCGACGAGTGGGGCGACGAGTCCTTCCCCAGCAGTGATCCGCCCGGCCATTACTGACAGCAACGCCGACAGATACGTGGTTGGGCCCCGACACCGTGCTCGGTGTCGGGGCCCAACCACGTGTCAGCGCTCGGGCGGCGTAGAACTCAGCCGTGAGCAGCGGCGGGGTGCCGGGGCTCGGGCGGCGTAGAACTCAGCCGTGAGCAGCGGCGAGGTGCCGGGGCTCGGGCGGCGTACAACTCAGCCGTCGAGGTGTGCCCGGAGGAACCACTGGAACTTCTCGAGTTCTGCGGACTGGGCGATGAGCATGTCCTCGGTGATGGGATCGAGGTCGCCCACCTCCTCGATCGCGGTGCGCTGGGAGGAGATCAGGCCGGTGTACACGCCGTCGAGCGCGGCGATGTGGTCGACCGTCTTCCCCTTGTCCAGCGTGTACTCGTCCCACGGACGGGTGTAGGCGGTACGTCCGGGCACGCCGACCGGGGACCCACCGAGCGTCGCGATGCGCTCGGCGACCTCATCGGCGTATCCGCGCACGAGCTCGATCTGCGGATCGAGCATCTCGTGGACACCGATGAAGGTGGGGCCCACGACGTTCCAGTGCGCGTGCTTGAGCGTGAGGTGCAGATCGTTGAGGACGCCCAGGCGGTCCTGCAGGATCTCGGTGACCTTGCGGCCGGTGTCGGTGGTGAGTCCGGGAACGGTGTATTCCATACCTACTCCTTCGGTGTCCCCCGCCGGGCGACGGAGGCATGCGAGTTCTGTGCAACGTATCCGGTCATGTGGCCCTGATCGACGGGATCGCCGATCAGGGCCAACGCTACGACCGCTCTCGGTCGTCGGCCAGTATGCACAGGAAAACCTCAGCCAGTTGAGGCTCTCCTTGCGTGACCTGGCTCACCAGGACGCGGCCACCTCGGCGGGGACGTGGACCAGGACGGGCCCGTTGGTCCCGGGTCTCGTGGAGGTCACCGGTGTCACGCCGTTCGGCCCCGCGGGGCATGCCCGGGGAGATCACGAGGACCGGCAGGGAGTCGCCGTGGGCGTTCGCCAGTCCGGTGAGCGCATTCGTCAGGCCCGGCCCGGAGGTCGTGAGGACGACACCCGTTCGTCCCGTCGCGCGGGCCATCGCATCGGCCGCGTAGACCCCGCCCTGTTCGTGCCGGGGTGCCACGTGGCGGATCCCGTGGGCGCCGAGCCCGCGGTAGAACTCGATGTTGTGGGTGCCGGGGATCCCGAGGACCGTGGTGACCCCGTGGGCCGCCAGGCACCGGATCACGTGGGAACCGAGGGACTTGTCCCGGGGATCGATCCGATGATCATCGGAGGGGAAGTCATACCCGCGATGCTCGCCGTGCGCCGGTCGTACGCCGACCTCGCCCCGGCGGAGATGTCACAGTCCGGCCATACGGGGGTTCCCCACCCTGGCGGGGTGGGGACAGCGGTCCCTAGGGTGGGGCCATGAACGGCAACCAGTACGGCCCGCCGAATCCTCAGAACCCCTACGGGCATAACCCGCAGGGGCCGAACCCTCCGTACCCGCAGGCCCCGGGCAACCCGGGGGCACCCGGCCCTCAGCAGCCCGGCTCACAGGGTTGGGCGCCGACGAATCCGCAGGCGGGGCCGTACGGACAGGGACCGAACTCCGGCGGACAGGGCCCGCCACCCGGACCGATGGGCGCCGGGTATCCCGGCGCAGGCGGCCCCGGAGCCGGCCCGCCCGGCGGGTTCGGTGGAGGGCCGGGTGGCCCCGGGCAGGGAGGACCTCCCCAGGGCGGCCCCTTCGGTCAGCAGCCGGAGAAGAAGGGCAAGGGAGGCCTCATCGCTGCGGTCGTCGCCGGTGGGTTCTTCCTCATCGCGGTCGTCGCCCTCGGTGCCATCATCCTCGTCAACGTCCTCCGCGGTGGTGAGGACGAACCCCATCCGATCACCCAGCCCACACCGGGGCCGACCGCGGAGGAGCCCGCGGGCACCGACGAACCCACGGACCCGTCCACCTCCGAGGAGGAGGACATCCTCACCGAGATCGGCGAGGGCGAGGGCCAGGGATCCACCGAGAGCCCCGACGAGTCGACCGACTCGAACGCCGCGGAGGAGCACGACGGCAGCGGCAACACCTCCGAGCCCTATGCGATGGCCGGTGAGTGTCTGGACGTCTCCGACGACGAGAGCTCCCTCGACTACGTCGACTGCACGGAGCCGCACGAGTACGAGGTCTACGCGACCAAACCGCTCGACGGCGACTGGCCGGGTGAGGACGCGGTCGTCGAGATCGCCGACGACTTCTGCGGAGGCGAGCTCGACCAGCTCGACATGGTCAAGCTGCTCTCCGAGTACTACTGGGCGGCGCTCTACCCGCTCGACGAGTCCGAATGGCAGATCGCCACCGGCCGCCACGTCATCTGCGTCGTCTACAAGCGTGACGAGTCCGAGTCCTCCGAGAGCATCATCGCGGACTGACCCGTCGTCACCGACCGGAGAGCGCAGTCCGGTCACCGACGAGTGAACCCAAGGCATTCCGGGCTGCTCACCCCGGGTCTACTCTCGTAGTCGTCAAGGGGACCACCACCGCGTGCATTCCCGCACGTGGTGGCCTCCGCGAGGCGAAGGAGCCGCCATGACCACCGAACGCCCGTCGGGCTCACCCATCTGGATCGACTACTCCTCGAACGACCCAGAGACCGCCAAGGCCTTCTACTCCGCACTCCTGGGCTGGGAGTTCGAGGACATGGGCCCCGAATTCGGGCATTACCACATGATCCGTTCCGGCGGCAACGACGTGGGCGGCTTCATGTCCATGGCCGACGCCGGTGCGGCGATGGACGACATGGGCATGGAAGGTGCCGAGGCGCCGCCCGCCGCCTGGTCGACCTATCTGGAGACCGCCGACCTCGACGCGACCGTGGCTCGCGCGGCCGAATCCGGTATCACCCCCGACGTCCCGGCCATGGACGTCGGTGACCTGGGCCGGATGGCGATGGTGACCGCTCCCGACGGCGCGCACCTGGGACTGTGGCAGGCGAAGACCTATGACGGTTTCACCGTCGAGCAGGGCCACGGGACACCCGTGTGGTTCGAGTGCATGAGCACCGACTTCGACGCGGCCTTCCCCTTCTACCGCGACGTCCTGGGCTGGGAGGCCACCCCGATGGGTCCGGAGGACGGTGGGGACCAGGAGGACGGCACCCACTACTTCACGAACGGCGCCGGGGACTCCGCCACCGCCGGACTGTGCGACGCCGCCCAGTGGTTCGAACGGTCGCTGTGGCGCACGTACTTCGCCGTGCCGGACTGCGACGCGGCCTGCGCGAAGGTCACAGAGCTCGGCGGTCGGGTGGCCGACGGCCCGATGGACACACCCTTCGGCCGGATCGCCACCGTGATCGACCCCGAGGGTGCGACCTTCCAGCTCAACCAGGACCTCTGACGGTTCCACCCGACCTGACGCTCAGGGTGGGACGATAGGGTCAGCGATCCAACTTTAATCCTTAACGTTGGATGACAAGGGCGGAAATCCAACCCTGAAGCTTGACGTCGGACCGTTCACGTCCGGTTCCAAGGCTCCGACCAGACCCGCCATCTCGCACTCAATGGAACACCTATCAGGCGCGCAGTGCCAGGGCGAAGGGAAGGACCGCACGGGCGCCCGCCCGGCGGAGCACACGGGCCGCGGCGGCCATCGACCAGCGCGAGACGACCATGTCGTCGACGAGCAGGACGACCTGACCGCTGACGGCCTGCGCCACCTCGGACGGGACCGCGAAGGCGTCGTGGACGTCCTTGACCCGGAAGGCACTGTTGACGTCCGGGTCCCCCGTCGAGTGGACGAGGTGCAGGTCCCCGGCGTCGTTCAGCCGCCCGGCCGTGGCGAGTTCCGCCGCGAGCGACCGGACCGTCACGGGCCTGCGCGGATTCGCCATCCCGACGACCACGGTCGGACGTTCCGCCCAACCCCAGTCCCCGAGGACCGACAGGCAGTGCCGCCCGATCGCCGCCGGCACCGGGGCGTCCTCGGCACCCGGGGCGAGGAAGTCCCGGAGTTGCTGACCGGGCCCGAGATCGGTGAAGCGGGCGACCACCCGCCCTTCCTCCATCCGCTCCTCGACGGGGATCCGGCCCTTGAGGTCGACCCCGATGTTCGCGAGGCCCGAGGGCCAGGACCCGCGCGGTTCGACCGGTACACCGACGGTCGAGAGGAACTTCCGGGCCCCGGTGCGGTTCTGCTCGGAGACCTCCTGGTCCCACCACACCCCCGCACAGGTGTCACATCGGCCGCAGTCGGTGGCCTCCGGGTCGTCGAGTGCCTCGGCCAGGAACCGCATGCGACACATGGTGGTCCGCTCGTACTCGAGCATCGCGTCGGCCTCCTGTTTCCGGGCCCGGGCGACGTTCGCGTACCGCTGTGCGTCGTAGGTCCAGCCCCGTCCGGTGGACACGAAGCCACCCTTCACCCGGTCGACCGCCCCGTCGACCTGGAGGGTCTTGAGCAGCAGGTCGAGCTTGGACCGCTTGATCCCGACGACCGTCTCCAACCGCGGGATGCTCCACGCCTCCTCCGGTCCTTCGTCGAGAGTGGAGAGCACCGCCTTCGCGGCGTCCTCCTCCGGCATCGAGGCGGTCGCGAAGTACTCCCAGATGTCCGGGTCCTCCGGGCCGGGCAGCAGGAGGACGTCCGCGTTGTCGGTCCCACGGCCGGCGCGCCCCACCTGCTGGTAGTAGGCCACGGCGGAGGAGGGAGCGCCGAGGTGGACGACGAACCCGAGGTCCGGCTTGTCGAAGCCCATTCCGAGAGCCGAGGTGGCGACGAGAGCCTTGAGTTCGTTGCCCTTGAGCGCGGCCTCCAGACGCTCCCGCTCCTCCGGGTCCGTCCGACCGGTATAGGAAGCGACCTCGTACCCGGCCTGTCGGAGAGCCCGCGCGACGTCCTCCGCCGCGGAGACCGTGAGCGTGTAGACGATGCCGGAGCCTTGGAAGTCCCCGATGTGCTGGACCAACCAGGCGATGCGGCTGCCCGGATCCGTGGTCGGGGTGACACCGAGACGCAGGGACTTGCGCGAGAGCGGACCGCGGATGACGAGGGTGTCGTGGCCCAACTGCTCCGCCACGTCCTCGACGACGCGGGAGTTGGCCGTCGCGGTGGTCGCGAGGACCGGCATGTCGCCCGGCAGGGTGGCGAGCAGGGCGCCGATCCGCCGGTAGTCCGGCCGGAAGTCGTGGCCCCAGTCGGAGATGCAATGGGCCTCGTCGACGACGATCATGCCCAACTGCTGCATGAGCGGACCGAGGACCCGGTCCCGGAACTGCGGATTGTTGAGGCGTTCCGGCGAGATGAGCAGGACGTCCACGTTGCCGTCGCGCAGGTCGTCGACGACCGCGTCCCACTCGGTGACGTTCGAGGAGTTCATGGTCACCGCACGCACACCCGCCCGGGCGGCCGCGGCCACCTGGTCCCGCATGAGGGCGAGCAGCGGCGAGACGATGAGCGACGGTCCCCGGCCCATGCGCCGCAACAACAGGGAGGCGACGAAGTACACGGCGGACTTGCCCCACCCCGTGCGCTGGACGACGAGGGCACGCCGACGACGGGCGACGAGCGCCTCGATCGCCTCGTACTGGCCGGGGTGGAACTGCGCATCCGGTGCCCCCGTGAGGTCCCGCAGGACCCCGAGCGCCTGCTGGTGGAGTTCCGAACCCTCACCCCTACCCGTCACGTCCGCCCCGGTCATCCCGGTCGTTCCCGTATCCGTCATAGTCCCGCTCCCCTGCTTGCGACCTCGACCGTTCTGTCACGTCCGGCACCCACCCTAGAGGGCGCCTCGGACGCACTTCTCGGAGCCGTCCACCGTAGGGTCTTGTCCCCTCTCCGGGCAGCGACGAGGATGGTCACCGGAGGCGGCAGCGAGGCCGCCCGTCGACGACCGGAAGGCTCCATGCCATGTCCATGACACCCCGTGTCTCCCCGTACCTGCGCTTCGAGGGCTCCACCCGCGAGGCGATGACCTTCTACCAGGAAGTCCTCGGCGGTGAGTTGTCGTTGGCCTCCTACGGCGAATTCGGCGCTGCTGCCGACGACTCACAGGCCGACCTCGTCATGCACTCGATGCTCGTGTTCGCCGCCGACTTCTCCGTCATGGCCTCGGACACCCCACCCGGGATGGCCGAGCAGATGGGCGGCCCCTTCACCAACGGCACGATCGCGCTCCACGCCGGCCCCGAGGACCTCGAGGCGATGAGCGCCGCCTTCCCCCGCTTGGCCGAGGGCGGCAGCGTCGTCATCCCCTTGGAGGCCGCTCCCTGGGGCGACCACTTCGGTGAGGTCGTCGACCGGTTCGGAATCCACTGGATGTTCAACATCGGAGGGAGCACCGAACCCCCGGCGGAGTGAGGCCCCACCGCCCCGGCTGTGCCTGACTCCGCCCCAGCCCCGGAACCCCACCGCCCCGATATGTTTCACGGCCCTCGGAATGTCAGCACATTCCGAGGGCCGTGGAACATATCGGGGCGGTATTCGCGTCAGCTCGCCGGTGCGAGTTCGCCGATCAGGGTCTCGATCCGGACGCGGATGTCGTCGCGCACCCCGCGGACGACCTCGATGCCCTGCCCGGCGGGATCGGTGAGCGCCCAGTCCTCGTAGCGCTTGCCGGGGAAGATCGGGCAGGCGTCGCCGCACCCCATGGTGATGACGACGTCGGACTCCTGGACGGCCTCGGTCGTGAGGACCTTCGGGGTGTTGGCGGCGATGTCGATCCCGAGCTCCGCCATCGCCTCGACGGCCACGGGATTGACGGAGTCCTTGGGTTCGCTGCCGGCCGACAGGACGTCGATCCGGTCACCGGACAGGTGCTGCAGGAAGCCCGCGGCCATCTGCGAACGACCGGCATTATGGACACAGACGAAGAGGACGGTGGGGCGGTCGGTCATGGGAGGTTTCCCTTCGGTTCGGTGACGGTGGGGGACGGGGCTTCAGCAGCAGCCACCGGCGTCGACGTTGCAGACGCCGGTCTCGGGGAGTTCCAGTTCGACATGGGCGGCCGCCTCGGTGTCGCCCGCGATCCACGCGACGACCGAACGGACCTGCTCGTAGCCGGTCTTCAGCAGGAAGGTCGGGGCCCGTCCGTAGCTCTTCATACCCACGACGTACAGCCCCGGCTCCGGATGGGAGAGCTCCCGGTACCCGTGCGGTGCGACGGTGCCACAGGAGTGCTCGTTCGGATCGATGAGCGGCGCCAGGCGCACCGGGGCCTGCACGATCTCGTCGACCGCGGTGCGGACCTCCGACAGGATCGACAGGTCCGGGCGGAACCCGGTAGCGGCGACGAGCAGGTCCGTGTCGTGCACCGGGGCTCCGGCGCCGTCCCCGCAGTCCGCCGCGGAGTCCGTGCCGCAGCAGGCACTCCCGCCGCCCTCCCCGACACCGAGGCGCCCTGCCCCGGGCACCCCGTGTGCCCGGACTCCCCCGCCGGGCAGGTCTTCGAGGCGCGCGATCTCGAAGGAGTCGACGACCTCGACGCGGCCGTCGGCGACGAGCTGTTCGAGCCGGGACCCGAGGGCCCCGCGGCCTTCGAGCTCGTCGTCCCCGGTACTCACCCGGGCGGCGTTCGCATTCCGCAGCAGCCAGGTGACACGGGTGTCCGGTTCCTCCTCGGCGAGGGCGGCCAGTGCGATGAGGGTGTTGGCCGCGGAGTGACCGGCACCGACGACGGTCACGTGCGTGCCCGCCACGCGGTCCCGGTCGACCCCGAGGACGTCGGGCAGGCCGGGGAGCAGACGGTCGGCCACCTCCTCGGCGCCGAGCGGGTCGAGCCCGTGGGAGCCGAGGGGAGCCGGCTGTCCCCAGGTCCCCGAGGCGTCGAGGACGGCACGGGCGCGGAGCTCCTCGACGTGCCCGTCCGCGGACCGGACCCGGAGGACGAAGGGGGCCTGCGACCGGGCGGTGGTACGGGTGCGGTCCTTGCCCTCGCGGGTGACGGCGAGGACCTCGGTGCCGTACCGGACCACACCGTCGAGGGACGGGAGGGCGGCGAGCGGCTCGACGTAGTCACGGACGAACTCGGAGCCGAGAGGTTCGTAGGAATCGGTGGGGCGGGACCAGTCGGTGGCGGCGAGCGCGGTCTCGACGACCGGATCGACCAGGTGCTCCCACGGGGAGAAGAGGCGGACGTGTCCCCATTCCCGCAGAGCGGAGGCCGGTTCGTCCCCCTTCTCCAGGACGAGGGCGTCGAGACCGCGTTCGCGCAGGTGCACGGCGGCCGTGAGGCCGATGGGACCGGCACCGATGACGGCGACGGGGAGATCCGCGAGGGGGTCGTGGGGGACCAGGCGGGGAGTCAGGTCGATGAGTTCCATGGGGTGAATCATCCTCGGGGTATCGACGTTCGTCAATATCGATTATCCTCGATGCATGACCACCATCCAGGACGCTCCTCCGCAGGGGACGGCCGCCGGCCACGCACCGGCGAACTGCGGCCCCGCCGGTTGCGGCACCCCCTTCACGCACGTACCCCTCGGGCCCGAGGACGCGGACGCCCTCGCGACGACCCTCAAGGCACTGGCCCACCCCGTCCGCCTGCGGCTGCTGTCGATCATCCAGGCGACCGAGGCACACGAGGCCTGCGTCTGCGACCTCATGGAACCGGTGGGGCTGAGCCAGCCGACGGTCTCCCATCACCTCAAACTGCTCACCGACGCCGGGTTCCTGCACCGCACCAAGCGCGGCACCTGGGCGTACTTCTCACTCGTACCGGGCGCACTCGACTCCGTGGCCGCCACACTCGCCACCGCGGGCACCCTCCCGACCTCCGGCACGACCACCGACAGGAAGGCCACATGACCGCCACCGCTTCCACGGCCCCCACTCCGACCTCGGCCCCGGTCGCCGGGAAGCTGTCCTTCGTCGATCGCTGGCTGCCCGCCTGGATCATCGCGGCGATGTTGCTGGGCCTGGCCCTGGGACGCTTCGTCCCCGGTATCGACCACGCGCTCGAAGCCGTGAAGATCGGCTCCGTCTCCCTGCCCATCGCGATCGGTCTACTCGTGATGATGTACCCGGTGCTCGCAAAGGTCCGCTACGACGAGACTCGCCGCATCACCGCGGACCGCAGGCTCATGGTCCTGTCGCTCGTACTCAACTGGCTGGTGGGCCCCGCCCTCATGTTCGGCCTGGCGTGGCTCATGCTCCCGGATCTCCCGGAGTTCCGCACCGGGCTCATCATCGTCGGACTGGCACGTTGCATCGCCATGGTCCTCATCTGGAACGACCTGGCCTGCGGCGACCGTGAGGCGACGGCCGTCCTCGTCGCCGTCAACTCCGTCTTCCAGGTCCTCGCCTTCGGCTTCCTCGGCTGGTTCTACCTCCAGATCCTGCCCGGCTGGCTGGGCCTGCCCACCACGAGCGCCGAGTTCAGCTTCTGGGCGATCGTCCTGAGCGTCCTCGTGTTCCTCGGCATCCCACTCGTCGCGGGCTTCCTCACCCGACTGATCGGAGAACGGACCAAGGGCCGCGCCTGGTACGAGGACCGATTCCTGCCGAAGCTCGGCCCCTGGGCCCTCTACGGCCTGCTCTTCACCATCGTCCTGCTCTTCGCTCTCCAGGGCGAGGCGATCACCTCGAACCCCTGGGACGTCGCCCGTATCGCCCTGCCCTTGCTCGCGTACTTCGTCCTCATGTTCGCCGTCGGTCTGCTCGCCTCCCGTGGGGTCGGCCTGGGATACGCGAAGTCGACCGCCGTCGCATTCACCGCCACCGGCAACAACTTCGAACTCGCGATCGCCGTGGCGATCGGCACCTTCGGGGTCACGTCCGGACAGGCCCTCGCCGGTGTCGTCGGTCCGCTCATCGAGGTGCCGATCCTCGTCGCATTCGTCTATGTCCTGCTGTGGGTGGGTCCACGCCTGTTCCCGGGTGATCCGTCCGTCCCGGCCCGCTGAGCCGGCCTCTCGACCCGAGCCCTGACGATCCTCCGAAAGGACTCATTCATGACCACCGGCAACTCCGCGCGCACCGACACCGCTCCCACCCTCCTGTTCGTCTGCGCGCGCAACGGCGGCAAGTCGCAGATGGCCGCGGCACTCGCGACCCTGCGCTCGGAGGGCGGGGTGACCGCACTGTCCGCCGGGACGAATCCCGGCAGCAAACTCAACGCCCAGTCGGTCGAGTCGATCGCGGAGGTGGGCGGCGACATGTCCGCCGGCCACCCCAAGGCGCTCGACCCCGAGGTCCTGCGCACCGCCGATCGTGTCGTCGTCCTCGGCACCGAGGCGAAGGTCGAGCCCGTCGAGGGCATGCGCGCGAGGATCGAGACCTGGGAGACGGACGAACCCTCCACCCGCGGCATCGAG